>NZ_JBMRFR010000003.1:0-422933 GCF_049384845.1 Stenotrophomonas sp. CASM101 | reverse complement strand
ATATTCAGTTGATTGCGGTTGCCGGCCAGCGGCCGGCACTACCCTTCCGAAGATCAGAACCCGTAGCGCAGGAAGCCGCCGTCCACCGCGATGCACTCGCCGGTAACGTAGCTGGCTGCCGGCAGGCACAGGAAGCCCACGGCCGCAGCCACTTCCTCCGGCTCGCCGATACGACGCATCGGCGTGCGATTGATGACTTCTTCGTAGTAGTCCGGGTCCGACAACGGGCCGGACGTGCGCCGGGTACGGATGTACCACGGTGCCACTGCGTTGACGCGGATGCCATCTTCGGCCCACTCGACGGCCAGGTTGCGGGTCATCTGGTGCATCGCCGCCTTGGTCATGCCGTAGACCACGCCACTGCGCACATGGGTCAGGCCGGACACGCTGCCGACGTTGACGATGGACGACGACGCGTGGCGTGCCAGCAGCGGATGTGCGTAGCGCGACAGCTCGAACGCCGAGAACAGGTTGGTCTCGAAGATCTTGCGCCACTCGTCTTCGGAGTACTCGGTGGCCGCCTTGGTGACGTTGCCGCCGGCGTTGTTTACCAGGATATGCAGGCCATCGCTGTGGTCCTCCACCCAGTCCAGGATCTGGCGGCGGTCCTCGTCGTCGGAAACATCGGCGGCCAGCGCATGCACCTGCATCTGCGGATACACATCCAGCAACTCGTCGCGCGCGGTCTCCAGCATGTCGATATCGCGGCCGACGATCATCAGGTCGGCACCGAACCCGGCCAGTTCATGGGCGATGGCCAGGCCGATGCCGGCACTGGCGCCGGTGATCAGGGCAGTCTGGCCGTCCAGCCGCCACCGTTGCTGGGTCATGAGTCCTCCGGGGCCGCGCCCGCTGTGTTTCGATGCAACAAGGATACGCGCTCACGGCCGCCCCCTGCCGAGGATGCGACACTGCCCGCACGCCCATCACGGAGTGCCGCCATGCGCATCCTGGTCCTGTCCACGTCCCTGCTGGCCACCGTGCTGCTGTCCGCCTGCCAGCGCCCGCCAACGCCGAACCCGGAGAAGCCACCGGTGCCCAAGGCGATGGCGCGCGCGATGCAGGAGCCGCTGGACCGCGCCAAGGGCGCGCAGAAATCCGTCGATGACGCCGCTGCGGGCGAGCGCAAGGCCGAGGCCGACGCGACGCAGTGACCTGTGGGGTCAGAACCCTTTGCGGGCAAAGGGATCCGACCCCACCAACGAGAACGCCCGGCCGAAGCCGGGCGTTTACAGTAGATCCACGCCATGCGTGGATGTGCTCCGGTCAGAACCCGCAGAAGCAGTACGCCAGCGCCTTCACCGGTGCGCCATTGCCCTTTTCGCGGGCCGCGTTCTCGACAAAGCGCAGCTGCGTATCCACTTCCGGCATCGTGCGCGCCAGCAGCATCCGCGCCATGCCCGAATCGGACAGCATCCAGGCACCAGCGCGGCTGCCGGCGAAACCGCTGACGAACTGCGCGAACGGCGTGGCCGCCTTCTCGATGTAGCGCACGCGATAAGCGTCGGCCTTGCCCAGCTTGGCACGGCTGGCGGCGTCGGCCACGGCATCCTTCAGCCCACCGAAGGCATCGACCAGGCCACGTTCCTTGGCCTGCGCACCGCTCCACACGCGGCCACGGGCCACTTCGTCGACGGCCTCGACAGGCTTCTTGCGGGCGTCGGCGACGCGACCGGTGAAGTCGGCGTAGCCCTTGTTGATCACCGACTGGATGACCTGGCCCACGGCCGGATCCATCGGCCGGGTGACATCGAACGCACCGGCGAAGCGGGTGGTGCCGACGCCATCGGTGTGCACGCCGATCTTGTCCAGCGCGCGGCTGAAGTTCGGCACCATGCCGAAGATGCCGATCGAACCGGTGATCGTCGACGGATCGGCGTAGATGCGATCGGCGTTCATGCTGATCCAGTAGCCACCGGAGGCGGCCAGGTCGCCCATCGATACCACCACCGGCTTGCCGGCGGCCTGCAGGGCGACCACTTCACGGCGGATCTGCTCGGAAGCGAACACTTCTCCGCCCGGCGAATCCACGCGCAGCACGACCGCCTTGACATCGTCGTCGTCGCGCGCGGCACGCAGCAGCGCCGACGTCGATTCGCCACCGATGCGGCCGGCCGGCAGGTCACCGCCGCTGATCTCGCCGGACGCCACCACCACTGCCACCTGCGGACGGTTGTCGACCGGGTTGCGGCGCGCATCAAGCTGGCCCAGGTAGGTGCCGAAGTCGACGTTGCGGAAGCCACCGTCGGCATCTTCGTCGGCCACGCCGCGCTCGATCATCAGGTCCTCGAACTCTTCGCGGGTCTTCAGCGCGGTCACCAGCTTCTGCTGCAGGGCGAACTTGGCCAGATCACCACCAGCAGCAGCGATGCCTTCCGGCAGCGTATCGATGCCGGCAGCCAGCTGTGCCGGATCCAGGCGACGGGCCTTGGCGATGTCGCCCAGGTAGCGCTGCCATACGTCGTTCATCCAGAACAGGTCGGCTTCCTTGGAGGCCGGCGACGCCGCGTCGAGCACGTACGGCTCGGCTGCGGACTTGTACTCACCCACCTTGAACAGGTGCACGTCCACGCCCAGCTTGTCCTGCAGGCCGGTGCGGAAGTACTGGCGGTAGCGGCCCAGGCCCTCAAGCACCACCGAACCCATCGGGTCCAGGTAGACCTCGTCGGCCTGTGCGGCCAGCAGGTACTGCGACTGGCCCATGCTCTCGCTGTAGGCCACCAGCTGCTTGCCGGAGGCACGCAGGTCCTGCAGTGCCGCAGCCACTTCACGCAGCGAGGCGAAGCCCGAGGGCTGCAGCTTGTCCAGCTCCAGCACCACGCGCTCGATCTTCTTGTCTTCCTTGGCCGACTCGATCACCCGCAGCAGGTCGCGCAGCTGGATCTCTTCGGCACCGTTGTCGCCCACCGCCTTGGCCAGTGCGCGGCTGACCGGATCGGCGCTGAACTGCTCGACCAGCCGGCCTTCCGGCGCGATCACCAGGGTGGTGCGGTCCTGCAGCGACTTGCTGGCACCGGCGCCCATGCCTGCGGCGATGACGAACATCACCAGCAGCAGGAACAGCAGGCCGAAGAACACCAGGTTGAGGATCAACCGGCGGGTGAAGTTCATGACGTCCCACAGCCCGATGAAGAAACTGGCGACGGGGTTGCGACGCGCCGGGGGCAGCGGGGGCACGGGGTGATTCATGGAACGCTCCGGATGGCTTCTTGCCGTGGTGCCAGCATAGCCGGTGCCGCGTGATGCGGCATCGGACACAAGTCAGGGGATCGCCCGCCACGGGTGGCCGGGGCGGGGCGGAAGTTCAGGACAGCATCGACTGGCCGATGCGCAGGCTGCTTCGCCGCAGGCGCCAGCCCATCAGGATGGCAGCGGCGGTGAGGCCCACGATCAGGCCGATCCACATACCCTGCGGGCCCATGCCCAGCCCCAGGCCGAGCCCGGCGCCCAGCGGCATGCCCAGGCCCCAGTACGCGAACATGGCGATGAACATCGGCACACGGGTGTCCTTCAGGCCGCGCAGCGCGCCGGCCGACAGCACCTGGATGCCATCCGGGAACTGGAAGGTGGCAGCGTACAGCAGCAGCGTCGAGGCCAGGCCGGCCACCGCCAGGTCGTTGGTGTAGACACCGACGATGGCATCGTGGCCGAACAGCAGTACCGCCGCCGACAATGTCTGCGTACCCATGATGATCGCGTAGCCGGCCCAGGCCGCGCGCCGCACGCCGAAGCCATCGCCGCGGCCGACCGCATGGCCGACACGCACGGTAGTGGCCTCGGCCACGCCCATCGGAATCATGAAGCACAGCTGGGCGACGTTGATCGCGATCTGGTGCGCAGCCGCTTCATTGGCACCGAGGCGGCCGATCAGCAGCGCGGTGACGATGAACAGGCCGCCTTCCATCAGTACGGTGATGCCGATCGGCAGGCCGGTGCGCAGCAGGTCCCAGATCGCCTTCCAGCGCGGCCCTTCGAAGTGCGAGAACAGCTGCAGATGGGCAAAGCGCCTGGTCCGCCACAGATACAGGGCGAATGCGGTTGCCTGCAGCCACATCATCACCGCCGAGGCGATCCCCAGGCCTTCGGCGCCCAGTTCCGGGAAACCGAGCTTGCCATTGGCCAGCACATAGCCCAGCGGCGCCAGCACCAGCAGGCCACCGAAGCCAAGCAGCATGGTGGGCAGTGTCCAGTGCATGCCTTCGCTGAGGTAGCGCATGCAGAAGTACAGGGTCAGCGCCGGGCCGCCCCAGCGCACCGCATGCAGGAACGCAGTCGCCCCCGGCACGATGTCCGGTGCGATGCCGAAGGCCGGCAGCAGCGGCGGCACCACCGTAAGGAAGGTGAACATGATCAGGCCCAGGCCCAACGCCAGCCACAGCGCCTGTCGGAACAGCGGGCCGATCTCGCGCTCGCGGCCAGCGCCGTGCAGCTGCGACACCGAGGCGGTGAGCGAGATCAGGGTGCCGATCGGGATCAGCATCGGCAGCCACAGCAGGGCGGTACCGATGGTCACCGCAGCCAGCGTCGCGGTGGCGTGGTGACCGGCAATCACGTTGTCGACGAAGGAGATCAGACCGGTGGACACATGGCCCAGCACAAGCGGCAGGGCGAGCAGACCGGTAGCGCCGACTTCCTTGCTGAAGCGCGGCGTGGAGGTTGCAGTAGACATAAGGTGCTTGACGCGAACTACGGTTGCGCGCGAAGGGCACAGGCACCGGGTTGCGGCCGGTCATCTTACGCGCCCGGCGCGCGCATTCCCATGACATGGGGTGAATGCTGGGTTCCGGCTGCCCCAAGCAAAAAGGGGACGGAGGGGATTAAGTCGTATCTGGCCAGTCAGTGCCGAATGCGACTTAATCCCCTCCGTCCCCTTTTTTACTGGCCCGCTTGGCGCTTGAGCCAGCTGTCGCGTTCGGCGGCCGGCACCGCAAGGAAGGCGCTGCGCACGGCGTCGCGCTCCTGCGGCGGCGTACGCTGCGCGACCAGGGCCAGCTGGGCCAGCTGCGCCGGGCTGAGCTGACGCAGCACGGCCAGCGCGGTCTCGCGCTGCTCCGGAGGCACGAAGCCGAACAAGCCATGCAGCTTTGGGAATTCCAGGCCCAGTTGCGGGCCCAGCCGCCACCCGTCGCGGAACGCCTGGTCCTGATCGCCGAACTGCTGTCGCAGACGCTGCTGCTGGTCCGCGGGCAGCGCATTGAATCGCGCAGCGGCCTGGCGGATGCGCTCGCGCTCTCCTTCCGGCAACGCGCGCCAGGCGGCGTAGTCGGCACGGCGCTGGCGCTGCTGCTGCGGATCGAGCTGGGCAAAGCCAGCCGGTGCCGCGGTCGAAGCCGGCGCCGCGGCCGGGGTGGCCGGCGATGGCGGCGGCAATGGCACGTTCAACGATTGCGGCGCCGCAGACAGGGACAGCGGCAAGGCCAGCAACAGGCTGGCGAACACGGACTTATTCATCGGCGGCGGCGGTTTCCAGCGTGGCACTGGCCGGCTCCGGTCGGCTCGGCTTGGCTTGCGATTCGTCCACCGGCAGCGGACCGCCCGCGGCGGTCCATGCGTACAGGTCAGCATCGGCAACCAGCGGGTAGTCGCGATCGGCCAGCATCGCTGCGTCCTCATTGGCTTGGGCATGCGTTGCATCCGGCGTGGCGTCGACCTTGCTCGGTGGCAGGGCTTCCACCGTCACCGGACCGGCCTCGCCCACGACGCCTTCCGGCAGCGGCGCATCGTTGCCGAAGGAACGTCCCTGCAGGTAGCGCCAACCCAGCGCAGCGGCCAGCAGCACCGCCACGGTTACCAGCAGGATCAGCGGACCACGCCAGCGCGGCTTGGCGCCCGTACGACGGCGCTTGCCATGGGCGGCCGCGCGCTCGTCCCGCTGCGGTGCTCGCCAGCTGGAGGTCGGCGCTTCATTGTGGGCGGCGGGTGCCGCCGGCTGCTGAAGCTGCTGCAGGCGCGTGGCCGGCAGTTCACGGATACGCGCCTGTACCTGTTCGGCCAACTGGCGCCAGGCCGCGGCATCGGGCTGGCCCTGGGCATCGCGCGGGCAGGCATCGGCCAGCAGGTGCTGGTAGCCGGCCTCGTCCTGGTCGAGCACGCGCGTGGCGATGCTCTCGTCCAGGCTGCCGCCTACCCGCAGCAGCAGCGCCAGGCGCGGCAGCGGCGACATCGCAGCCAGCGCGGCCAACGGTGGCGCCCATTGGCCACCCACCGGCTCGCGCAGGGCCTGGCGCTGGCCCAGCAGGGTCCAGAAGCGGGTCGGCCACTGCGCCATCGGCAGGTCGCTGGCAACGGCCGCGAACGCGCGCATCACCGCCACCAGGGTCTGTTCGGCGCGCGCGGCATCGCCGCACTGCAGCTCAGCCACCACCAGAGCGCGGCGCTCGACGCCACGCAGAAACGCCGACAGCGCGCCGGCCGCGGTCGAGGAAACAGGGGCGGGCACAGCCGTCATCGGTCACTCCAAAGGTCTGGGGGAATGATAGCGGCAGGCAATCGACGCCCGTAGGACTTGCGCCCACGGATACTTCGTGCTGCAGGTTGTGCACAGCACCACGCTCCCGGCGCGGGAAACTGCGGCAAGCAGCTGAATTCACTCTGTTTCAGCAATGTTTCACACTTAAATTGTTGATTTTGAATAGTTTTTAAGTGTGGCTATTTTTTAACCAACCCAAGCGTGAGCTCGTCGCCATCGGCCTCCTGCGTTCCCGTCGACCGGTAACGCACAACGTTATCCACAGAACATGTGGATAAGCCTGAATCTCCAATGGACACCGATATTTAGGTGACATTTATGATTCAACGGGCGCCGCTCCGCCGTCTCCCACCCCGCCATTCGCGCGCGCATGGCCCGGTACACTGGCCCGATGCTTTCACCGATTCCGACCCTGCAGGTCGCCCTGCCCGTCCCCCTGCCCCGTCTGTTCGACTACCTGTTGCCGGAGGGCGATGGCCCCACGGTTGCGGTCGGCTGCCGCCTGAAGGTGCCGTTCGGCAACCGCGAGCTGGTCGGGGTGGTGGTGGGGCACGGCCAGACCGACGACGGCCAGGGACTGCGCCAGGCGTTGGCCTGGTGCGACCCGCAGCCGCTGCTGCAGGGGGAGCTGTGGCAGAGCCTGCAATGGCTGGCGCGTTACACCCACGCACCGCTGGGCGAGGTACTGAGCACCGCCCTGCCAGGACCGCTGCGTCATGGCGAAGCCCTGCCCGACACCCACCACTGGGGCTGGCAGTTGACCCCCGAAGGCCATGCCCAGCGCGGGAAGCTGCGCGCCGGCAGCCGCCCGCGGCAGTTGGCCGAACTGCTGGCCGGGGCCGTGGTGGATGAGGATGTACTGGGCGAACGCATGGAGGACTGGCGCACCGCCGCGCGCAGCCTGGCCAAGCGTGCGCTGGCCGAGCGCGTGGCGATGACGGTGGCACCGCAGCATGCGCAGCCGCTGCCCGGCCCCACCCTCAACCCGGACCAGGCCGAGGCGGTGGCCGCGATCAACGCCGCCGAAGGCTTCCAGCCCTTCCTGCTGGATGGCGTGACCGGCAGCGGCAAGACCGAGGTGTACCTGCAGGCCATCATCCACTGCCTGGCGCAGGGCAGGCAGGCGCTGGTGCTGGTGCCGGAAATCGGCCTGACCCCGCAGACCCTGGCACGCTTCCGCGGCCGCCTTGGCATCACCGTGCACGCATTGCATTCGGGGTTGAACGACAACGAGCGCGCGCGCGTCTGGGCTGCGGCTTCGCGCGGCGAGGCACGGGTCATCGTCGGCACCCGCTCGGCGGTGTTCACGCCATTGCCGCAGGCCGGGCTGCTGATCATCGACGAGGAACACGACGGCAGCTACAAGCAGCAGGACGGCATCCGCTATCACGCGCGCGATTTCGCTCTGGTCCGGGCCAAGGCGCTCGGCATTCCGGTGCTGCTCGGCAGTGCCACCCCTTCGCTGGAAACGCTGCATAACGCCTACGCCGGGCGCTACACCCACCTGCGCCTGAAGCAGCGTGCCGGTGATGCGCGGCCACCGCGTGTGCGCATCCTCGATGTGCGCAAGCGGCCGCTGCACGATGGCCTCTCGGCCGATGTGCTGGCCGGCATCGACGAGCACCTGCAGCGCGGCCAGCAGGTGCTGGTGTTCAAGAACCGGCGTGGCTACGCGCCGGTACTGCTGTGCCACGACTGCGGCTGGACCGCACCGTGCAACCGCTGCGATGCACCGATGACCGTGCATGGCGGCGGCCGCCGCCTGCAGTGCCATCACTGCGGCGCGCGACAACCGGCACCACTGGCATGCCCGGCCTGCGGCAGCCTGGCGCTGCAACCGCAGGGCATCGGCACCGAACGCCTGGAAGAGCATCTCACCGCGGCCTTCGCCGACTTCCCTGTGGTGCGCATCGACCGCGGCACCACGTCACGTCGCGATGCACTGGAACAGCAGCTGGCGAGACTGGGCGACCAGCCCGGTATCCTGGTCGGCACGCAGATACTGGCCAAGGGCCACGACCTGCCGAAGCTGACCCTGGTGGTGGTGGTGGGCATCGACGAAGGCCTGTTCTCCGCTGACTTCCGCGCCAGCGAGAAACTCGCGCAACAGCTGATCCAGGTGGCCGGTCGCGCCGGGCGCGCACGTGACCCCGGCGAGGTCTGGCTGCAGACCCATCACCCCGGGCATCCGTTGCTGGAAACCCTGGTCAGCGGTGGTTACCACCCGTTCGCACAGGCGGAGTTGAACCAGCGGCAAGCCGCAGGATTCCCGCCATTCGCGCACCTGGCGCTGATTCGCGCCGAAGCGCAGCAGGTGGAGCATGCCAATGCGTTCCTGCTCGCCGCACGACAGTTGCTGGGCGAGCAGGACGTGGTCGAGGCCTACGGGCCGATGCCAGCACCGATGCCACGCCGCGCTGGCTACCAGCGTACGCAGCTGCTGCTGTCTGCCATGCAGCGGCCGCCACTGCATGGCGTGCTTTCGCAGCTGGTGCCACAGCTGTACGCGCTGCCGGAAGCACGCAAGGTGCGCTGGTCGCTGGATGTGGATCCAACGGACCTGTATTGATCCCGTAGAGCACTGCCGAGCATGGCTCGGCACTACCGTAGAGCCGAGCCATGCTCGGCTGCGTTTCAGCACCGGGCAGTGCTTACGTCAGCGGCGACATCACGCCGCGCTGGTAGGCCGGCCGCTCGCGCAGGCGGGCGTACCACTCGGCCAGGTGCGGCAGTTCCGGCCGCTGGATCGGCAGCTCGTACCAGGCGTAGATCAGCGAGCCCAGCGGAATGTCACCCATCGCGAACTTGTCGCCCGACAGCCACGGCTGTTTGGCCAGCGTGGCATCGGCCATCGCCAGGTAATCGCCGGCGCGCACGATCGCGGCATTGATCCGCGATTCGTCCCGGTCGGCCGGGGCGGTGCGCATGATGCCCCAGATCAGGTCGCTGTACAGCGGCGCCATCCGCGAGGTGCTCCAGTCCATCCACTTCTCGGCCTGGGCACGCTCCATCGGGTCTTCGGCGTACAGCGTGCCCAATGCGTAGCGTGCGCTCAGATAGCGCACGATGGCGTTCGATTCCCACAGCGGCAGGCCATGGTCTTCGATCACCGGTACCAGGCCATTGGGATTCATCGCCTGGTACTCCGGTGTCTGCGTGCCGCCGTGGCTGCCACCGACTTCGATGGATTCATACGGCAGGCCGATCTCCTCGGCGCACCACAGCACCTTGCGGACGTTACTGGAATTGCGGCGGCCCCAGATCTTCAACATGCGGGTTTCCTTTGCTGGCAATGCGAGCGGCAACGATACGCCTGATCGATACAGGTGTGTGCGTGCCGGATGCGGGACCTGGCATCCGGGCATTGCCGGCCAGCGGCCGGCACTACCGGTTCTTCTTCGGCAGCGCGCGCACGTAGGACGACTTGCCGTCCTTCTTCAGTTCGAACAGGCCGATCGCCGCCAACAGGTCACTCAACTTCCCGTAACCATAGTTGCGCGGATCGAACGAGGCCTGGTTGCCGATCTGGCTGCCAACCGGCCCCAGATGCGACCAGCCGTCCTCGCCCTCGGCCGAGGACACCGCGCGGCGCAGCATCTTCACCAGCCGGGTATCGCTGCGCATTTCCGCACCGCTCTTGCGTGGCCGGGCATCGTCGTTGGCCACAGGCTCGTTCGATGCCTGTTCGCTGGAAGCCTGTTCGGTATCCGGCACGCTGGCATGGGTCTGGCCCAGTGCTTCCAGGTAGGTGAATTTCGAGCACGCGTTGACGAACGGCTCGGGCGTTTTCTTCTCGCCGAAGCCGTACACCTTCACGCCATCGGTCAGCAGGCGCATCACCATCGGAGTGAAATCGGCATCGCTGGAGACGATGGCGAAGCCATCAAGGTTGCGTGCGTAGAGCAGGTCCATGGCATCGATCACCATCGCCATGTCCGAGGCATTCTTGCCCTTGCTGTAGGCAAACTGCTGGATCGGGCGGATCGCATATTCGTGCAGCACCGCTTCCCAGCCCTTCAACCGCGGGCTCTTCCAGTTGCCATAGGCGCGGCGCACGTTGGCCACGCCGTAGCGGGCGACTTCAGCCAGGACCTCGTCGATCTTCGAGGCCGGCGCATTGTCGGCGTCGATCAACAGGGCGATGCGTTTTTCCGGTTCGCTCATGGGCTCCTCACGGGCCGTTGCCTGAACCCGAGTATCGCCGATCCGGGCAGGCGCTGACGTGACAGGTGGCCGCCGTGCGAAGATGCCAGGCGCTTCCCCCGATGCCCCCACTGGAGTGAGTCGATGAGTCGCAAGCGCGTTCCCCACCTGGTCGTTGTCGGCGGCGGTTTTGCCGGTCTCTGGGCCACCCGTGCCCTGGCCCGCGAGCGCATACGCATCACCCTGGTCGACCGCCGCAACCATCACCTGTTCCAGCCGCTGCTGTACCAGGTGGCCACTGCCGGCCTGTCCGCACCGGATATCGCCGCACCGCTGCGCCACATCCTTGGCCACCAGCGCAATGTGGAAGTCCGCCTCGGCGAAGTGGTGGCCATCGACAAGCGGGCGCGGCAGATCCGCATGGCCGATGGCAGCACGCTGGACTACGACAGCCTGCTGCTGGCCACCGGTGCCACCCACGCCTACTTCGGCAACGACCAATGGGCCGATGATGCGCCCGGCCTGAAGACGCTGGACGATGCCATCGCGCTGCGCCGCAAGCTGCTGCTGGCGTTCGAGCGTGCCGAGGCCGAACCGGACCCGGCAAAGAAGGCGGCGTGGCTGAGTTTCGCCGTCGTCGGTGGTGGTCCCACCGGCGTCGAACTGGCCGGCACGCTGGCCGAGATCGCGCGCCACACGCTGCGCAACGAATTCCGCCACATCGACCCGGCCAGCGCCAGGGTGCGGCTGGTCGAGGCTGGGCCCCGCGTGCTGTCCTCGTTCCCGGATGTGCTTTCGCTGAAGGCGCGTCGCCAACTGGAAAAGCTGGGCGTGGAAGTGCTGACCGGTACCCCGGTGAGCGACATCGACAGCCAGGGCTTCAGGCTCGGCGAACAGTTCGTACCGGCGCGCACCGTGGTCTGGGCCGCCGGCGTGGCCGCTTCACCGCTGGCGCGCACGCTGGACGTGCCGCTGGACCGCGCCGGACGCGTGCCGGTGCAACCGGACCTGACCCTGCCCGATCACCCGGAGCTGTTCGTGGCCGGCGACCTGGCCGCACTGAGCCAGGCCGACGGCAAGCCGGTACCCGGGGTGGCACCGGCCGCCAAGCAGATGGGCAAATACGTGGCCGAGGTGATCCGCGCGCGCCTGCACGGCAAGCCCGAGCCCGGCCCGTTCAAGTACGCCGACTACGGCAACCTGGCCACCATCGGCCGCATGGCCGCGATCGTGCACCTGGGCCGGCTGCAGCTTTCCGGCGTGCTGGCCTGGTGGTTCTGGCTGGCCGCGCACGTGTTCTTCCTGATCGGCTTCCGCAACCGCATCGTGGTGCTGCTGAACTGGGCCGTGGCGTACTGGAGCTACCAGCGCAGCGCGCGCATCATCTTCGGTGATGACCAGGACGACCGGCGACCGAAGCGCTAGGGCCGCACGCATGCTCCTGTAGCGCCGAGCCATGCTCGGCTGCACTTCGCGCGGTTTGCAGAAGCCGAGCATGGGCTCGGCTCTACGGCGCCTTCGGTTTCGGGTACCACAGTGCGTTGACGATTACCCAGCGCTGGTCGAAGCGCCCCATGTGGAAGTAGTCGACGAACCACGGGGTTTCCAGCCGCACCGAGGCCGCGTTGCCGGTCACGTCCAGCACCCTGCAGCGGTGGTCCCATTGATCCTTCGGGATCTTCAACGCGCCCTGCTTCGTCAGCGAGACCAGTTCTTCCTTCGACATACGGCGCAGGCCCAGGCGTTCGTCGGGCGTATCGCCGAGGACCGCGCGCTTGGCCAGGTCCGGATGCAGGGAGCGGGCGACGCGCTGCGGGTCGGCCTCCAGCTGGCCGTCGACGTAATCGTGGCAGGTGGCTTCGATGGCCGCGAGGGTGGCCGGGTCGGCGGCGGGGCTCGTTGCTGCGGAAAGAGCGAACAGCAGGGCGATCGTGGACATCCGGGTCTCCAGCGCTGAGGGCTGGGCGATCATGGCATGTGCAAGCCGCATCCACGCATGGCGTGGATCTACTGTAGAGCCGGGCCCATGCTCGGCTTCACCATCAGGCAGCAGCAACAACAGCCGAGCGTGGGCTCGGCCCTACAGAAGCGCGGGATCCGGCGCCTGCAGCCAGGCCAGCTTGCGTTCGCGCGGCTGCTGCTTGAGCTGCCATTCGGCCCGTGACGCGGCGGCCCGGTCCGGGTACTCGCGCACGGCCAGCACGCGCAGCGGTGGCCGCGCCCGGGTGTAGCGCGCGCCCTTGCCGGCCTGGTGGGCAGCGAAACGCGCGTCCACGTCGGTGCTGATGCCGGCGTAATAGCTGCCATCCCGGCATTCGAGCAGGTACAGGAACCAGGGGCGGAGGGACGGGGCCATGCCCGGATTATGCCGTGCTGCACTGCAGCGGATATACTGGCGGCCGAATGCAGGAGAGAGGCGCCGCGCTGGCGCCCGCCGAAGGCGCAGGCTCCCATGATCGCTCAGGCCGGTGGGCTGGAATCCCACCAACCATGCATTCGACTCGCCGAGCTGGAGAGAGGTCACCGGGCACGCCCGGGACGATCCGCCGAAGGGGCACGCGGCCAACGCCGCTGAACTCTCAGGCAAAAGGACAGCGGGAGCGGCACCGGTCATCGTCATCCCGTCATTGCGCAGGCAGTGGCGGTAGTCGCGCATGGCCGGCCCCACCGCGCCCGGAGCCTGTCCCATGCTGCTGTCCATCATCTACCTGATTGCCATTTCCGCCGAAGCCATGACCGGCGCACTGTCCGCAGGCCGCCGCCGCATGGACCTGTTCGGTGTGGTCATGATCGCCTGCGTCACCGCCCTCGGCGGCGGATCACTGCGCGACATCCTGCTCGGCCACTATCCGCTGGGCTGGGTGAAGCATCCCGAGTACCTGGGCTTCACCGTATGCGCGGCGCTGATCGCCACCTGGGTCGCACGTTGGATGCACCACTTCCGCCGCACTTTCCTGGTGCTCGATGGCCTGGGCCTGATCGCCTTCACCCTGATCGGCTGCTCGATCGCGCGCGAGGCCGGCCATGCCATGCCCATCGTGCTGATTGCCGGCATGCTGACCGGCGCGTTCGGCGGCGTGCTGCGCGACATCCTCTGCAACGAGGTGCCGCTGATCTTCCAGAAAGAGCTGTACGCGATCATCGCGCTGCTGACCGGCGCGGCCTACCTGTTGCTGCTGCACTGGGGCGTGGCCGATGCCACCGCAATCCTGTGCTGCCTCGGCGGCGGCTTCGCGCTGCGCCTGCTGGCGATCCACTACCGCTGGGAAATGCCGAAGTTCGTGTACCACGACGAAGTGCATTGAGGTTCGCGCGGCGCAATCCGCACCACCCCGGCGATGTACCTGGCGCTGTCGCTCATGCGCAGCGCCAGGCGCATCGCCGGTGCAGATGGGCCGGTCTCCAACTCCGACCGGCCCTGATCGCGGCCGCACCCCCGCAGGCGCTGGCCGCCATCCACACACGTGCCGCACTCAAGCGGCTTCGGACACCTTTACGTCGCGACGGGCGCGCACGGCCGCGGCCAGTCGCTCCAGCACCGTCACGGTGGTGTCCCAGTCGATGCAGCCATCGGTGATGCTCTGGCCGTAGACCAGCGGCTGGCCTTCCACCAGTTCCTGGCGGCCCCCGACCAGATGGCTCTCGATCATCACGCCCACGATGCGCTGTTCGCCGTCTTCCAGCTGAACAGCAATGTCCTCGATCACCTTCGGCTGGTTCTCCGGGTTCTTCAGGCTGTTGGCATGGCTGGCATCGATCATCAGGCGCGCCGGCAGCTTGGCCTTGGCCAGCGCCTGGCAGGCGTCGGCAACACTGGCTGCGTCGTAGTTCGGCTGCTTGCCCCCACGCAGGATCACATGGCAATCGGGGTTGCCGGTGGTCGACACGATGGCAGTGCCGCCCTGCTTGGTGACCGACAGGAAGTGATGCGGATTGGAAGCCGCACCCACCGCGTCGGCGGCGATCTTCACGTTGCCATCGGTGCCGTTCTTGAAGCCGACCGGGCACGACAGTCCCGAGGCCAGCTCACGGTGCACCTGGCTTTCGGTGGTACGCGCACCGATCGCGCCCCACGCCACCAGATCGGCGATGTACTGCGGTGAGATCACGTCGAGGAATTCAACACCCGCCGGCAGGCCAAGCTTGTTGATGTCGCGCAGCAGGCCACGGGCGATGCGCAGGCCCTTGTCGATCCTGAAGCTGCCATCCAGGTCCGGGTCATTGATCAGGCCCTTCCAGCCCACCGTGGTGCGTGGCTTCTCGAAGTACACGCGCATGACGATTTCCAGCTCGCCTGCCAGCGCGTCGCGCAGTGGCTTCAGGCGCTGGGCGTACTCGATGGCGGCGTTCGGGTCGTGGATCGAGCACGGGCCCACCACCACCGCCAGGCGGTCGTCACGGCCGTGCAGGATCTGGTGCAGCGCCGCGCGCGAGGCGCTGACGGTGCCGGAGGCTTCATCGTCACACGGCAGCATCGCCAGCAGCTGGGCAGGCGGTGTCAGCGGTTCGATGGTGCGGATACGCAGGTCGTCGGTGTGCGGGGGCATTGCAGGAGATCTCCGGAACGTTGGGGTCCCCAGCGCGGCGGCATGAAAAAAGCCGCCAGGTTCGCTGGCGGCTTTCGGGAATGCGTCTGAAGCTTTCTTCAGGGTGAGCGCAGTCCTTCCTCCGCCAGTGGCTTCGGAAAGTAATACCAGTAAAAACGGGTAGCGGCTGCGTTCATGGGATCTATTGATAGCACAGCTTTTGCGCAGTGCAAAATGTTTCATCCGCAACTGGGGCGCGGTTCAGCGATGCGCCCGCCCGCGCAGCCCACGCGGTGGTCGCCATGCAACGTCGCTCATCTGCCATGCACTTCCACGTCCAGCAGCAGGCCTTCGTGGATATCGGCCCAGCGCTCCAGCACCCGATCCAGCTCCTGCCGGGCCTCGTCCAGCTGCTCGGGGTTGAGCAGGGAGCGTGCGGTGTAGAGGTCGGAGACCAATCGACGCAGGGCCGATTCCGGGATGGCCACCGACGGGTTCTCCTGCCCCGGCAACTGCAATGCCGGGCACTCGCCAAGCGGACCGAACAGCGTGACCTCGAGCTTGCTCTGCATGATCAACGTCCCTGCGGATGGACATGGGCAACGCACTGTTTACCGTGTATCGGTGACAGGCGCATGTGCCGCCCATGGCGGGGATCGCAGGCCGCCGCCGTACCACTAGAGCGCGGCCAGGTCGGCCAGATGCTGGCCCATGCTGTTCACCTCACCGATGGCATGGGTGGTGGTGAAGTAATCATGCCAGCCAGTGGCGGCGATCCCGGCCACCAGCGTGTCGGCCGCTTCGCGGCTGGCGCAGTGCCAGACCGCATAGAACTGCTCGCCGCTGCCATGCGGCACGTCGGTAGCAATGCGGCCCATGGCCAGCGGCCTGATGCTTTCCGGGTCGAAACGCTGCATGCCCTCGCCGATGCGGGCGAAGAAGGCGGTGCGTTGTCCGGGCGAGAGCGCCGTCCAGGCGGGGGTGGCGGTGTAGAGCTCGATGAAGGTGTGGGGCATTGCGGTTCTTCCTTGAGGTTCATGGGATTGCCGGCCAGCGGCCGCCATTACCGCAGTGATCGCATGGCGCGTTTGCGGATGTAGGCGTTGGCATCGCTGTGGTGCTCGCGTTGCCAACGTGCGCACAGCCCACGCAGCCATTGCGGCTGCGTCTTGCCGGCATCGTTGAGCCAATTGCCGACGGAGTCCTGCACATAGCGCTCGGGGTCGTCGGCCAGCGCGTCCAGCAACGGCACTGCGTGTTGGGGCTGCTGCTTGAACAGCGCGATATGCGTAGCCCAGACGCCCCGGGGACGCAGCGCCTCGCAGGCGAAACGGCGCAGGTACGGCGATACTTCCTGCGTCCACGGTTGCAGGTACCCAAGCGCCTGCAGCGGTGCAGCAACGATGTCCGCGCGCAGTGCCAGCCAGGCCCATTCGCGCACGCCGAAGTGCGGGTCATCGGCCAGCGTTCGTATCGCCTGCAGCTTCTCTGCCAGGGGCGTGCCGGCGTCACTGCCGATCAGGTAGCAGGCCCAGCCACGCACCGTATCGGAGGCGTGGCCCCGCCACTGCGCGGGATCGCCCTGTCCGCTGTCGCGCAGCAGGCGGGCGGCCAATGCCATGCGCTGGGTGATGCCCTTGCCTGCGGCGTCGCGCATGCGTTGCAGTGCGTCCGGTTCGAGCACAGGTGCCACGACGTGCAGCAGTTCGGCGAAATCCACCGCCAGGCACTCGGCCAGGTGGGTGGCGGCGACGCGGCCGGTGCTGAGCGCACGCAGGCGTTCGGCCGCAATGGGCGCGCTCATGCAGCGGATTCCCGCCCGGCATCGGTGTGCTGCCAGACCTTGTGCAGCAACCGTGAAAGCTGCTGCTGTTCGTCGGCCTCCAACCCGTTGAACAGGCCCCCGATCCACTGCGTGTGCTGCTCGAACAGCGCCTCGGCGAGGCGTGTCCCCTGTGCGGTCAACACGATCCGCAGGCGGCGGCCATCTTCGGCATCGCTGTGGCGCTGCAGCAGGCCTTCGCGCTGCAGGCCGTCGAGCAGGCCACTGATGGTGGCGCGGGTCACGCCGGCACGCTCGGCCAGCTCATGCGGGGGCAGCGAGCCACCGGCCCCGTGCAGCAGGAACAACACGATAAAGCGGCCTTCGCTGAGGCCATGCGGTGCCAGCCGAGCGGCGCAGTCGTGGTCGATGGCGGCAGACAGTGACAGCAGTTGGAAGCACAGGCGCAGCTGGGCCAGGTTTACCTCGCCGCGGCGCGCAGCTTCCTTGAGCAGAGCGGTGTGTTTTGCTTCCAGCATGCCGGCCACCATGTGATTAGGCGCCTAATTATAATCGATTTTCGCCCATGGAACCACGCTGTGCGGAGCATGCGGGGCCGGGTCCGGCCAAGCCCGCGCATCGCCCAAAAAGAAAAACCCCGCCTTGCGGCAGGGTTCTTCTCTACAACGGGAAGGTATGCCGACCCAGGGCCGGCATCCCAATGCCAGGGGCGAGGACTTAGAAGTCCATGCCGCCCATGCCACCCATGCCGCCCATGCCACCGGCGCCGCCCATGGCCGGCTCGTCCTTCTTCGGAGCTTCGGCCACCATGGCTTCGGTGGTGATCATCAGGCCAGCGATCGAGGCCGCGTTCTGCAGCGCCGAACGGGTCACCTTGGTCGGGTCCAGGATGCCGAACTGCAGCATGTCGCCGAACTCGCCGGTGGCGGCGTTGTAGCCGAAGCTGCCGGTGCCTTCCTTGACCTTGTTGATGATGACCGACGGCTCGTCACCGGCGTTGGCAACGATCTCGCGCAGCGGGGCTTCCATCGCACGCAGGGCGATCTGGATGCCGTGGTTCTGGTCTTCGTTGGCACCCTTCAGACCGGCCAGCGCGGTGATCGCGCGGACCAGGGCAACACCGCCGCCCGGAACCACGCCTTCTTCAACGGCCGCACGGGTGGCGTGCAGGGCGTCGTCGACGCGGTCCTTCTTTTCCTTCATTTCGATTTCGGTCGAGGCGCCGACCTTGATCACGGCAACACCGCCGGCCAGCTTGGCCACGCGTTCCTGCAGCTTCTCGCGGTCGTAATCCGAGGAGGTGTCCTGGATCTGGGTCTTGATCTGCGCCACACGGGCATCAACGTTGGCCTTGTCGCCGACGCCGTCGATGATGGTGGTGTTCTCCTTGGAGACCTGCACCTTCTTGGCGCGGCCCAGGTCCTTGATGGTGGCCTTTTCCAGCGACAGGCCGACTTCTTCGGAGATCACGGTGCCGCCGGTCAGCACGGCCATGTCTTCCAGCATCGCCTTGCGACGGTCGCCGAAGCCCGGAGCCTTGACGGCCACGACCTTGACGATGCCACGGATGGTGTTGACGACCAGGGTCGCCAGCGCTTCGCCTTCAACTTCCTCGGCCACGATCAGCAGCGGCTTGCCGGCCTTGGCGACGCCTTCCAGCACCGGCAGCAGGTCACGGACGTTGGAGATCTTCTTGTCGTGCAGCAGGATGAACGGGTCATCCAGGTCAGCGGTCTGCGACTGCTGGTTGTTGATGAAGTACGGCGACAGGTAGCCGCGGTCGAACTGCATGCCCTTGACCACGTCCAGCTCGTTGTCCAGGCCCGAGCCTTCTTCAACGGTGATGACGCCTTCCTTGCCGACTTCCTTCATCGCGTCAGCGATGATCTGGCCGATCGACTCGTCCGAGTTGGCCGAGATGGTACCGACCTGGGCGATCGCCTTGTCGTCGGCGGTCGGCTTGGAGATGTTCTTCAGCTCGGCGACGGCGGCCGAAACGGCCTTGTCGATACCGCGCTTGAGGTCCATCGGGTTCATGCCGGCGGCCACGGCCTTGGCACCTTCGCGGATCAGGGCCTGGGCCAGCACGGTGGCGGTGGTGGTGCCGTCGCCGGCATCGTCGTTGGTGCGCGAAGCAACTTCCTTCACCATCTGCGCGCCCATGTTCTCGAACTTGTCAGCCAGTTCGATTTCCTTGGCGACGGAGACGCCGTCCTTGGTGATGGTCGGGGCGCCGAAGCTCTTTTCCAGCACGACGTTGCGGCCCTTCGGGCCCAGGGTGGCCTTGACGGCATTGGCGAGAACGTTCACGCCGCGCACCATGCGCGAACGGGCATCTTCACCGAAACGGATATCCTTGGCAGCCATGTGCAGTTACCTCATCTGGTAGCGCCGGGCCATGCCCGGCGGCTGGGTGTTGGAATCAGGGGATAGAACAGGTCGCGCCGGGGCTCAGCCGATGACGGCGAGCACGTCGTCTTCGCGCAGGACCTTGTACTCGACGCCTTCGCTCTTGTACGAGCTGCCGGCGTACTGGCCGTAGATGACCTTGTCGCCGACCTTCAGCGACGGCGCGCGCACGTTGCCGTTGTCCAGCGGCTTGCCCGGGCCGACGGCCACGACCTCACCCTTGGTGGACTTTTCCTTGGCCGAGTCGGGGATGACGATGCCACCGGCGGAGATTTCGTCGGCTTCGATCGGCTTGACCACAACGCGGTCGTGCAGCGGCTTGATGCTCATAGGAGACCTCTTAAGTGATTGATTGGTCTAAAAAAGTCCGGCGATGTTAGCACTCGCCCCAGGCGAGTGCCAGAACCGCACGTGAAGAAACCCGACAACGTCGGGAGCAGGGCAGAGATGGAGCCCCGCCGCCCCCTTTCAAGGGCGGAATGAAAAAAATTTTTCCACCCGCGCGCCTCGGCCAGGGCTTCGGTCCAGATCAATTTCGGTGACAAGCGTCGCACTGTCAGACATCTGACGTTCATTTACGACAAAGTGTCACTGGATCGGCCTTAGGCTCGGTCCGGCATTCCCAATCACAAGGAGGAGTCGATGCGATTGCTGTCCCCGCTTGCCGCTGCCTGCCTGCTGGCGCTGGCCGCTGCGCCGGCCCAGGCCGAGGTCTTCATCAACGAACTGCACTACGACGACAGCACCGCCGCCGGTGACGTCGGCGAAGCGATCGAGGTCGTAGCCACTGCCGGTGAGGACCTGTCCGGCTACCGCCTGTACCTCTACAACGGCAGCAATCCGTCCGCCGCCACCGTCTATGCCAACAACCCGGTCCCGGCCGGCACCGCCGCCGGCTGCGGCAGCGCCACCATCGCCGTGGTCAGTTACCCGACCAACGGGATCCAGAACGGCCCGACCGACGGCATCGCCCTGGTCGATGCCAGTGGCAAAGTGGTCCAGTTCCTCAGCTATGAGGGCGCCATCACCGCCTCCGGTGGCCCTGCCGCCGGCATGACCAGCCAGAACATCCCGGTAGCCGAGACCAACAGCACCGCGCCGGGCACCTCGTTGCAGCTGACCGGCAGCGGCAGCCAGTACACCCACTTCACCTGGGCCGAATCGGCCGGCCAGACCTTCGGCAGCTGCAACAACGGCCAGACTTTCAGCGGCGGTGGCACGCCAGGCCCGAACACGCCGCCGTCGGTGTCCACCACCACCCCGGCGCAGGGCAGCAGCACCTTCCCGGCTGCGGCCGATCTGGAAGTGGTGTTCAGCGAAACCGTGAACCTGGCCAGCGGCGCGTTCGCGCTGAGCTGCGGCACCTCCGGCAGCGTGCCGCTGACCTTCCCGGCCAGCGGCCGCAGCGTGAAGCTGTCCACCAACACCGCGCTGGTGGCCGGTGAAGCCTGCCGCTTCGACATCCGCGCCGCGCGCATCACCGACCTGCTGGGCGCGCACCCGGCCGCCGACAGCCGCATCGCCTTCACCGTGGCCAGCACCGGCGGCAATCCGGACCCGGGCAACCCGGGCGTGCCGGCCGGCTACTACTCCAGGGTCAACACCAGCAGCCCCAGCCAGCTGCGCTGCTCGCTGCACGCCACCATCAAGGGCCATACCGCCTACCCGTACAGCGGCTCGGGCACCAATACCTGGACCATCCTGGAAATCGCCGACGAGGATCCGAACAACCCGAACCGCATCCTCGATGCCTACCGCAACCGCAGCTACGCCAAGATCAGTGATCGTGCGGGCACTGGCAGCGGCCTGACCTACAACCGCGAGCACACCTGGCCGAACTCGCTGGGCTTTGCCAGCACCACCGGCGACAAGGGCCTGCCCTACGCGCCGTACACCGATACCCACATGCTGTACCTGACCGACGCGCAGTGGAACGCCGACCGCGGCAACAAGCCGTTCGGCAAGTGCGATGCCAGCTGCGGTGAGCGTGCCACCGAAGCCAACAATGGGCAGGGCGGCGGCAGCGGTGGCTACCCGGGCAATTCCAACTGGGTGCGCACGCCGGACGGCAACACCGGCACCTTCGAGGTGTGGGGCAAGCGCAAGGGCGACATGGCGCGCGCGGTGATGTACATGGCGATCCGCTACGAAGGCGGCAAGGATGCGGCCACCGGCCAGTCCGAACCGGATCTGGAGCTGACCGACGACCGCAGCAAAATCGTCAAGACCAGCAGCTCGCCAGCCTACATGGGCCTGCTGTCGGCGCTGATCGACTGGCACCTGTCCGATCCGCCGGATGATGCCGAGCGTGCCCGCAATGACGTGGTCTACAGCTTCCAGGGCAATCGCAACCCGTTCATCGACCACCCCGAGTGGGCGACCCCGGCCCTGTTCACCTCGGCCAAGCCAGCCACCTGCCAGCTGGCCAACTGACCGCGCAACGCTGCGGTCCACTGCCGCCGCCGGGCCCTGACCCGGCGGCGGCCCTATACTCGACGGTCATGTCGACCGTCGATCCCGTCCTGCTGCTGTTGACCACCTGCCCGGACCGGGCCAGTGCCGAGCGCATCGCGCACGCGCTGGTAGGCGAGCGCCTGGCGGCGTGCGTGACCCGCCTCGACGGCGCACAGTCGACCTACCGCTGGCAGGGCGAGGTGACCACCGACGCGGAGCTGCAGCTGCTGGTGAAAACCACCTCGAGCCGCGTCGATGACGCAATCGCCCGGATCGTCGAACTGCATCCGTATGAACTCCCGGAGTGCATCGCGGTCGAAACCCGGGCCGGCCTGCCGGCGTATCTGGATTGGATCCGGGCACAGACCCGGGAGGACACTGATTGAAGACTCTGTTTGCGCGTGGCGCTGCCTTGTGCGCCCTGTTGTGCCTTTCGCTGCCCGCCTTCGCCCTGGATGAGAAAGACCTGCTGCCGGTGGACCAGGCGTTCGCATTGACCGCCACTGCCCCCGAACGTGGCCAGGTGCAGCTGCAGTTCAAGATCGCGCCAGGCTATTACCTGTATCGCCACCGTACCAGCGTCAAAGCCGACCCGGCCTTCAATGCCGGCGCGCTGCAGATGCCCAAGGGCGACAAGCACCACGACGATTTCTTCGGCGAGGTCGAGACCTATCGCGAGCGCCTGCTGGCCACCCTGCCCGGCACGCCGACCGACGCTGCCGGCACCATCAGCCTGGAAGTGCGTTATCAGGGCTGCGCCGATGCCGGTGTCTGCTACCCGCCGCAGAAGCGCGTGGTGCAGGTCACCCTGCCGGGCGCCGGTGCGGCGGCGGCGGTGCCTGCCGCGCGTGCCGGTGCGGCCAGCCCGTTCAACAACCCGCTGGCCGGTGCCGGCAACAGCGGTGGCCTGCGCCTGCCGGGCGCGGCCAACAACAGCCAGGCCCTGCCGCTGCCGTCGGAACAGGCGTTCGGCTTCGATGCCATCGCCAGCGACGGCAACACCCTGCTGCTGCGCTTCAGCCCAGCGCCCGGCTATTACCTGTATCGCGACCGCACCTCGCTGAAGCTGGAAGGCAGCGCCGGCGTGCTGGCCGGCAAGCCGCGCTGGCCAGCCGCGCAATCGCATCGCGACGAGCACTTCGGCGATGTCTCGGTCTACTTCAACCAGGTGGAAGTGCCGCTGCCGCTGCGCCGCGCTGTCACTGATGCCGTCGACAGCACCCTGGTGGTGACCTTCCAGGGCTGCCAGACCGATGGCATCTGCTACCCGCCGATGACCCGCCGGGTGAAGCTGTCGATTCCGGCCGGCAAGGTCAGCGCCAGCGCCGACCAGGCGCCAGCGCGCAATGACGTGATCAACCCGCTGCCTACTGCCAACGGTGCACCGCGCGAAGCCGCCAACGGCGCCCCGCTGCGCCTGCTGCCAACCGTGCCCAACACGGATGCAGCGGCACCGGCCGCCGCAGGTGGCGCCACCGCCAGCAGTGAATTCGCCACCGATGCACAGGGCGACAATGCGCTGCGCACGCGTCCGCCGGTGACGACGCCGAATCCGGACCGTTCGTTCGTCTGGGTCCTGCTGCTGGCGCTGGCCGGTGGCCTGGTACTGAACCTGATGCCCTGCGTGCTGCCGATCCTCTCGCTGAAGGTGCTGAGCCTGGCGCAGAGCGGCGAAAGCGCGCAGCGCGCACGCAGCCACGCGCTGTGGTACACGCTGGGCGTGCTGGTCGCGTTCGCCGTGATCGGCGCGTTGATGGTCGGCCTGCGCGCGATCGGCAATGCCGTCGGCATCGGCTTCCAGCTGCAGCACCCGGGTGTGGTGGCGGCGCTGGCCTACATCATGTTCGCGGTAGGCCTGAGCCTGTCCGGCGTGTTCACCCTGGGCGGCGGCATCGGCAATCTGGGCCAGTCGCTGGCCAGCCGCAGCGGCCCGGCCGGTGACTTCTTCACCGGTGCGCTGGCCTGCGTGGTCGGCAGTGCCTGCGTCGGCCCGTTCATGGGTGGCGCGATCGCCTACGCGTTCATTGCCCCGCCGCTGAAGGCGATGACCGTGTTCCTGTTCCTCGGCCTGGGCCTGGCGCTGCCGTTCCTGCTGATCGGCTTCGTGCCGGCGCTCGCACGCCGCCTGCCCAAGCCGGGCCCGTGGATGGAAACGCTCAAGCACGTGCTGGCCTTCCCGATGTATGCCACCGCGCTGTGGCTGCTGTGGGTGCTGGGCAAGCAGCGTGGCGTGGATGGCATGGCGCTGGTGCTGGGTGGCCTGCTGCTGCTGGCGTTCGGCCTGTGGCTGTTCGAGCGCAACCGCTGGACCGGCTCGCGTGCGGTGACACTGCTGGGCGTACTGCTGGCGATCGGCGCGCTGGTGCCGGCCTGGGGTGTGACCCAGCTCGCACCGCCGGCGCGGGCCGCACAGGCCGCCAGCGACAACGTGGTCGAGTATTCACCGCAGTTGCTGGACCGCCTGCGCGCCGACAACCGCGTGGTGTTCGTCAACATGACCGCCGACTGGTGCGTAAGCTGCAAGGCCAACGAGCGCGCCGTGCTGTCGCGGCCGGAATTCAAGGAACTGCTCAAGCGCACCAACGCGGTGTACATGCGCGGCGACTACACCAATGTCGACCCGCAGATCACCACGTTCCTGGAAGAGCACAAGGCCGTCGGCGTGCCACTGTACGTGGTGTACGGCCCCGGCGCGCCGCCGACCGTGCTGCCGACCCTGCTGACCCAGGCGGTGGTGGAGGAAGCGCTGCTGCGCACCGCACGATGAAGTGGCAACGGCCAGCGCTGCTGTGGACAGCGGTGCTGGCCGCCGGCCTTGGCCTGTGGGCCGGCCATCGATTGACACCGGCGCCGGTGGCGCCTGAGGCCGTGCCGGGAGCGCCTGCTGTGGCGGCTGCCGCACCCACCCTGCAGGTCGGCGACAGCCTGCCCACACTGTCGCTGCCGGATCTTGAAGGCCGGCCGCTGGACCTGCGCCAGCACGCTGGCGGTCGCCCGCTGTTGATCAATGTCTGGGCCAGCTGGTGCGCGCCCTGCGTTGAAGAAATGCCCGAACTGGCGCGTTTCGCACATATCCAGGGCGAGCACGGTGTGCAGGTGCTGGGACTGGCGCTGGATACGCCGGAGGACGTGCGCCGTTTCCTGCAGCGGGTACCGGTGGATTACCCGATCGTGATCGAGACCCCGGGGCCGCGCGATGCCAGCGTGCAGCTGGGCAATACACAGGGCCTGCTGCCCTACAGCGTGCTGTTCGATGCACAGGGGCGGCTGGTGAAGGCGAAGCTGGGGCCGTTCGCCCACGGCGAGATCGACAGCTGGGTGAAGTGAGGGTGTTTTTTTGCAGGGCTTGCAGCCCTGCACCCTGCTCAATGCAACGGCAACGGCCAGAGCCAAAGCCAAAGCGGGCTTTCCGTGGGATGGCGGGGCGCTGTGGCTGTGCAGGACACGCCGTAAACCCGTCCATGGGGGCTCGATGGCGCCATCCATGGCGCCAACGGTCCTGCACAGCCACACCGCCCCACCTTCGACAGTTCCGCCGGCTGTTGGTAGGTGTCGACCTTGGTCGACACATCTGTCAGATATCGATATTCAGAATGGAATCAGACCCCGTGCCGACCAACGGTCGGCACCCACCAAAGCAGAACGTCGTTCCGACAGATCGCGGAAATCTGTCGAAGGCGGGGTGGGTCCGGTTGAGGGGGCGTGAGCCGCATGGGCCTGAGGCATGCCTCAGGCGGGTTGGGCAGGACGCCCAACCCCGGTCTTGCCGTGTGCGCAGGACTGCGCACACGAGCAAGCGGCGACCGAGCTTACATGGACGTACTTGCAGCGTCCCCCTCAACCGGACCCACCCCGCCAACCCACGGAAAGCCAGCTTTTGACGTTGACGTTGCTCCGGCTTGTAGCGGGTGCAGGGCTGCAAAGCCCTGCAACAAAACCCTCCTTGACCGTAGCCCGTCCGCCACGGAGAATTCCGCGATTAATTCTCATTTGCTGTTGCGCAGGATGCGGGCGGCAGCCTTCGGGGCCCCCTCCTTCGATGTTCAAGAACGTCCTGTTCCAACTGCACTGGCTGCTGGGCATCACCGCCGGCGCCGTACTGGCCATGATGGGCCTCAGCGGCGCCGTGCTGTCCTTCGAGGATGAGCTGCTGCGAGCGGCCAACCCCGGCTTCGCCGAGATCGCTGAACACCATGCTGATGGCCAGCTTCCGCTCGAACTCAGCGAACTGGCAACGCTGCTGCAGGCCGGCGGTGATCGCCCCCTGCAGCGCCTGCGCGTGGATGCCACCGGCCAGCGACCGTCGGTGGCGCGCTTTGCTGGCGGCAAGGAACACTGGGTGTACTTCGACCCCTACAGCGGTGAGCGCTTCAGCGCCCTGCGCGGGCAGGCGCTCTTTGACTTCGTCGAGGACCTGCATCGGCATCTTGCCGCCGGTGAGCGCGGCAAATGGATCACCGGCAGCTGCGCCATCGCCCTGCTGTTCTTCACCTTGTCCGGGCTCTACCTGCGCTGGCCACGACGCTGGTGGCACTGGCGCAGCTGGCTGGCAGTGGAGTGGAAGCGCAGTGGACGCGGCTTCCTGTGGAGCCTGCACTCCGTGGCCGGCACCTGGGTGCTGTTGATCTACCTGATGAGTGCGCTGACCGGCCTGTGGTGGTCCTTCGACTGGTACCGCAGCGCAGCCAACACCCTGCTGGGCGTCGCACCGGCCGCCAAACACAAGGTCGCCGCCGACGCCGCCCTGGACCTGGAGCGCATCGAAGCCACGCTGTATGCGCTGCCCGGCGTGCGCACCGGCTACATCGACCTGCGTCTGCCGGAGAAACCGGGGCAGGTACTGAATGTGCGCGTGATGGCCGGTGACCCGTCGCAGCGCGGTGGGCGGCATGACCGCGCGCACGATCTGCTGCAGCTGGATCCGGCCAGCGGGGCCATCCTCGATTCACGCCCCTACGCGCGCCAGGGCACCGGAGGACAGCTGGCCACCAGCGTGTTCGCATTGCACTCGGGCAGTTACTTCGGCATGCCCGGGCGGGTGGTGGTGATGCTCAGCAGCCTGGGCATGAGCCTGTTCTTCATCACTGGCTGGCTGCTGTACCTGGACCGGCGCAGCAGCCAGCGCGCTGCGCGCGGGCTGCGCAAGTCGCTACCAGCAACACCTGCAGATGGCGATGGCACGCCGTGGCTGGTGGTGCATGCCAGCCAGAGCGGACTGGGCGAACAACTCGCATGGCGCGCTGCCGCGCAGCTGCAAGCATCCGGCCATGCAGTGCAGGTTCTGCCGCTGGCCCGCGTCGATGCCGCGCGGCTGGCACGCACCGCACAGGCATTGTTCGTGCTGAGCACCTTTGGTGATGGCGAACCTCCGGATGCGGCGCGGGGCGCTGCGCGACGGCTGCTGGCACAAGCGCCGGATCTGTCGGGCCTGCAGTTCGGCCTGCTCGCCCTGGGTGACCGCCAGTACCCGCATTACTGCGGCTTTGGCCGCCAATTCGATGGCTGGCTGCTGGGCAACGGGGCACGTGCGCTGTTCGAGCGCATCGATGTCGATGCCGCTGCGATACCGGCGCTGCGCCAGTGGCAGCAACATCTCGGCGCGCTGACCGGCATCGCCACCGATGACAGCGTGTTGCCGACCGCGACGCAGATGCACGAGTGGCGCCTGCTCGGCCGTGACCGCCTCAATCCAGGCAGCGTGGGCGGCGCCATCTGGCACATCCGTCTTGCGCCACCGGCCGATGTGCAGTGGCAGGCGGGCGACATCCTGCACATCGCGCCCCGCCACAACGCGCGGCACGCCGTTGCGGTGCTGAAGGCACATGGGCTGGATCCCCAGCAGCCGCTGCTGATTGACGGCCAGCCGCGCACGCTGTTGGCGCTGGCCAGCGAGCGCGAGCTGCCCGATGCCGATGCTGCGCTGGCGGTGCAGGATGCCTGCCTCTGGCTGGCAGGGCTGCCACTGCTGCCGGGGCGCGAGTACTCCATCGCATCCTGTACGGATGACGGTGCGGTCGAACTGGTGGTACGGCTGGTCCATGACGAAACCGGACGCACCGGCCTGGGTTCGGGCTGGCTGTCGCTGCATGCGCCTGTCGGTGCCAGCATCGTGGCCCGTGTGCACCGCAACCCCGGTTTCCATCGCGTTGGCGGTGCGCCAATGGTGCTGATCGGCAATGGCACCGGCATCGCGGGCCTGCGCAGCCTGCTGCGCGAAGCCGCGCATGCAGGTGAGCACGGGCACTGGCTGCTGTTCGGCGAACGCCAGCGCGCGCACGACTTCCTGTTCGCCGATGAGATCGAAGCGTGGCAGGGCGATGGCCATCTCGCGCGGGTGGACCTGGCGTTCTCGCGCGATGGTAAGGGCGGCTATGTGCAGGATCGCCTGCGTGCAGCAGCCGATGCCCTGCGCGACTGGATGCAGCGCGGTGCGGTCATCCACGTCTGCGGTTCGCTGCTGGGCATGGCCGAAGGTGTGGACCAGGTGCTGCGCGAAGCACTGGGTGATGAAGCAGTGGAAACGCTGCTGGAGACCGGGCGCTACCGTCGCGACGTGTATTGAGCCACAAGGGTAGTACCGGCCGCCGGCCGGCATGATCAGGGCGTGCCGGCCAGCGGCCGGCACTACCGGAGCAGGATCAGGCCGCAGCGCGCGCCTGTGGCATCGACTGCAACTGGAACGCGCCCACCGCTTCGGCCAGCGCGTGTACCTGCGCCTGCATCTGCGCGGTGGAGGCACCAGCCTCTTCCACCAGGCTGGCGTTGCGCTGGGTGCTGGCTTCCATCTGCACGATGGTCTGCTTCACCTGCGCGATGCCGGCATGCTGGTCCTGCGATGCACTGCGGATACCGGCCAGCAGCTCGGCCAGCTGCTGCACGCTGCCAACGATTTCGCCCATCGTGATGCCCGCCTGCTCGGCCTGCTGGTTGCCCTGGCCAACACGCGCCACCGAATCCTCGATCAGTCCTTTGATCTGCTTGGCCGCTTCGGCACTGCGCTGGGCCAGCAGGCGCACTTCCGCAGCCACCACGGCGAAGCTGCGGCCCTGCTCACCTGCGCGCGCAGCTTCCACCGCGGCATTCAGCGCGAGGATGTTGGTCTGGAAAGCGATGCCATCGATCAGCTGGGTGATGTCGCCGATCCGCCGCGAGGCCTCGCTGATGCCATGCATGGTTGCGACCACCTGGCCGACGGCCTCGCCACCGCGCTGGGCCACCGCGGCCGCCCCCTGCACCAGGGCATCGGCGCGGCCCGCGGCATCGGCATTGCGGCCAACGGTGTCGGTCAACTCGTGCATCGACGCTGCCGTCTCTTCCAGGTTGGCCGCCTGCTGTTCCGTACGCTGCGACAGATCATGGTGACCGGCAACGATCTCACCCACACCGGTGTCGAGGCTGGACGTCGCCTGCTGGATGCGGGTGACGATGCGGCCCAGTTGCGCGACCGTGGCGTTGGCATCGTCGCGCATGCGTGCGAACACGCCCTGCAGCTCACCTTCCATGCGCACGCTGAGGTCACCACGGGCCAGCGCCGCCAGAAGCGCCTGCAGATCGCCGAGGTTGGTCTCGAAGGTCGCCAGCAGGCGGTTGATGCTGGTCGACAACGTGCGCACGAAGCCCTGTTTTCCCTCCAGCGCGATGCGGCCGTGCAGGTCGCCATGTGCGGCGGCGTCGACCAGTGCTGCCACTTCGGTTTCCAGCAGCGTTTCCAGCGCGCGGCTGCGCCACTCCACTGCCACGCCGAGGAAATGCCCTTCGTCGGTGATGGCATTGGCGATCAGCTGGTAGCGCACGCCGGCATGGCCGATCTCGCGCTCCTCGCGCTGGCGTACGCCGGCCAGGCTGGCCAACGCCGGATGCAGGCGTACCGCGTCGCTGCCCACCAGCGCTTCGTTCGTCAGTTCAAGCAGCTGCAGCAATGCCGGGTTGGCGTAGGCGACCTGCCCTTCCGCATCGATCACCATCAGGCCGGTCTGCGCGCTGTCCAATGCCTGGCGCACGCGGGTGTTGCCGCGGGCCACCGCACGCTCGATCTCGATGCGCGCGCGCAGGCGCTGCTGCATGTCGACCAGGCGCTGGGCCAGTTGGCCGATCTCGTCGTTGGCGTTGTAGACGCGCAGGGTGGTGTCGAGGCGGTCGTCGGCGATGTCGCTGGCGAAGCGCAGGGTGTCCTGGATCGGCCGGCGCACCGCACGCAGCACCAGCACCAGGCTGGTGATCAGCACGCCGGCCACCAGCAGCAGGGTCAGTGCGAACAGCACGCTCATGGTGCGCGCGCCGGCCTGCTGGCGTGCCTGCGCCCTGGCCAGCGCCGCCACCTGCGCCCGCTGGAATGCGGCCAGTGCAGGCGCTACGTCCGCAGCGGCACCCAGCAGCGACTGCGCTTCCACATCCAGGCCGACACGGGCAGCGGCATACCCCAGCAATGCGGCCTGATACGCCTCCATCCCGGTGCGCAGGGTGTCCTGCACATCCGCAGGCAGGCCCGCCAGCGCGAGGTCGAACGGCAGCTTCTCCTCGCTGGCGCGGTCGGCGTGGGTGGAATCACCGTCGAGCAGCAGCAGTGCCTCCTGCCTTCGCATCTTCTGCAGGGACAGCGCCAGCGCGGGCCGTTGCTGCACATCCACCTGCGCCTGCAGAGTGTCGGCGGCCTGCTGCAGCTGCGCAGCGAGGCCGGCATCACCACGGCCCATCTCGTCGACCCGTTCGAACAGGGCGGCCACACCCTGCGAGAACGCGTCGGCGGCTTCGGTCAGCGCCTGCAGAGCCTTGCGCCGGCCAGCATCCATCGGCATCGCGCGCAGCGCCTGCAGATCGGTCTGCAACGCCTTCTGCGTGGCCAACAGCTGCGCGCGGTCGGCATCATCGAAACTGCGTGCATACTGGGCCTGCAGGCGACGCGCTTCGGCCACCCGCGTGGACAGGCTGGCAGCCAGATCGCTGCCGCGCTGGTAGCTGGCCTGGCTGCGCGCAGCCAGTGCGTTGGCATGGCCAGTCCAGGCGTAGACAGCAGCGATCGCCACCAGGCCCAGGCCGCAGATCCACAGTGTGGCCTTGAGCTTGTTGGCCACGCTGAGCCGATGTGGCTGCAGCCAGCGCAGCAGCCCGGGGGACGCCGAGTGCAACGCAGCAAGGCGCGTGCGCAGGGACCGGAGGTGGGGGACAACGGCCGACATGACAGACTCCAGGCGGAAAGACGCACCTGTATCGGCCGTATGCGAAGAAACTTTAGGTCTAATTTTCTTCTTCGCGGATCCGATCTCGCTTCTTGTACCGGCAACAAGCGACGATGCGATGACAGAGAACACCTCCATTTCTCATCTCCTGAGAATCCCGACTGATAGAACTACGTTTCACACAACTACCTTGGAGCAACTGCAGCCATGCTTAGCAGCACGGTACTGAATCAGATTCAGACGCTTGGCATCCCTGTCGGGATCGGTACTGTCATAGTTGTCCTCGCAACTATCGTGCGCTGGTTCTTCGGACCTCCTATGGACAGTTTCCACCGCTGGAGAGAGTCAAAGCATCGGGATCGCGAGTACTTGCTGAAGATCGCGGATCATTCAGAGGATGATCTGGAAGCAAGCTAGGTAAAGGAGTCCACGTTGCAGGAGGCATTTCGAGGGCGCTATGGCCTCCTGGTCGGGCGCGAGGAGCGCCGGGCCTACTTCAACCTCATGCGCTGCTACTCGCCAAGCATAAAATGGCGCCATATCAGGGGCATAAGCACACTGGCACGGCGCAGCATGGATGGCGCCGGCATTGAATTTCACATGCCCAAGCGAGAGCGCCGCTGGCGATACGCTGCCGCTGCTACTGGCATGATCTTCTATCTGTTCGGCAGCGTGCTTTGGGTTGAAGGCCTGCTTTCCGCCATGCATGGCTCTTGGGCGGGAATTGTTCTGGGGGTTCCGGTCGCAGTAATGGGCGCTTTCACAACGCGCGTATCCCTGTTCCCTCTGCAGAGCTACGACGCAGTTGGAAAAGTTATCCAGCCTAATGAGCGTAATGAGTTTCTTTTGATTCCGATCCCCGAGGCAAAGAAGCCAGAGCCCTCCTCTCTCAAACCGGCGCCAATTGACGCTATTCCGCGCCACCGCGCTTGACCTCAACCCCGGTTTGGGGAGCACAGTGGACGCCCCTCCCCCGCCCGGTGTCTCCATGACGACGCTCGATGTCCCCCGCTACCTGCAGCGCCTGCAGCTGGATGCACCGCCACCGCGGACTCTGGCCGGCCTGACCCTGCTGCAGCAGCGCCACAACGCACTGCTGCCCTTCGAGACCCTCAGCTGCCTGCTGCGCGATGCGGTGCCGATCGACCTGGACAGCGTGCAGCGCAAGCTGCTCGACGAGCGCCGCGGTGGTTACTGCTTCGAACTCAATGGCGGGTTGCTGGCGCTGCTGCAGGCATTGGGCTTCGATGCGCAGCCATTGAGCGCGCGGGTACTGCTGGCCGCCCAGAACGGCGAACTGACCGCGCGTACCCACCTGCTGCTGCGCGTGAACGTAGACAGCGACGACTGGCTGGTGGATGCCGGTTTCGGCAGCCTGACCCCGACCGTGCCGCTGCGCCTGCATGATCCGCAGTCGCAGGCCACGCCGCACGAACGCTATCTGCTGCAGCGCCTGCCCGACGAGGGTGATTTCGTGCTGTCGGCCGAGTCCAACGATGGTTGGCGGGCGATGTATCGGTTCGACCTGCAGGCGCCGGCACCGATCGACAACGTGGTTGGCAACTGGTACGTGTGCACCCATCCCGATTCCAGTTTCCCCGGGCAGCTGCGCGCGTCGCTGACCGGGCCGGACTGGCGCCGCACCATCGGCAGCGGCAACTACACCGAGTATCGCCCCGGGCAGGCACCGGACAAGCGCCCGCTGCATGATGTGGGTGATGTGCGTGCCGTGCTGCAACACCGCTTCGGCATGCAGCTACCGGACGACCCGCGACTGGACCCGGCCATCAATGACTGGCTGCAGCGCTCGCGCGCCGCGACCTTGTAGGGCCGAGCCCATGCTCGGCTGAGCTGGAGCGGCTGGGCCAACAGCAGCCGAGCGTGGTCTCGGCTCTACAGAGCTGCGCGCGCCTGCAGCGCAATGCCGTTGCCTTCGCTGTCGCGGATCTCGGCCACGCTCCAGTCGCCCGCGTCGGCGGGTCCGAAGCACAGCTCGGCGCCCGCTTGCAGTGCTCGCTCCAGGCTCGCATCCAGATCATCGACGCCGATGTAGACGCGCGCCCCCTGTTCGGAAGGCCGGTAGTCCGCGCCGAGCACCAGCGCAATGCTGGCACCGGCGGCCTCATCGGAGAACGGCAGGTAGGCCATCCGGCAGTCGTGCAGCACGACAGGTTCGTCCACCGCGACCTGCAGCCACCGCTGGTAGAACGTGATGGCACGGTCCAGGTCACTGGCCGGGATTTCCACATGCAGGATCGGATTCACTGGCACTCCTTGCTCGGTCCACTCAGATGATGCGCAGGGTAATGGCCTTCAGCACCGCACGGGTGCGATCGCGGGTGCCCAGCTTGTCGAGTATGGCGGACACGTAGTTCTTCACCGTGCCCTCGGCCAGGAACAGGCTGCGCGCGATCTCCTTGTTGCTGTAGCCACCGGCCAGCAAGCGCAGGATCGCCACCTCGCGTTCCCCGAAGGTATCGGTGGGCGGTGCTTCATCGTGGAAGCGGTAGCGGGCGCGTACCGGCTCGGTGCTGACCGGCAGCAGCAGGGTTTCACCTGCGGCGACGCGCTCGATCGCCTCGCGCAGGTCTGCGGGTGCGGCGTCCTTGAGCAGGAAGCCCTGTGCGCCGGCCTCGCTGGCACGCAGCAGCAGGTCACTTTCATCAAAGGTCGTCAGCAGCAGCCACGGCGTGGCATCGCCGCGCGCGCGCAGCTGGCGCACTGCTTCGATGCCGTCCATCCCGGGCATGCGGATGTCACTGAGCACAACATCCACGCGCTGGGTGGACAGCGCGTCCAGCAACGCCTGGCCCTCCTCGGCCTCCAGCGCCACGTCCACGCCCAACCCCTGCAACAACGCACGCAGCCCGGCGCGGACCAGCGCCTGGTCGTCGGCCAGGGCAACACGGATCGCGCTGCCGTTCATGCCGGCACCCAGGCGGTCAGGTGCATGCCGCCCTGTGCGGTGCGGGCCAGTTCCAACTGGCCACGCACTGCGGCCAGGCGCTCACGCATGCCGGCGATGCCGTTGCCCTCGCGGATACGTTCGGCGCGCTGGCCGTCGTCACGGATGTCGATACGCAACCGGGAGTCCTCCTCGTTGATCGTGAGCCATACGGTGTCTGCGTTGCCATGCCGGGCGGCATTGGTCAGCGCTTCCTGTACCAGGCGCAGCACGGTCTCGGCCATCAGCGGGTCAACCACGCGCACGCACTCGCCGATCTGCAGCTGCAGCTTCGGGCGCGGGAACGGCGCGGCCAGCGCGTGCAATGCGGTCGCCAGATCGAGGCCGCGATCATCGCGCATCGATTGCACCACCTGGCGGATGTCGGTCAGCAACTCGCCGGACAGCTGCTCGGCCAGCACCAATCCTTCGCGCCCGGCCAGCACAGGGTCGGCCGCAAGGGCACGCAGGTTCAAGCGCATCGCGGTGAGCTTGTGCCCGGCCACATCGTGCAGTTCGCGCGCCAGGCGCAGGCGCTCGGCATCGCGTGCGCTGTCGGCCAGCAGCGCGCGGGTGGCCAGCAGGTCGGCGTTGACGCGGGCCAGGTCATCGCGGGCCAGCGCCGTGCTGCGGGCATAGTGTGCGGTCAGTGCGGCAAAGGCCTGGAAGCCGCCATAGAGCAGCACCACCAGCAGCGGCTGGCTGAAGCCGCTGTAGCGCAGCACGAGATACATGGCGAGGTTGGCCAGCAGTGCAACAGCCAGCACGAAGCGCGGTGGCCAATGCTCGGCCAGCTGCGCCACCAGCACCACCAGCAGTACCGGTGCGGTGCCGGTACGCGGCTGCAGCGCAACCAGCACGACCGCCAGCAACGCCTGCAACACCGCCGCGACAGCGCGCACGCGGGATGGCACCGACGCCCAGCCGTGCACCACGAACAGCAGCAGGAACACGGCAAGCAGCAGCAGGCTCAGCCCGGCACCGTTGCGCTGCACCGCGAATGACAGGCCCACCACCAGCACGGTGGCCAGGCCGGCGAGGCTGAGGGGACGCAACAGATGGCGGAACAGGCTGGGCATGGCCAGATGCTGACCGCCGCGCACGCCGGCGGCAATGGGTCCGGCGCAGAAAGTGACTTCTGGCACGTCGAATCGATGACCACTGGCCCTGAACCCGGTGCAGCGCCGCACGCAGACTGGCGCCACACCGCCACACACACTTCCGGAGCCACTGCCATGATCCGCACCGCCCTGCTCAGCACCGCCCTGACTGCCCTCGCCCTGGCCGGCAGTGCCCACGCCGCCGACCTGGCCGTGACCGTGCACGACGTCCGTGTGCAGACCGGCACCCTGCGCGTTGCGCTGGTCGACAGCGCCGCCGCCTGGGACGGCAAGGCCAGGCCCGTGCAGGCCCAGCAGGCAGCGCCCAGCGGCGACAGCGCCCACTTCACGTTCAAGGGCGTTCCGGCCGGCAGCTATGCCGTGCTGCTCACCCACGACGAGAACGACAACGGCAAGCTCGACACCAACCTGGTCGGCATGCCGGTGGAGGGCTACGGCTTCAGCAACAACCCGCAGGTGATGCGCAAGCCGACCTTCGACGAGGCGCGCGTCGACGTACCGGCCGCCGGCACCGCCATCGACATCACCCTGCGCTGATTCCTGCATCCAGACCCGAGGCCACCATGGACCGTCGCCGCTTCCTTCGTACCCTGCTCAGCAGCAGTGCCTGTCTGGCCCTGGGCACCACCGCGCTGCGCAGCGCTCCCGCCTTCGCCGGCGACCCGGCGCGGTTCGCGCAGGGCATGCAGGAACACCCTTGGCTGCTCGGCTGGCGTAGCGTCGACAGCGAAAGCCTCGGTCCGGCCACCGTGCAGTTGCAGGGAAAGCTGCCGTCAGGCCTGGCCGGCACGCTGTACCGCAACGGTCCGGCGTGGACCGAGCGCGATGGCTTCCGCTACGACCACTGGTTCGACGGCGACGGCATGGTGCATGGCTGGCGCTTCAATGGTGATGGCAGCCTGACCCATCACGGGCGCATGGTTGCCACGCCGAAATTCACCCGTGAACAGAAGGCCGGCCGCTTCCAGTATCCGGCCGCCGGCACCAGCATTCCCGGTGCGCTGGCGGTACGCAACAACGATGATGCCAACGTGGCCAACACCTCGGTGACGATGATCAATGGCCGCCTGTTCGCCCTGTGCGAATCCGGTTCGGCGTTCGAAGTGGACCCGGATTCGCTGCAGACGCTTGGCCCGGTCACCTGGCGTCCGGACCTGGCGGCGCTGCCGTTCTCGGCGCACCCGCTGGCCGACCACGACGGCAGCCTCTGGAACTTCGGCTCGATCAGCCTGATGGGGGGCCATGGCCTGCTGGTCTGGCACATCGGTGCGGACGGCCAGCTGCGCAGCGCCAATGTGATCGAAACACCCGAGCATGGCTACCTGCATGCCTTCGCGATGACCGACCAGCACCTGGTGTTCGTGATGATGCCGTTCGATTTCACCGGCGCAGGTGGCAGCTTCTTCGAGCGCATGCAGTTCGCACCGCAGCGTCCGGTGCGCATCGCGGTGGTCGCCAAGGATGCGCCGGACAAGGCGCAATGGTTCGAGGCCCCGTTCGCGGCGATCTACCACTTCGGCGACGCGTTCACCCGCGATGGCGGCATCGTGCTGCGCGCAGTGCGCCACGACGACATCAATGAGGCGCGCTCGCCGATGAAGGAAGCGATGGCCGGTGATGGCGCACACGCGGCCAACAGTGGCGCCAGCCTGGTCGAGCTGCATCTGGACCTGCGCCGTGGACAGGCCCGCTGGCAGACGTTGGGCATCAGCGCCGTGGAGTTCCCGTTGTTCGACCCGCGCTCGGCGAACACACGTGGCGCACGGCTGTATGCGCCGACCATCGACGGCACGGCCACTGCGCCGTACTTCAACGCGGTGGCCGCGTTCGAGATCGAGCACGGGCGCCGCCAACTCTGGAACTACGGGGCGGACATCATGGCCGAAGAGCATGTGTTCGTACCGCGCCCGGGCAGCCGCAACGCCGATGACGGCTGGCTGATCGGCACCCTGCTCGATCCGGTGAACCAGCGCAGCGGTCTGGCCGTGCTGGATGCGCGCCATGTGGATGACGGTCCGCTGGCCCAGGCGTGGCTGCCGTATGCGGTGCCACTGGGCTTCCACGGCACCTTCGCCGCGCGCGGCTGAGTCCACGCCACGCGGACACCGTTGTTGGCATGCTGGGTCTCCCCTGCCCCGTGGAGTCCTGCATGTCCCTGGCCGACCACCGACGTACGCTGGCACCGCACGGTTTCCTGCGCGTGGCGATCAACCTGGGCAACCCGGTGCTGGCACAGGGCGATGCGCGCTCACCGCGCGGCCCCTCGCTGGAACTGGCTACCGCGTTGGCGCAACGGATGGGGGTGCAGGCACGCTTCACCTGCCACGGTGCCGCAGCCTCGGTGGTCGCCGCAGCGGGCGAAGACGGCTGGGATCTGGCCTTCCTGGCGATCGATCCGGCGCGTGCCGACCGCATCGCCTTCAGTGCCCCGTACGTGGAGATCGAAGGCACCTATCTGGTGCGCGAGAACAGCTCTGCGCAACACGTGACCGACCTCGACCGCGACGGACTGCGCATCGCGGTGGGGCGTGGCGCGGCCTATGACCTGTTCCTGAGCCGGGAACTGCGCCATGCCACGATCGAGCGGGCGGACACCTCGGCAGCGGCCATCGCCCTGTTCGACCAGCACCGCCTGGATGCCGCCGCCGGTGTACGCCAGCCGCTGGCGGCCTGGGCGAAGGCACATCCCGGCCATCGGGTGCTGGCCGATCGCTTCACCGCGATCCAGCAGGCAGTGGCGGCACCGGCCTCACGCCCGGCCAATGCGCTGCGGGCGCTGTTTGAGGAAGTGGAAGCGATCAAGGCGGGCCCGTTGCTGGAGGAAGCGTTCGCGCGTGCCGGGCAGGCGGTCACCCTGGTGCAGTGACTGTAGAGTCGGGATCGAGCACCGCGCGGCGTTACAGATGCGCGTCCGCCATGTGCTGCACATGCTCGGCGGCCTGCGCATGCAGCCAGTCGCGGAACGCGAGGAAGCCGCGATGGCTGGCCGAGCGCTGCGGGTACACCAGCCAATGCGGCCACGCCGTCTTCAGGCGCTGGCTGGACAGCGCGACCAGCTGGCCGGATTCCAGCAGCAGGCGTGCCCGCGTCACCCGGCCAAGGGCCACGCCTACGCCATCCAGTGCGGCGCGATGGTGCGCCTCCGAATCATCCAGCACCGCCACGAAGCGCGATGGCGGGCTCTGCCCGCTCAACGCGAACCAGGCGCCCCACGCGCCGTCGGGATCACCGAGCAGCGGCCACTGGGTCAACGGTACACGGTCGATGCCCCCCATGCGCTCGATCAGCGCGGGGCTCGCCATCGGCACCAGCCACTCGTCGAACAGCGGTTCCACCACCAGGCCCGGCCATTGCCCGCTGCCCAGCCGCAGCGCGGCGTCGAACTGGCGCTGCCGCTCGAAATCAATCAGGCGCTCACTCGACTGCAGGTTGATCTCGATCTGCGGATGCTCAGCCACGAAGTGACCCAGGCGCGGCACCAGCCAGGCCGATGCCATCGATGGCACCGCACTGATCGTCAGCACGTGCTCGGCACGCGCGGCATAGGGCTGGAAGGCTTCGTTTATCGCATCCAGATGCGGCCCCACCTGCTCGAGCAGGCGCTGCCCCTCAAGGGTAAGGGTGATACCACGCGGCTGGCGGATCAGCAGCGGCTGCCCGAGCCGTTCTTCCAGCTGCCTCATCTGGTGGCTGAGCGCGCTGACGGTCAGGTTCATCGACGCCGCCGCGCGCGACAGGTTGCCAAGCCGGGCGGCAGCCACGAAGCCCTGGAGGGCGTGGAGCGGAGGGCGGGACATAAGGCTTGAAATTCTCTCAAGTCATAATTGCGGAAATGTCGCTTTTTGCCCGTCCATGCTGCCCGTATCGTGCAATCCACTCAAGTGGAGGCACGCTCATGAACATCTTCGGCGGCTTGTTGTTCCTGCAGGGCCACGTGGCCAGCGCCGAGCTGGCACGCCAGCTGGCCAGCCCGTCCACACCTGCCCCGCAGTGCGCGCGGCAACCGGCCGCGCCGGTTCAGCCGCCGCGAACCCGTTGAAGGCTCCTCAACCTGCATACCAGCGTTGGACGTGTTCAGGCAGCCACGGGATCGGATCGATGTCCAATGCCTGACAACCGTCGAGGGTGTCACGCAGCGCTCTTTCGCCGGGGCCACCGGGGATCCGCAGGCCTTCCTCTTCGGGAAGCTGCACCGCAGCCCAGTCGTGCAACCGGTCCATGCGCAGGCGAAGCGCGGCTCGCAGCCACCCCTTCAGTGGATAGCAGCGATAGCCCTGTTCGCCCAGGCCGGCAACCGCAAGCGACAAAGCGTGGTTGGCACCACGTACCCATTCGGTGCGGCCTCCAGCCTTGTCCTGGACCGTCATCGGCGCCGGCGCGCGGTGCGCCTTGAACGGCGAACGCAGCTGCAGCTCCAGATCCCGCGCATCGCGCTCGCTTTCCGCTTCCACCAGCGCACCGGCGTCGAGATCGAAGAACTCGAACCAACGCCGGTGCAATGCGCTGATGCGCCCAAGCGGATCACGTGAGAAACCAATCTTCGCGTAGTCTTCCCATGCACAGGGGAAGACGTAGGCGAAGACACGACCGTCGATGCGGATATCCGACTGCATGTACGCAGGCTGCCTCGACAACAGCCCGCGTGCAACCGGGCGTTACCGTGGACGCTGCAGCGCTTCCTGCACTGCGGCAGCCACGTCGGTATTGTCGATGTAGCTGCCGTCGTTCCAGCGCACGTGCTGACGGTAGCCGGCATCGACGCCCCGCACGCGCTTGCCCAGCAGCTCCGCGCCGGCGCCCCTGGCCCACAGCGGCACCAGCGCGTTGGAGTGGTTGCCGGTGGGGCGGAAGCTGATTCCGGGCATGCGGCCGCGACCGTTGTTGCGTACCGGCGCGAAAGCCACGTCCTGTGCATCCGGGCCCATCGGCATGCTGTTGTCGTGGTCGGTGGTGACGATCAACAGGTTGCGCTCCCAGCCACCGTTGCGCTCGATCCAGTCGACCACCGCCGCCACCGCGTCATTGAACTCCACGGTCTCTTCGATCAGCCGGCCATGCTGCGGCTGATCGCTGCACTGGCCGTAATGCCATTCGGTGCCGCACGCACTGGTATGTGCGGCCCAGTCGGTGGCGCCGCCTTCCACCATCAGGTACAGCCCCTTGGACGAGCGCTGCTGCAGGAACTGCAGTGCGCCACGCGTCATCGTCGCCAGATCGGGCACGCTGTCGATCTTCCTCACTCCCGAAGGCGTGGCTGCATCCTTGCCCAGCACCTGCAGCTGGCGCGCCTGCTGCAGTGTGTTGGCCACGCGCGGTACACCGATCAGCGGCCGGTCGGCCGGCAACCGTCCCTGCGCCAGTGCGGCGAACGCTTCCTTGCTGCGGATCAGGCGCCACGGTCCCGCCAGATTGCCGCCGATGGTGCTGCCCGCTTCCAGCTGCTGCCAATCCTGCTGCGACACCCACTCCCATGGATTCGCACAGCCCTCCGCCTTCGCCGCGTCCGTACCTTCATGGCAGGCGCGGCCGTCGACGCTGTAGCCCGGGCCACCCGTGCCCATCACTAGGTCCATGTGGCCCTGCGCCAGCATCTGGTGTGCGATGGCGTGATGGTTGCTGCGCGATTCGTTCTGCGCCGCGAACGCGGCCGGCGTGGCATGCGCGAACGGCACCGAGGTGACCACGCCGGTGGCCATGCCCAGGCGCTTGGCGCGCAGCGTATTGAACTCGACCGGCTGGCCATCGTTGTTGAAGTTGATGGCGTTGTTGTAGGTCTTGATGCCCGAGGACAGCGCAGTGCCCGCCGCCGCACTGTCGGTAGCCACCGCGGCCAGGTACTGGTAGCCCGCAAAAGGCAGGTCCTGCGCAGGAACCGGCGCGTCATCCCAGGCCTTGCCCGGGTCGTAGCCAAGCGTCTGCGCGTTGTCACCGGTCGGCTGGCTGCTCGCGTTCAACGGAAAGGTGGTCACCGCCAGGCGCAGTGGGAAATCCGCATAGGGTGCGCCTTCACGGCTGCCGTACTGCCAGTAGGCGGCGGCGTCCCAGGTACCCCAGCCGGCACCGTCGTTGATCATCACGATCACATTGAGCGGACCGGCTTCGGCGCTGGAAACAGCCTCGGCGCGCAGGTTGGGCTGGCAACCGCCAAGTGCGGCCAGCGCGAGCAGCAACGAAGAATGAAGCCAGCGGCGTGGAATGCGTGCAGTCATCGGATGTCCCGTCGGGCCATCGGCGGCCCACAATGACGATACGTTATATCGTTTCAATATTTCAGCTTCGTGCAGTCGCCGCACACTATCCTCCTGGGTCCCCACTGCCATCGTCGCTTCCATGCCGTCTCCTGCTCCTGCGCGTGCACCGCTGTCGTCCATCACCCTCGATGCGGCAACTTTCGCGGTGATTCACCAGCACAACGCGGATATCGCCAGGCAGCCGGCCTCGCTGACCAAGCTGATGACCGCCTACGCGGCTTACGAATGTGTCGAGGAGCGCGGGCGCTCGTGGGGCGACGAAGTCACCATCGCCGCCGGCGACGTGCATGCGGTTGCCGACGATGAAACGCGCATGGGCCTGGTGCCCGGCGAAACGGTCACGCTCGCGCGCCTGCTGGAAGGGTTGATGATCGTCTCCGGCAATGACGCGGCGCTGGCCATCGCGCGCCACCTGGACGGATCGCAGCCTGCGTTCCTGGAGCGCATGAACCGGCACGCACGCCAGCTCGGCCTGCGCAGCAGCTGGTTCGCCAGCGTCTCCGGCATCACCACGCCGCACCATGCATCCAGCGCGCGCGACATGGCAGTGCTGGCCGCCTGCCTGCTGAATGACCATCCGCAGATACTGGCAATCACCGCGCAGCGCGCGTTCGTGCATGGCAGCTTCAGCCGCAACAACCAGAATGCGCTGCTTGGCGATGACGGCGTGGATGGCTTGAAGACCGGCTACACCCAGGCAGCAGGCTTCTGCCTGGCCGCCACCGCATGCCGGGCAGTGCCCGGGCGGGATCAGCCGGTACGCCTGATCACCGTGGTATTGGGTTCTGAAAGCCGCGACGCGCGCGACGCACTGGTGCGCGATCAGCTGGCGGCAGGATTCGCCACGCTGGCCAGCACCACCGCCGGGGCCTGACGCCCGAAGCCGCTCAGCGCCGCTTGACCGTCGCCACGATCAGCCGCTGCAGCTCGGCCTCGGCGTTGGTCTTGTCCAGCGCGCCTGCCGCCACGGCTTCGGACAGGGCTTCAGCCGCACCGAGAATCGCCCAGCGCCCAGCAAGTGGCACCGTGCCATCGGCGGCAAACGGACCCAGCCATACGTCGCAGTTGTCGATGAAGTCCTGCTGGTAACGCCGCCGCACCTCGTGCAGTTCCGGCGCTCCCACCAGCGCGGCGAGGATGCCCTGCACTTCACTGCCCTGGCTGAGGATGCAGTCGATGTAGCCGGAGGCGATGGCCGCCGCACGATCGGCCAGCTGCGCGCGGACGCGGCCGATACGCTCGTGGAAGACCACCGTCTGCCGCCCGTCATAGTCATCGTAGAGCGCGGCCAGCAGGCCGTTGCGGGTCACGAAGTGATCGTAGGCCACCGGCTTGGTCACGCCCGCCGCCTCGGCCAGCCGTCCCAGCGTCAACGCGTCGGTGCCTTCTTCACCGACCAGCGCCCAGGCCACGTCCAGCAACTGGCGGGCGCGTTGCTCGCGGGTCAATCGGCGGCGCGTGGGAGCGGCGTTGGCGGGCATCGGCGGAACACGGCGATCAGCACATCGGAGTGCCTATTTTACGGCCGATCGCCAGCGCGGTCTGCAGATGCGCTCCGGCCGCACCGGTATCGGCATCCAGCAGCAGGTCGGACGTCAGCACGCGTGCGCCACAGTAGTCGAAGATGCCCATGTCGATCTGCGTCTTCATCGCCGCATCGTAGCCGCGTCGTTCGACCATCGCTGCGTCGGCACCGCCCAGCCCCACCAGATGCACGTTCAGGCGCTGCAGCTTCTTCACCAGCTTGCCCTGCGCGTCCTGTGCGTAGGCCCATTCGTTGGTGAAGACACGGTCGATCCAGCCCTTCAGCAGTGCCGGGAACGACCACCAGTACAACGGGAACACCAGCACCAGCGTATCGGTGGCCTCCAGCCGTGCGTGCTCGGCGGCGATGTCGGCCGGTACCGCGCCAGTGCTGCGGAACAAGGCCTGGTCCTGGGCGTTGAAGCGCGGATCGAAGCCTTCGGCCATCAGATCGGCGTAGGCCACGGTGTTGCGGGCGTCGGCGGCAGTGATGGCATCGCCGATGCGATGCGCCATCGCATGGGTCAGCGAACCGGGTTCAGGGTGGGCGATGACAATGAGGCTGTGCATGGGGGGGTCTCCAGAAATCAATACCTACCAATAGTAAGTAGCGATTTACGGGATACCAGCGCCATCGATGGGACGCTGTTTTCGCATCCACCGTATAGTGCGGCGGTGCCCTGTGAGACACCCGAACATGGATCGACGCCTGCCCCTGACGATGCTGATGCTGCTGTCGCTGTTGCTGTTGCTGCCATCCGCCTTCGCAGGTGAACTCAGTCCCAGTGATGCGAAGGCTCTGCGCGAAGATGTGCGCGCCATGATGGCTGCATACGCCCGCGGCGATGCGGACTTCCTCATCGAACGCACCCATCCCAGCCTCAAGCGACTGGCCGGCGGCGATGACGCCTTCCAGGCGATCACCCGTGATGCGTTGAAGAAGCAGCACAACGCCGGTGTAGTGATCATCAGCGAAGATGTAGGTGTGCCGACCCGGACCTATGCTGCCGGAGAGGAAGAAGTCTGCTTCGTGCCACGCCAATCCCTGATACGGGTGCGTGAAACCCCAATGCGCAGCACCACGTTCATGGTGGCCGTGCGCCGCGTTGGTGGTTCCGGCTGGACGTATCTGGATGGCACCGGGCTGCAGGGCAATCCAAACCTGCTTCGCCAACTGCTGCCAGCGCTGGAACCCGACGTGACCTTACCCAAGCGGGAGATCGAGGCGCTGTAGTCGCCGGCCCCTCCCGCCTTGCACGGCGTGGATCTAGCGGAACAGCGCGTTCAAGGCAGCCCCGGAGGCCGCCTGCTGCAGGCCATCGAAGCGTCCGTCCTGCACGATCGGCTGTGCCGCCTGCATCAACCCGCCCCACGCAGCACGGGCCAGCGCGCCGCCCAGGCTGACCCGGCGCACGCCGAGCGCGGCGATGTCCTGCAGGCTCAGCGACGTCGGTCCACCGACCAGCAGGTTCACCGGCTTCGACCCGGCAGCGGCGACCACCGCGCTGATCTGCTCGCGCGTGCTGATGCCAGGTGCATACAGCACATCGGCACCGGCCTCTGCGTAGGCACGCAGGCGCTGCAGGGTGTCCTGCAGATCCGGCACGCCGACGAAGAAGTTCTCCGCACGCCCGACCAGCAGCACGTCGCCACCCGCGCGGTCGATGGCTGCACGGGCAGCGCGCAGGCGCTCGACCGCCTGGTCGATCGGACGCAGCGGTGCATCGGCCACGCCGCTGGCATCCTCGATCGACAATGCCGCAATGCCGGTGTCGATCGCCGCGGCCACCGCCTCCTGCACCGCCTGCGGCGTGGCGCCGAAGCCATCACCGAAGTCGGCATTCAACGGCAATGGGGTCGCTGCCGCCATCACGCGCAGATGCGCCAGCGTGGCCTGCAGCGAAACCGCTCCGTCCGGCCGTCCTTCGCTCCAGGCGCAGCCGGCACTGGTGGTGGCCAGTGCCTGGAAGCCCTGCCGCTGCAGGTAGCGGGCACTGCCCACATCCCACGGGTTGGGCAGCACGAAGCAACCCTGCGCGTGCAGCTGGCGGAAGAACGCGCGCTTTTGCTGTGTGTCGGCATCGGGCGAGATCATGGAAGGGCTCCGGGCGGCAGACCTGCACCCTAGCCCGCCCAGCGGCCACGCTCAACGACAACGGGGCGCACCTGCATGAGGTGATGCCCCCTGCTTATTGGACGCTGTGGATGCGGGTGCCCGAGCGTGCTTGCCTGCCCACACGATGCCGCCACGGAGCCCTTCATGCACCCGGACCCGCAGACCCTCACCGACGCCGGCGATGATGACGCCCACTGGGCCGACCTGCTGTCGCCGGCGCGGCGCCGCCTGATCGCTTCGGCGGGTCTGGCCGCTGGCGGCCTGGCCAGTGCATCGACCGCCGCCGCAGCACCGCGCGGCAACGACGCGGTGAACACCACCGAGCCTGGCCGCCCCGGCTTCCGTGCCATCGTGCCGCCAGCACCGGAAGGGCGCAGCCCCTGGGGCCAGGCCACGGCCAGCGAACCGACCCCGCGCCCGGCCAGCGTGCGTCCCGGCGAGGCCACGCTTCCCACGCGCCCGCGCGCCTACACCGACATCAAGAGCTACCACGCTCACATCTACTTCGATGAGGACAGCTTCGAAAAGGCCGCGCTGCTACGGCGCTGGGCCGCCGAGCGGTTCCCGGTGGAGCTGGGCAACTGGAACCTTGAGCCGCGTGGGCCGCATGTCACGCCCTCGTTCTATTTCGGCTTTACCAACGACCTGCTCCCCGTGCTGGTGCCCTGGCTGCAGCTCAACAGCCTGGGCCTGACCATCCTGATCCATCCCAACACCGGGGACGGCCGAGCCGATCATCTGCATTACGCGTTGTGGGTGAACCGCGCGCAGCCGGTGAACGCGTACAACTGGCCGGCACCGAAGCCTGGGGAACGGGAGCCGCTGGAAGAGGTGTTCCCGAACGTGGTGCCGACGGTGCCGCTGGAGACCTGACCCGCCCTTCCGGTGGGTGCGTGGCTTGCTGCATATGGAACTTCCTTCATCCACGCATGGCGTGGATCTACTGACCGCCGGCCCCGTCGCCCGCGCTTGGCGCGGATCCCCCGGCGTGGCCCTTGCCGCCATCGTCGGCCTACGTGCATCCATCCCCCGCCCGCAAGGCATTCAGCGCGCCTTGATCCGCCGCCCCGCATAGGGCCGCAAGCGCTTCCGCAGATTTCAAACGGTCGATTGAAACGCTGCAAACTTCGCCGAACTGGACAGCATCCGCCGGTTCCGCCAGACTGCCGCCCTTTCCCGTCTTCCGGATCCCATGGCGAAGCTGCTGGTCCTGCACGGCCCCAACCTCAACCTGCTCGGCACCCGCGAGCCGGAGGTCTACGGCCACACCACGCTGGCCGACATCGACCAGGCCCTGGTTGCCCAGGCCTCGGCCGCCGGGCACGCCGTAGAGAGCCTGCAGTCCAACGCCGAGCATGTACTGGTGGACCGCGTGCAGGCCGCACGCAACGACGGCACTGCCTTCATCCTGATCAACCCCGCCGCGTTCACCCACACCTCAGTGGCCTTGCGCGATGCGCTGGCGGCGGTGGCGGTGGCGGTGCCGTTCATCGAAATCCACCTGTCCAACCCGCATACCCGCGAACCGTTCCGCCAGCACAGCTACTTCAGCGACAAGGCGATGGGCGTGGTGTGCGGCTTCGGTGCCGACAGCTACCGCTACGCGATGGACGCGGCGCTGCTGCGGGTATCCGCCACCTGATTGTCGACCCGGGCGCCCACGGCGCTCTCCTCACCTAGAAGAAACCAAAGAGGCCCTCATGGATCTGCGCAAAATCAAGAAGCTGATCGACCTGCTGGAAGAGTCGAACCTGGCTGAGATCGAAATCAAGGAAGGCGAAGAGTCGGTGCGGCTGTCGCGCGCGCCGGTGGCCGGCTACGCCGCCCCGGTCGCCGCCCCGGTGTATGCCGCTCCGGCCGCTCCGGCGGCGCAGGCGATGCCGATGCAGTCGCCGACCGAAGCCTCCACCGGCGGCACCGCCAAGCCGGGCCCGGCACTGCCGGAAGGCCACGTGCTGCGCTCGCCGATGGTCGGCACCTTCTACGCCTCGTCCGCCCCGGACAAGCCGGCCTTCGTTACCGTTGGCCAGCAGGTCAAGGAAGGCGAGACCCTGGCCATCATCGAAGCGATGAAGATGTTCAACCCGATCGAAGCCGACACGTCCGGCACCATCGTCGCCATCCTCGGCGAGAACGGCCAGCCGGTCGAATTCGACCAGCCGCTGTTCGTGATCGGCTGAGGGGCACGCCATGCTCGACAAAGTCGTCATCGCCAACCGAGGGGAGATCGCGCTGCGCATCCTGCGCGCGTGCCACACCCTCGGCATTCGCACGGTGGCCGTGCACTCCACGGTCGACCGCAACCTCAAGCACGTGGCCATGGCCGACGAGTCGGTCTGCATCGGTCCGGCGCCGTCGCCGCAGAGCTACCTCAACATCCCGGCCCTGATCGCCGCCGCTGAAGTCACCGACGCCCAGGCCATTCACCCGGGCTACGGCTTCCTTTCGGAGAACGCCGACTTCGCCGAACGCGTGGAGGAGTCCGGCTTCATCTTCATCGGCCCCAAGGCCGACACCATCCGCATGATGGGTGACAAGGTCGAGGCCATCCGCGCGATGAAGGCCGCCGGCGTGCCGTGCGTGCCCGGTTCGGGCGGCCCGCTGGGTGAGGACATCGTCGCCAACACCAAGATCGCCCGCGAGATCGGTTACCCGGTCATCATCAAGGCGGCCGGCGGTGGCGGTGGTCGCGGCATGCGCGTGGTGCACGCCGAAGCCTCGCTGAAGACCTCGATCGAAACCACCAAGAGCGAGGCCAAGGCCGCGTTCGGCAATGGCGAGGTCTACATGGAGAAGTTCCTGGAGAATCCGCGCCACGTGGAAATCCAGGTGCTGGCCGACGGCCAGGGCAACGCCATCCACCTGGGCGAGCGTGACTGCTCGATGCAGCGCCGTCACCAGAAGGTGGTGGAAGAAGCGCCGGCACCGGGCATCACCGCCGAGCAGCGCGAGCAGATCGGCAAGGTGTGCGTGGAAGCCTGCATCCGCATTGGTTATCGCGGCGCCGGCACATTCGAGTTCCTGTACGAGGACGGCCGCTTCTACTTCATCGAAATGAACACCCGCATCCAGGTGGAGCATCCGGTCACCGAAATGGTCACCGGCATCGACCTGGTGGCCGAGCAGCTGAAGATCGCCGCCGGCCAGAAGCTGTCGATCAAGCAGAGTGACGTGGTGCTGACCGGCCATGCCATCGAATGCCGTATCAACGCCGAGGATGCAGAAACCTTCGTGCCGAGCCCGGGCACCATCACCGGCTTCCATCCGCCGGGCGGTCCCGGCGTGCGCGTGGACACCCACATCTACAGTGGCTACCGCGTGCCGTCGAACTACGACTCGATGATCGGCAAGCTGATCGTGCACGGCCCGGACCGCGAAACCGCCATTGCCCGCATGCGCGTGGCACTGAGCGAAATGGTGGTCGATGGCATCAAGACCAACGTCGCGCTGCAGCAGCGGATCATGCGCGACAAGGGCTTCCAGGCCGGTGGCCAGAACATCCACTACCTGGAAAAGCGCCTGGCCGAACGCAAGAACAAGCCGATCGCGCTGACCTGATCGGCGCCGCGTGCTGGACATGAAAAGGGCGGGGATATCCCCGCCCTTTTCCGTTTGCTGCAGCGCCGAGCCCATGCCCGGCGCTACAGCAGGCGCATCAGCGCTTGTCGGCAGCTTCGGCCGGGATCTGCGAGTTCGCCAGCGGACGCACGCCGTTGGGCGAGGTCGGGTCGACGATCACCATGGTCTCGGTCGAACCGTCCGGCCACACCACCTGGAAGGTGCTGCCCGCCGGCAGCGACGCAAACGGCATGCCGCTCTGCGCCCGATAGACCGCAGCCACCTGGCTGGCACCGGCACGGCGCACGTCTTCCTGCGCCTTCACAGTAGTCAGTTCCACCTTCGACAGATGCCGGTAGCGATCTTCATAGGTATCGATCATCAACAGGCCAACGGCGCCGGCCGAGTAGGCCACGAACAGGGCCACCCAGAACCAGAACTTGGCCCCGTGCAGGAATCGGCGGTAGTTCATTGCTCGTTCCTCTTTCCAACCAATCGCTTGATCCATTCCTTCATCTTCCCAGCGCCCTGCCGCGATACCGCAGCGTCATACACGAAATCCCGGAAATCCTGCGTACCATCCTGCGAACAGATCCCTCCGTTCGCACAAAAACTGTTGACCAGCACACTGTCTGCCCCACACGGTAGACCGAGTTCGCAGGCCGCGAGCCGCCATGCGAGTTCACTCAGCTGCTCGCCCGCCACCAGCCCGCTGAGCGCGCGGTCACCCGAGGCACGCACGCCCATCCCCGGAGCGATGGCCATGAAGGCCTCCGGGTCGCGCGAGGTGCGCACCCGTTCAACCAGGTCACGGCGGTACTCGGGGCTGTCCTGCAGCGGTTCGCCCTCGGCGAACAGCGCAGCCTCGGCAGCCAGGTTGCCCTGTGCAGCCGCCTTGCGCCGTTCGGACAGCACCAGGGCCGTGCCCAGCTTGTCGCCCGGCACGAACCCGCCGCAACGCTGCGCGACGCGTTCGCGCGCCTGCACCATCGCCGGTGCGGCAGTCAGGCCCAATCCGGCCAGCACGTTGTTGTCCAGGCGGTAGCCACCCGGATCGACCGCATACTGCGCGCAATAGTCGTAGACACGGCTGAGCATCCAGCGCGCCTCGTGATTGCCTTCGTCCGCCTGCGCACGCAAACGCTGCGCATAGGCGTAGAGGTCGGTGGCCTCTTCGAGATCAGCGCGGATATCCAGGGGCAGCCCGGACGGCAATGCACCGCCACGCTCGAAGGGTGCCAGCCGGCGCGCGAGCGCCTCCGGCATCACCGGCAGCGGGGCCGCACTGTCAGTGGCCGCCCCCCCAACCGCCAGATCCGTCGAGGCTACCGAAGAAGCCGGAGCATGGCCGCTGGCCCGATAACCGGCCACGCCCAGCACGGCCACGGCCGGCAGCACGAGCAACCAGGTTTTCAGGGTAGGAGCGAAGGCCATCGGCGGCGGCGGAAGATACGGCACACAGGAAAGCACGAAGTTTAGCAAGGCCCGACGGGCCTGTCTGAACGGGCTTCGTTCATCCAGGCACAGCATCTCAGGCAATACGGAGACGCTCCGATGGTCTAGCATGGCCCCCTTTCCTGCGATTGCCCCCACCACCATGCCGTTCCTGGAACTGACCCTGCGCTGCACCGAAGCCACCCAGCCCCGCTATGAAAATGCGCTGGAGGACGTGGGTGCACTGGCCGTGACCCTGCTCGATGCCGAGGCCGATACCAGCAACGAACAGGCCATTCTCGAACCAGGCGTGGGCGAGACCCCGCTGTGGGACACCCTGGTGCTGAGCGCGCTGTTCCCCGCCGACAGCAACGCGCTGTTGCTGCTGGCCGCACTGGAATCCTTCGATCCAGAACTGGACTGGAGCAGCGGCAGCTTCCGCGCGGTCGAGGATGAAGACTGGGAACGCGCCTGGCTGGACCAGTTCCAGCCGATGGATTTCGGCAGCCGTACCTGGATCGTGCCGTGGAATCACGAACTGCCCGACGCCGCACAGGCCGCCGACGCCGCCGTGGTACGGCTGGACCCGGGCCTGGCGTTCGGTTCGGGTACCCACCCGACCACCGCACTGTGCCTGCGCTGGCTGGACCAGTTGGCCGTGGATGGCCTGCTGCAGGGCCAGCGCGTGCTCGACTTCGGTTGCGGCTCGGGCATCCTTGCACTGGCCGCGCTGAAGCTGGGCGCCGCTGAAGCCATCGGCGTGGACAACGATCCGCAGGCGCTGGTCGCCACCGCCGACAATGCCGAGCGCAACGGCGAACAGGCCCGCATGCACGTGTACCTGCCGCAGGACGAGCCGGCCGCGACCTATCCGATCGTGGTCGCCAACATCCTCGCCTCGGCGCTGGATGCGCTGGCCGAACTGCTGGCCGCACGCGTCGCCGCCGGCGGCCGCATCGCCCTGTCCGGCATCCTGCATGGCCAGGAAGGCGAACTGCTGCAGCGCTACGCGGCCTGGTTCGATGATCTGCAGGCCACCCAGGACGGCGACTGGATGCGCATCACTGGCGTGCGCCGCGCCTGATCGTGGTTGAATGACCGCTGGATCCGAGCCCGCGCCCTGAGCATGTCCGAGCCGAACCCACCCCGCCGCCCCCTGGCCACCTTCCTGCGCAAGACCCCGGAAGGTGAGGTTGCGCCTGCGTCCGATCCGCGCATGCAGGATCAAACCGGGCAGACAACGCCTGTGGAGCAGGTGCAGGCCGAGCCCAGCAATCTGGCGCAACCACCGGCCACACAAATGCGACACGACGATGACGCTGTCATCGTTGCTGAAGCTGCAGCCATCGAACCGGCGCTGGCCGCGGTGCAGGCAACGGCGGTCACCAGCGATGCCCCCAGCTTCCTCGGCAGCGCACGCCAGCGCACGCTGCCAGCCCCCCGCTGGCACTGGCTGCTGGTCGCCGGGCTGGCGTTGTTGCTGGTCCTGCAGAGTGTGCTGGCCGACCGTGCGCGGCTGGCCGCCGACGCCGGCAACCGCGTATGGCTGGGTGCACTGTGTGGCGTGCTGCGCTGCAGCCTGCCCGCCTGGCACGAGCCCGCTGCGTTCACCATGACCAGCCGCGAGATCCGCCCCTTGCCAGGCCAGGCCGGCGTGCTGCAGGTGCAGGCCAGCATCCGCAATGATGCGCGCTGGGCACAGGCGTGGCCGGACCTGCGGCTGTCATTGTCCGATGCCGATGGCCGGGTGATCGGCAGCGGCGTGTTCACGCCCGCGCAATACCTGGGTGAGAACCCCGGCGCAGCCCTGCTGGAACCGGGCCAGAGCGCGCGCGTCGCGTTCCGGGTACAGGAGCCCGCTGCGTCCACCGTCGCATTCACCTTCGACTTTCTCTGACCGGGGGCAGGCGACCAGCCGTGGCAGGCTGGGCACGCTCGCGCTAGACTGGCCGCCACCACCTCGTCCGGCCGCGCGCTCCGCGCGCACGGGCCAACCGAATCGGGAACCCCCTTGAACGCTGTCCTTTCTCGTCCTGACAACAGTCGTGGCGCTCCCCGGCCACCGCTGCGTGAACACGTCGCCCAGTCCGTGCGCCGCTACCTGCGTGACCTTGATGGCTGCGATGCGGACGATGTCTACGAGATCGTGCTGCGCGAGATGGAGATCCCGCTGTTCGTGGAAGTGCTCAACCACTGCGAAGGCAACCAGAGCCGCGCCGCGGCGATGCTGGGCATCCACCGTGCCACCCTGCGCAAGAAGCTGAAGGAATACGGCATCAGCGCGTAAGCGCGCGCGTGGGTGGCGCCAGCCGCTGGCGGGCAACCCAATGATGCACGATGGCACGATGTTGCAGTTGCCGGCCAGCGGCCGGCACTACCGGTAGATCCACGCCATGCGTGGATGGAAGCCGGCAGAATCAACCGCCGCCGCCCGCCTTCCAGTAATACCGCACCACGTGGAAGAACACCGGCGCGGCGAAGCACACCGAATCCAGCCGGTCGAGCATGCCACCATGGCCCTCGATCATGTGGCCCCAGTCCTTGATGCCACGATCACGCTTGATCGCCGACATCACCAGGCCGCCCCAGAACCCCATCAGGTTGATCAGCAGCGACAGGCCGAACGCCTGCAGCGGCGTGAACGGGGTGATCCACCACAGCGCTGCGCCCAGCGCGCTGGCACTCAGCACGCCACCGACGAAGCCCTCCACCGTCTTCGATGGCGACAGCTTCGGCGCAATCAGATGCTTGCCCAGCAGCTTGCCCCAGATGTACTGCAGCACGTCCGAGGACTGCACCACGATCACCAGGAAAGCGAACAGCAATACGTTGCGCGCCGGATCGTAGCCCGGCACGTGCAGGTTCAGCAGCAGCGGCACGTGCGAGATGCAGAACACGCAGATCATCAGGCCCCACTGCACCTTCGCGGTCCGCTCCAGGTAGTGCGTGGTATCACCGCCGATGGTCGACAGGATCGGCAGGAACAGGAACGCATAGACCGGAATCAGCAGCGTGTACATGCCGTACCAGTCGATCCACACCAGGTAGTACTGCCACGGCAGGACGATGTAGAACGCGGCCAGCAGCGCGTAGTAGTCGCCCGAGCGGGTCGGCGCCAGCGTGATGAACTCGCGCAACGCGAACAGCGAGATGATCGCGAACAGCACGATCACCCCGGCACGTCCGAAGAACAGCGCCAGCCCGACCACGATCGCCATCACCCACCAGGCGCGGATGCGTGACACCAGGTTGGCGATGACTGCACTGGGCTGGCCGCGCTGGCGCCAGCGCAGGGTCTCGGCCACCAGCGTGGCCAGCACCAGCACCGCCCCCACACCGGCAAACAGCAGGCCGGTCTGCTGGCCGACACTCTGCGTTGCCAGATCGCCAGATACATCCAGCACGAAACTCATGCACGACCTCCATTCGGGGCCAGGTCCAGCAGCGCCTGTCGGCTGCGGGCCAGGAAGGCGGCCTTGTCCTCGTCAGCCTGCAGCCGCAGCGGCGTACCGAAGGTGGCCGTGCACAGCAGCGGCAGCGGCAGGAACCGGCCCTTGGGCATCACCCGCTTCAGGTTGTCGATCCACACCGGCACGAACTCCAGTTCCGGTCGTTGCCGTGCCAGGTGGTAGATGCCGCTCTTGAACGGCAGCAGCGGCTCATCGCCCACATTGCGCGTGCCTTCCGGAAACAGGATCAGCGAGCAGTCTTCGTCCACGGCCTCGCGCAGTACCTGCAGCGGATCCTGCTGACGATGCCCGGCCTCGCGCTCGACCAGCACACCGTTGAACACCGCATCGATCAGGTAGCGGCGCAGGCCGTCGCGCTGCCAGTACTCGGCAGCAGCCACCGGGCGCACCTGGCGCCGCAACCCCGGTGGCATCGACGACCAGATCAGCACGAAATCACCATGGCTGGCGTGGTTGCCGTAGTACACGCGGCGCTCGCTGGACGGCGCACAGCCGATCCACAGGGCGCGTGCCCCGGTCACTACATGGATCGCGCCACTGCAGGCGCGTGCAATCAGTTCGGCGAACATCGGCCCCTCCGGTTCACGTCTGCGGCCACAACACGGCAATTAGCAGCAGTGCAAACTGCACGGCCGTCAGCAGGTACTGGCGCAGCAGCAGGCGGCGCATGCCGGCCCAACGCGCATCCCAGCCGCGCAGTTGTGCAGCGGGCGAGGCACGGCGCAGGCCACTGTCGTGCAGCAGCTGATCGGTGCGGCGCGCGGCGGCTTCGTCGTGCAGGCCCTCATCGCGCAGCAGCTGCAGCAGGTCGGCATCCAGCCCCACACGCCACGCGTGGTAGGCCTGTGCGATGCCCGCGGCAACACTGAGCAGCAACAGCCCGGCAGCGATCATCGCCAGCCCCGTCTCGATGCCGAGCAGCAGCAACGCCACCAGCAACAGGCCCAGCGACAGGCATGCCGGCCAACGCCCCTGCCGCAGCAGCAGCTGCATGGTCGCCAGATCGGGAACGGTGCTCATGCGCGCGCTCCTGCTGCAGCGGTGATGGCATGCAGATGCGCCGCGCCCAGCACGATGCCGGGGCGTGCCACACGCACGATCGCGACCGCAGCGTCAGCATCGGCCGCACGACCGCTGCGCAGCAGCCAGGTGGCCACGCTGGCCGCACTGCGCGAATAGCCCAGCGCACAGCACACCAGCAACGGTCCGTGCGCATGGAGCCGCTCGATGGCCTCGACTGCCTCGCGCAGCTGCTCGGGCGTGGGCACTACCAGGTCCAGCATCGGCACACTGGCGTACGCCGCGCCTGGCGCGCGGCAGGACAGCTCGGCACAGGCATCCACCACGCCCGACAGTGGCGGCGGCAACGCGCCGTCGGGAATGCGCCCCAGCCACACGCCGTCCATCACCGGCACCGGCTGCGGCACACGCCGCGTCCATAGCCGCGAATTGATCCAGGCTGCACCCAGGTACGGCGCCAGCAGCCAGCGCGCGGCCACGGTCAGGCGACCATCGGCGCGTTTCTGGAACACCGCCGTACCCAGCCCCGCATAGGCCAGCGCCACCAGCAGCAGCGACACCACCGGCCACAGCAGCCAAAGCGCCGTGCCCCCCAGCACCACCACCGGCACCAGCAGCCCCCCCGCGCCCAGCAGATAGAACGAGGCCAGACGCCAGCGCTTTGGATCACGCGCCGTGCGCCAGGCCCGCAGTGGCGGCGTGCCCTGCTCGGGCCACAGCCAGACGCACAGCCAGCCGGCCAGCAGGCCGGTCGGGATATCGATGAAATGATGCTGGAACGTGGTCAGCACCGAGACGCCGATCAGCAGCGCCCACACATGCAGCACCCAACGCCACACGCCGTGCAGATACTGCGCGAACTTCACCCACAGCACGATCAGCAGCACGATGTGCAGCGACGGCGCCTGGTTGAACGGCTTGTCGAAACCCAGCAGCACATCGAACAGCCAACCGAACACGCCGCCGATCTCCGGCCGCTCGAAGCTGAAGCGCAGTGGCCACAGCAGGAAACAGGTCACCGCGATCAGCTGTGCACTGAGCAGCCGCAGCGCGTGCCGGTCCAGTTCGAGGCGCTGACGGCACAGGAAGAACGAGACCGCATAGAACAGGTCGATCGACCAGTACGGCACGATCGTCCACGGCACGAACGGGATGCGCGTCTCCCAGGCGAACGCCATCACCGGCAGCGTAGCGTGGCGGCCGGCCATCCAGTTGGCGAAGCCGTAGCTGACAAAGAAGAACGGACCCAGCAGCGCCAGCCACAGCAGCGCGCGCCGCCAAGGGCGCCCTTCCACGGCCAACGGGATTGCAGCCAGCATCGCCATCACGCGGTCCGGCGCGCCAGCGACACGGTGAAGATGCCGAAGTCGTCGATACGCTGCGTCACCTTCTCGAACCCGGCCAGGCGCACCAGCTCATCCATCTCCTGCTGGGTGCGGCGACGCATCACCCATGCTGCACCACCACGGTGGCTGGTCAACGCGCGGGCGATGAACTCCAACTGCGGGTGCCAGGGCTGGCCGGTGTAGGCCAGATAGCCGCCCACTGGCACTGCCGCAGCGATGCCCTGCAGCGATCGCAGCACCGCATCGTTGTCGGGGAACAGCTCGTACAGGCCGGACACCACCGCCAGCGTCGGCGCCGGGTCCACCGTGGCCAGCTGTGCCGGGTCGAACGCATCGCCCTGCTCGAAGCGCGCAATGTCGGCCGCACCGAGGCGCTCAATCAACGCCTGGCCCTGGGTCACGTTCAAGTCGCTGAAATCACGCAACACGATGCGGTCGGCGCGCTGTTCGCCCTGGCCCAGCGCTTCCAGCACATAGCGGCCATGGCCGGCGGCCACGTCCAGCACGCGCACCGGCGTGCCCTGCCCGCGCAGGCGCTGGGCAGCATCGCGCAGCAGTTCCTGCAGGTGCTGGCCACGGATGCGGATGCCGCGCCAGCCGATTGCGTCCAGGTAATTGCGGTCGACCATGCGGCCCAGCGGGCCCTTGCCGCGCGCTTCGTTGCGATAGATGTAGTCGAGCGTGCTGCCGGAATCGAAACCGGTCTGCAGGCCCAGCGCAATGCCTTCGGACAGCGTGCCACCGAAGCGCAGGCCGCCGCGCACCACGCGCCAGCGCAGGTCGGCCAGGCTGTTGCGTTCGGGTGGCCACGCCAGGATCTCTGATTCCTCGAAGGTCGGTCCATGACGGTGCGCGTCACGCCGCGGCAGTTCGCGCAGCGGCTCGGCAAAACGCGTCTGGATGAAGCTGCGGATGCGCGCCAGTGCTGGTGCCCGATCGCGCTCGCCCAGCGTGTCGTGGAAGAAGCCCGGCAGATGCACCCGCTCCTTGATCGGGCTGGACAGGCGTTCATAGAAGCGATCCTGCGGGCCACGGTGCACCACGAAGTCCGAACCGGACACCAGCAGCTGCACCGGCACGCTGATGGCCTGCGCATCGGCGACGATGCGGTCAGCCGCTTCGTACAGGCCCAGCAGCACGCGCACCGAGATCGGCCGGGTGATCAGCGGATCGGTACGGTAGCTTTCCACCCGCGCCGGATCATGGGTCAGCCACTGCGGCTTGACATAGCTGTTGACGAAGAAGTTGCCGCGCAGCTTCTGCATCAAGGCCAGGCCCGGGCGCGCGAACGGCACGTACAGCTTCACCTTGAACGCCGGCGAAGCCATCACCAGCGCACGCAGGCGCGGCGCGTAATCGTGCACCCAGGTCGCGGCGACCACCGCGCCCACGCTCTGCGCGATCACCACGATATTTTCCACCGCGATGCCGTGCTCGGCACCGATGTGGGCAATGAAGCTATCGAGGTCGCGCACCAGCGCCGGGAAGCCCGGTGCATCGCCACGTGCGCCCGGCGAACGGCCATTGCCGCGCGCATCCCAGGCGAAGAAGGCGGTGTCGGGCAGGTCCAGCTCATCGACCAGGTGGGTGACCCGGCCGGAGTGCTCGTGGCCGCGGTGCAGCAGCACGATGGCCTTGGTGGCCGGGGTTGCGGTGGTGCCCGCCCAGTACCGGTAGAACAGCGGTACCTGGTCGAAGCTGTGGAATTCCCGTTCCTGCGCCTGACGCATGCAATCTCCTGATTGTCTTTTTGTATCTGCTTGATTAATTCGGCGAAACCGCCGCTTCCCGCAGTCCGCGACGGACGCGGTTGATCATCGTCAGCACGCACAACACTGCCATGGCTGCAGCCACGCCGCTGGCCGTCAGTGCACCGCCCCAGCCGAAGGCCAGCAGCAAGCCCAGCGCACCGATCACGAAGGCGCGGTCGCTCTTGCCCATCGGGCCGTCATAGCGGCGGCTGGCACCGACCATCAGCCCCAGCACGCCGGCGTACTCGCTCAGCGCCGCCGTCCAGGCCAGCAGCCACAGCGCCTCCGGGCGCACGCCGGGTACGCTGAGCAGGCTCAGGTACAGCGCCGCATCGGCGATCACATCGCACAATTCGTTCAGATAGGCGCCCAGCCGCGATTGCTGGCCGAATTCGCGCGCCAGCATGCCGTCCACCGCGTTGAGCGCCATGCGCAGCAGCATCCACAACGGCAGCAGCAGGTACAGCAGAGGCTGGGCAGGCGCGCAGCACCACACGGCCGCGGCCACCAGCAGCGAGACCACGGCAGCGGCCACGGTCACCGTATTGGCAGTGATCCCCATGCGGAACAGACCGCGTACGGCCGGACGCAACAGGTCCTGGAAACGTCCTTTCAATGCGTAGATCGACATGATCCGTACCCGCTGATCCTTGGCAGTGCGGGGCACAGCCTACCCCATCGTTGGCAGATTCCAACAACCCTGCTCCGGTCCGCAGCCCAGCCCCCGGATCGGGCCGGATCGATGTGCCCGACCCGCCTTTACGTCAACTGCCACGGCAAATCTGCCCCTGCGGCGCCCGCCACCGGCCCCCACCGCCTACAATATCGGCCCCGCTCCGCTGCCGATTCCGTCCCATGACTGCTGATCTGTTGCCCGTCCGCCGGGCCCTCCTCTCCGTTTCCGACAAGACCGGTCTGGTCGAGCTGGCCACTGCGCTGGCGGCACGCGGCGTGGAGCTGCTGTCCACCGGCGGCACCGCCAAGGCGATCCGCGAGGCGGGCCTGGCCGTGAAGGACGTGGCCGAGGTCACCGGTTTCCCGGAAATGATGGACGGCCGGGTCAAGACCCTGCACCCGATGGTGCACGGCGGCCTGCTGGGTCGCTCCGGCCTGGATGACGCGGTGATGGCCGAGCACGGCATCGGCGCCATCGACCTGCTGGTGCTGAACCTGTACCCGTTCGAATCGGTCACCGCCAAGGCCGACTGCACCCTGGCCGACGCGGTCGAGAACATCGACATCGGCGGCCCGGCCATGCTGCGTTCGGCGGCCAAGAACTTCGCCCGCGTGGCAGTGGCCACCGACCCGTCGCAGTACCCCGAGCTGCTGGCCTCGCTGGAGGCCAACAACGGCCAGCTGACGGCTGCCACCCGCTTCGCGTTCTCGGTGGCCGCGTTCAACCGCGTCGCCCAGTACGATGCGGCGATCAGCAACTACCTGTCGGCGGTCACCGCCACCGACGCCGCCGTGCCGGTGCGTGCCGAGTACCCGGCACAGATGAACTCGACCTTCGTGAAGGTGATGGACCTGCGCTACGGCGAGAACCCGCACCAGAGCGGCGCGTTCTACCGCGACCTGTACCCGGTGCCGGGCACGCTGGCCACGTTCCAGCAGCTGCAGGGCAAGGAACTGAGCTACAACAACCTGGCCGATGCTGACGCGGCGTGGGAATGCGTGCGCCAGTTCGATGCGCCGGCCTGCGTCATCGTCAAGCACGCCAACCCGTGCGGCGTGGCCGTCGGCGCCGGCAACGGCGATGCCTACGAGCTGGCCTACGCCACCGACCCGACCAGCGCCTTCGGCGGCATCATCGCCTTCAACACGCCGCTGGACGCCGCCACCGCCAAGGTGATCCTGGACCGCCAGTTCGTGGAAGTGCTGATTGCCCCGGACTACGAGCCGGCCGCGCTGGAGTACGCGCAGAAGAAGGCCAACGTACGCGTGCTGCGCATCCCGCATGGCGACGGCCTGAACAACTTCGACAGCAAGCGCGTCGGCTCGGGCCTGCTGCTGCAGTCGTCGGACAACCGCGGCATGACCCGCGACGAGCTGAAGGTGGTCAGCAAGCTGGCGCCGACCGACGAGCAGTTCAGCGACCTGCTGTTTGCCTGGAAGGTGGCCAAGTTCGTCAAGTCCAACGCGATCGTCTATTCCAAGGACAACCGCACCATCGGTGTCGGCGCCGGCCAGATGAGCCGCGTGTACTCGGCCCGCATCGCCGGCATCAAGGCCGCCGACGCGAACCTGGTGGTCGAGGGTTCGGTGATGGCCTCCGATGCGTTCTTCCCGTTCCGCGACGGCATCGATGCCGCCGCTGCCGCCGGCATCAAGGCGGTCATCCAGCCGGGCGGTTCGATGCGCGATTCCGAAGTGATCGCCGCTGCCGACGAACATGGCCTGGCCATGGTGTTCACCGGCGTGCGCCACTTCCGCCACTGATCCGCATCACCAAGCCGGGCCCTGCCCGGCTTTTCTTTTCCGTATCCGAGAACCCTGTCCCATGAAGATCCTCGTCATCGGCTCCGGCGGCCGCGAACACGCCCTGGCATGGAAGCTGGCCCAGTCCTCCCGTGTCACCGACGTGATCGTGGCGCCCGGCAACGCCGGTACCGCCAGCGAAGACAAGTGCTGCAACGTGGCGGTGAAGGTGACCGACATCGACGGCCTGCTGGCGCTGGCCCAGGCTGAAGGCGTGGCGTTGACCGTGGTCGGCCCGGAAGTACCGCTGGTGGCCGGCGTGGTCGACCGCTTCCGCGCCGCCGGCCTGCGCATCTTCGGGCCGACCGCAGCCGCCGCGCAGCTGGAAGGCAGCAAGGCCTACGCCAAGGACTTCCTGGCCCGCCACAACATCCCCACTGCGTTCTACGCCGTGCACACCGACGTGGACGCCGCGCTGGCCTACATCCGCGAGAAGGGCGCCCCCATCGTGGTCAAGGCCGATGGCCTGGCCGCCGGCAAGGGTGTGATCGTTGCGATGACCCAGGCCGAAGCCGAGGACGCCGTGCGTGACATGCTCTCGGGCAACGCCTTCGGCGATGCCGGCGCGCGCGTGGTCATCGAGGAGTTCCTCGACGGCGAGGAAGCCAGCTTCATTTCGATGGTCGATGGCGTGCATGCGCTGCCGATGGCCACCTCGCAGGACCACAAGCGCGTCGGCGACGGCGACACCGGCCCGAACACGGGCGGCATGGGCGCGTACTCGCCGGCGCCGGTGGTCACCCCGGAAGTACACGCCCGCGTGATGCGTGAGGTGGTGAATCCCACCGTGCAGGGCATGATCGCCGACGGCATCCCGTTCACCGGCTTCCTCTACGCCGGCCTGATGATCGATGCCAGCGGCGCACCGAAGGTGATCGAATTCAACGTGCGCTTCGGCGATCCGGAAACCCAGCCGGTGATGCTGCGCCTGCAGTCGGATCTGGTGGACCTGGTGGAAGCGGCGATTGATGGCCGCCTGGACCAGATCGAGGCACAGTGGGATGCGCGCCCGTCGCTGGGCGTGGTGCTGGCGGCGAAGCCCTACCCGGAAGCGCCGATCACCGGTGACGTGATTTCCGGCCTGGACGACGTGCCGGCCGCTGCCAAGGTGTTCCATGCCGGTACCGCATTGGATGCGCAGGGCCAGGTGGTCAGCGCCGGCGGCCGCGTGCTGTGCGTGGCCGCACTGGGCGACAGCGTGCGCGACGCGCAGGCCAATGCCTATGCCGGCGTAGCCAAGGTGAGCTGGGCCAACGAATTCCACCGCAACGACATTGGTTGGCGCGCGATCGCACGCGAAGAGTGACGACCGCGCCGCAGCCACGCATGGCGTGGCTCTACTGACATTGGGTAGATCCACGCCATGCATGGATGAGAACGCCACCGAAAAGAAAAGGCCCGGCAGTGCCGGGCCTTTTCATTGCTTCAACGCCTCCCCGCCTTACGCGGTGAACAGCGCCTTCATCTTCTTCAGGGCATTCGCCTCGACCTGGCGGATGCGTTCGGCCGACACGCCGTACTCGTCTGCCAGTTCCTGCAGCGTCACCTTGCTGTCGGCATCCAGCCAACGGCGGCGGATGATGTCACGCGAACGCGCATCCAATTCGGCCAGGCCTTCGCGCAGCAGCTGCATCTGGTTGTCTTCGCTGTCCTCGCGCTCGTAGGCCATCGACGGGTCTTCGTCATCGGCAACCAGGAACGCAGCCGGCGACGGCGGGGCGTGTTCGTTGTCCTCGTCGGACGGCGCATCGAAACCGATATCGCGGCCGGACAGGCGCGACTCCATTTCCATGACCTCGCGCTCGGACACGTTCAGGTCCTTGGCCACCGCGCTCACTTCCGCCGCGTTCATCCAGCCCAGGCGCGTCTTCGACCTGCGCAGGTTGAAGAACAGCTTGCGCTGCGCCTTGGTGGTGGCGACCTTCACGATGCGCCAGTTCTTCAGGATGAACTCGTGCATTTCGGCACGGATCCAGTGCACGGCGAAGGAGACCAGGCGCACGCCCATGTCCGGGTCGAAGCGCTTGACCGCCTTCATCAGGCCGATGTTGCCTTCCTGGATCAGGTCGCCCAGGGCGAGGCCGTAGCCGTTGTAGCCGCGGGCCACGTGCACCACGAAGCGCAGGTGCGAATGCACCAGCTCGCGGGCGGCGTCCAGATCATTGCCGTCGCGGAAGCGACGGGCCAGGTCCTGTTCGTCATCGACCGACAGCACCGGGATCTGGTGCACGGCACCGATGTAGGCGTCCAGCGAACCGAGCGCACTGGGAATCGGGAGATTGTTTGCCACAAGGGCAGTAGAGGTGTTCTGGCTCATAGGCACCCATCTTAGCAGTCCGGGATTTGGACTGCTAAAGGAGGAAAAAGTTCCAGCATCCTATTGATGCAACACTGGTCCCAAACAGAGCCCTACCGTAGCGCGATTTGATGACAGTGGCGAGCGCGCTTTTCGGGATTCACAATCCCTTGGAATTCAAGCAATTACCTGCCGGGAACCGGCCGATTCCGGTCAAGCGGAGCTGAACGGGCCGTTCTGGAGGCCCATTCAGGCCAGGGAACGTTGTCCGGCGTTCAGGCCCGGCCGCCAGCCGGCGCTCAAAGCACCGAGCGCGGCGGCAGCGACCAGTCGATCGGGGCCTGGCCGCGACGCTGCAGATACTCGTTGGCCATCGAGAAATGGCGGCAGCCGAGGAAGCCACGATGGGCCGACAGCGGCGACGGATGCGGGGCCTTCAGAACGCGATGGCGACGGGTATCAATGACCTTGCCCTTCTGCTGCGCATAGGCGCCCCACAGCATGAACACCAGGCCTTCGCGTTCGCGGTTGAGCACGTCCACCACGTGATCGGTGAAGCCTTCCCAGCCACGGCCCTGGTGCGCGCCGGCCTTGCCCTCCTCCACCGTCAGCACGGCATTGAGCAGCAGCACGCCCCGTTGCGCCCACGGGATCAGGCAGCCGTGGTCCGGGCGCGGGATACCGAGATCGCTCTCGATCTCCTTGTAGATGTTCAGCAGCGACGGCGGCACCGGCACGCCGGGCGGTACCGAGAAACTCAGGCCGTGGGCCTGGCCGCGCCCGTGGTACGGGTCCTGGCCGAGGATCACCACCTTCACCTGCTCGAACGGCGTGGCGTCAAACGCTGCGAAGATCTGCGGCCCGGGCGGGAACACCGCCGCACCGCTGGCCTTGCGCTGGCGCAGGAAGGCCGACAGCTCGCGCATCTGCGGCTGCAACAAGTACTCACCGACGTGCTGCTTCCAGCTCGGTTCCAGCTGGATCGTCGGGGTGTCGGTTACTTCATCGATCATCGCAACAAAGGTCCATCATTCAATCGAGCCAGGCGCAGCTGGAACAGCACCTTGGTGACCAGCAGCCGCTCTTCGATCGGCTTGAGCACCAGGTCGTTGGCACCGGACTGCAGCAGCCCGGTCTGGTTGTGGGGGTTGCCGTCGCCGGTCATCACCAGCACGGGCAGGCGGCGCTTGCCGTAGCCGAAGTCCACGCGCACGCGCTGCACCACGTCGCGGCCGCTCAGCTCGCCCTTCAGGGTGACGTCGGTCAGCACCAGGTCGATGCGGTGGCGGCTGCGGCCCAGCGACTCGGCGGTGAGCAGGGTGAAGGCCTCTTCGGCGCTGACCACGTGCAGCACGTTCAACTGCTGCCGCTCGAGCATGCGCTTGGTGGCCTCGGCCACTACGCGGCTGTCCTCGATATAGAGGATGGTGGCGCCGGGGATGGTCTGCGGCTGCACATAGCCACGGATGAAGGTCGCCAGCGCTTCATGGCCCAGGGATTTGTCGAAATAGTCGGTGACGTACTCGGTGAAACGGCGCTGCTCCAGGTGCTGCTGGGCGTCGCCGGAAACCACGATCACCGGCACATAGGCCTGTCCGGCCGCTTCGCGGACCATGCGCGCCAGCGCCAGGCCGTCGCCATCACGCAAGGTCAGCGAGGTCGTCACCAGGTCCACCGGGCCCTGCGCCAGCGCCTGCTGCGCGTCTTCGATGCTGTCGCAGCCAATCACCTCCACGCCCGGCAGGTCGCGCTGCAGGACGTCGGCGATCAGCTTGCGGACCAGCTTCGAGCCATCGACCACCATCACCCGCGTCGCGGGCCCTTCAAGGTGCTTCAGCGCTTGCGGTTGCATGCCGGTCTCAGGTATCGGTCGGGCGGGTCTGGCGGAGGAAGTGGCCGGTCACCAGCCAGGCACCCAGCCAGCCCAGCAGCAGCGTGCCGAGCAGGACCAGGCCACCATGCAGCAGGTCCAGGCCATGCAGCACGAACGGGCTGCCGTAGCTGCGCGAGAGTTCGGCCAGCGGCACGCGCAGCGCGGCACCGGCGGCGCCGATCAGGGCCAGTGCAACCGCGCCTGCGCCCAGGCCATACCACGCACCCAGATACAGGAAGGGGCGGCGGATGAAGCCATCGCTGGCGCCAAGCAGCTGCAGCACGCCGATCTCTTCGCGGCGCGCCTGGATGTCCAGGCGCACCGTGTTGCCGACCACCAGCGCGGCACCCGCGCCGAGCAGCACCGACAGCACCTGCACCAGCCGCGCGCCGAACGCCAGCCAGGCATCCAGGCGCTGGCGCCACAGCGCATCGTGCTGCACCAGGTCGGCCTCGGGCAGGCTTTCCAGCGCGCGCGCCAGGCGTGCGTCGTCCTTGCCCTGGCCGGGGGTGATCACCAGCAGCGAGGGCAGCGGATTGTCGTTGAGCGCATCGATCGCCTCACCGAGGCCGGCATCGCGCAGTTCCTGCAGGCCCTGCTCGGGCGTGCGCACGTTCACTTCGGCCACGTCGTCGCGGTCGCGCAGCTGGCCAGCCAGGCGCAGCGCGCCGGGGCCATCGACGTTGCCCTTGAGGAATACGTTGATGTCGCGTGATTGCTGCACGCTGCCGGCGAACTGCTTGAGGTTGTCCAGCGCGATCGACAGGCCCAGTGGCAGGGCCAACGCCAGCGCCATGACCATCACCGTCAGCAGGGTCGCCCACGGCTTGCGGCAGGCACGGCCCAGGCTGAACACCACGCTGTGCACGTGGTGCTGGAACCAGACGCCCACGCGCGAGGGGGCGGCGGCTTCGCTGTTTTCGTTCTTCGCCATGGTTACTCCGCCAGGTCCTGCGGCGAGATGTCATCCACCAGCCGGCCGTGGTCAAGGATCAGCACGCGCTTGCGCATGCGGCGCAGCAGCGGCAGGTCGTGACTGACCACCAGCACGCTGGTGCCGCGCGCGGGCAGCTCGGCGAACAGGGCCATGATCTCCGCTGCCAGGGTGGGGTCGAGGTTGCCGGTCGGCTCATCGGCCACCAGCAGCTTGGGCTCGCCGACGATCGCGCGGGCGATGCCGACGCGCTGCTGTTCGCCGGCCGACAGCTGCGAGGGCAGCGCCTTCTCGCGATGGCCCAGCCCCATCCGCTCGAGTACCGAGCGCACGCGCTTGTTGATGTCACTACGGCGGGTACCGCGCAGGATCAGCGGCAGTGCAACGTTCTCGGCGATGGAGCGGTCCATCAGCAGGCGGTGGTCCTGGTAGACCGCCCCCACCGCGCGCCGGTGGCGCGGCACGTCGCCGCCGCGCACCTTCAGCAGGTTGCGCTCGTCGAACACCACCGCGCCGCGGCTGGGCCGCTCGTCGAGGTGGATCAACTTGAGCAGCGTACTTTTACCCGCACCGGAATGGCCGGTGACGAACAGCATCTCGCCCGGCGCGACCTCGAAGCTGACATCGGTCAGCGCCTCGTGGCCACCGGCGTACTGTTTGCTGACATTGTCGAAGCGCAGGACACTCATGCCCCGATTATGCAGGACCGGCGCGACGTCGTGGAGACGGTGGGTGCCACCGGCCCCGCCTGGTGGGTGCCGACCGTTGGTCGGCACACCTTTCAAAGCCACCCGACCAACGGTCGGGTGCTACCCGCTGATCGGCAGCGCCGATCAGCTGCCCGACAGCATCCGGCGGATCTTGCGGCCGATGCGGGTCAGGAACGAGTCACCGGTATCGGCGGCGGTACGCACCGGCTTGGCCACCACCTGCACCGGGGTCACCGGGCTGGCGCCGTTGCCGGCGTTGGCCTGTACACCCTCGGTACCTTCGACCGGACGGCCGTGGCGACGACGACGGCGCTTGCGCGGCTTGTGCTCACCGTCCACCGTGGCTGCCGGTGCGCCTTCGGCACGCGGCGGGCGCGGCGGACGCGGGGCCTGGGCGGCGGCGCCTTCGGCACCGGCAACCGCGGCGGCAGCGCCCTGCTCGCCTTCCACGCGCGGCTTGCGCGGGCCACGCGCACGGCGTTCGCCGCTGCGTTCACCGTCGCGACTACCGCGGCCACCACCACTGCCTGAGCGGCCGCCGCTGCGGCCACCGCCCCGACGCTCTTCCTCGGCGGCGCGGGCTTCGCGCGCTTCGCGGAAGATCTGGCCGACGCTTTCGTTGTCCTCGCCTTCCTCGCCTGCCGCCGGCGCCGGGCGTTCCGGGCGCGGCAGCGGGGTCAGCAGTTCCTTGGTGACCGGTTCGGACGGAATCTTCTGCTCGATATAGGCCTCGATGTCCGGCAGGCCCATGGCGTAGCGTTCGCAGGCGAAGCTGATCGCATCACCCTCCTCACCCAGGCGCGCGGTACGGCCGATGCGGTGCACGTAGTCTTCGGCGTCGAACGGCAGGTCGTAGTTGTAGACGTACTTGATGCCGTCGATGTGCAGGCCGCGCGCGGCCACGTCGGTGGCCACCAGGATTTCCAGCTGGCCCTTCTGGAAGCGGTTGAGCAGGCTCTCGCGCTTCTTCTGCGGCACATCGCCGGACAGCACGCCGACACGGTAGCCGGCCTTTTCCAGCGAACGGGCGACGCGTTCGACGAACACCTTGGTGTTGACGAAGACCATGGTGCGCGCGCCTTCGCTGCGCGACAGCAGGCCCAGCAGCAGCGGAATCTTTTCGTCGTCGGCCGGGAAGTAGATGCGCTGGCGCACGCGCGCGGCGGTGATGGTCTCGGCTTCGACCACCAGCTTCTGCGGTTCGTTCATGTGCTCGTAGGCCAGCTCCAGCACGCGATGGCTGAGGGTGGCACTGAACAGCAGGGTCTGGCGGGTGGTGCGCTCGGGCATGCGGCGCAGCAGGAAGCGGATGTCCTTGATGAAGCCCAGGTCGAACATGCGGTCGGCTTCGTCCAGCACGCAGATCTCGCAGGCGTGCAGCGACACCACCTTGTGCTGCTTGACGTAGTCGATCAGGCGGCCCGGGGTGGCGATGATCACGTCCACGCCCTGCTGCAGCAGCTCGCGCTGCTTGTCGTAATCCACGCCGCCGTAGACCAGGGCGAAGCGCAGGCCCAGGTCGGAACCGAACTTCACCGCATCCTTGTGGATCTGGATGGCCAGCTCGCGGGTCGGGGCGAGGATCAGCGCGCGCGGATCTTCCGGCTTGCGATCGGCCAGCGCCGGACGCGTCAGCAGGCGGTTCACGACAGCGACCAGGAAGGCCAGGGTCTTGCCGGTGCCGGTCTGGGCCTGGCCGGCAACATCACCGCCGGGCAGCGCGACCGGCAGGGTCAGCGCCTGGATCGGGGTGCAGCGGGTGAATCCGGCTCCTTCAAGGCCGGCCTGCAGGGCCGGATGCAGCTCGAAGGAGGAGAAGGTCAAATCGGTCAGCGGTTTGTCGCTCATGAGTCCGTCTTGGTATGGCCGCCGGCCCGTGGGGCGGCTGGCACTTCAGCGTCTGGGGGCACCGTCGCAAACTGCGGCCCCTGCGGCGGGTTGGCAGGCTGGGACCACCCGGTCCGCGCGCCGCACAATGCCCCAGTTTACCGCACTCGGGCAGGCAAACCGGAATGCGGCGTCTCATGGCATCCAGAGACGCCACCTTCACCCAGCCACACCGGACTTGAACGGCCTGCCCGGGTTCGCTGGTGTCGCCCACTGCCAGCCCCATGTACAGGAAGACAGTGAAATCCGACACATACCGGCCATCGAAGCGATCACGATACGCTGGGTTCCAACCGGCGCCTGTCCCTGCCCTGCGATAGGGGTACACTGCCGGCCGTGAGCGTCCAGGCATCCCGCCGAACGCACCGCGGCAGTGCGCCGCGAGGCAACGACGAGGGTCGCGCCACCGGGCATGGCCCAGTTCACCCACCTCCGGCATGGCCGGGTGCAATCCAAGACGAGAAACCAAGATGAGCGACAAGGTTGTACATGTCGGCGATGCCGACTTTGATAGCGCAGTGCTGAATTCCAAGGAACCGGTGCTGGTCGATTTCTGGGCCGAGTGGTGTGGCCCGTGCAAGATGATCGCCCCGGCGCTGGACGAACTGGCCGATGCCTACCAGGGCCGCGCCAAGATCGCCAAGGTCAACGTTGACCACAACCGTGCGCTGGCCGCCAAATACCACGTGCGTTCGATTCCGTACCTGGTCGTGTTCAAGGACGGCGAGAAGGTCGGCGAGCAGATCGGTGCGGTGGGCAAGGCCCAGCTGGCCGGCCTGCTGGACAAGGCCCTGGCCTGATCCTGCGGTTCTCCGGCAGCCGCCGAACGCGGCTGCCGGCGGCGCCCCTGCGCCCATGATGAATGCTGTTCCCGGCGACCCTTGCATGGCGCCGCAGGCCGATGATAGTGTCGGCATATCCGGCCGCGTTCGCGTGCCGCACCCTCTGGACGCAGTTTCTTCCAGACCCATTCCCAACGTTCGCCGCCCCAGCCGGGCGCTCGCACCTTCAAGCGAGGAATAACGCTCTTGTCCGATAACACTTCCGAAACCGGCAGCGCCGATGCGCCCGCCGAAAAGCGTGTGCGCAAGCCCCGCGTGAGCAAGGCCGCCGCCCCGGCAGCCGCCGAAACCAGCGCCGCTCCGGCGCAGCCGACGCTGCCGTTGGCCTCCGCGCCCGAAGCTCCCGCGCCGGCGCCTGCCGCAGCACCTGCACCGAGCGCGCCCGCCGCCGAGGCCCCTGCCAGCAGTGGCGGTGGCGAAGGCAGCGAAGGCCGCGAATCCGGCCAGCCGCGCCAGCAGCACAACCATCAGGGGGGCGGCCAGAACCAGGGCCAGAACCCATACAACCAGAATGGCCAGCAGGGCCAGGGGCAGGGCAACCGCCGCGACCGCTTCCGCAACCGCCGCGACCGTGACCGCAACAACCGCTTCCGCGACGAGGGCATGCCCAACGACGGCGGCGAGCAGCAGCCGTTCGTGCCGCGCCCGCACGCCAACGTGCCCGAGGGCTTCCCGGTCTATTCGCTGAGCGACCTCAAGCGCATGCCGGCACAGAAGCTGCTGGAAATCGCCGAGCAGCTGCAGATCTCCGAAGGCGTGGCCCGCGCCCGCAAGCAGGATGTGATCTTCGCCCTGCTGAAGGTGCTGACCCGCCACGGCGATGGCGTTGCCGCCGACGGTGTGCTGGAAATCCTGCCGGATGGCTTTGGCTTCCTGCGCGCGGCTGAAGCCAGCTACCTGGCCGGCCCGGACGACACCTACATCTCGCCCAGCCAGATCCGCCGCTTCAACCTGCGCACCGGCGACCACATCTCCGGCCGCATCCGCTTCCCGAAGGACGGCGAGCGCTACTTCGCGCTGAACATCGTCGACACCATCAACGGCGAGCCGATCGAAGCGTCGAAGAACAAGGTGCTGTTCGAGAACCTGACCGCGCTGTTCCCGCGCCGCCGCTTCACCCTGGAGCGTGGCAACGGTTCGTCGGAAGACATCACCGGCCGCATCCTCGACCTGATGGCGCCGCAGGGCAAGGGCCAGCGCTCGCTCATCGTGTCGCAGCCGAAGGCCGGCAAGACCATGATGATGCAGCAGGTCGCTACTGCCATCACCACCAACCACCCGGACGTGCACCTGATCGTGCTGCTGATCGACGAGCGCCCGGAAGAAGTGACCGAAATGCAGCGCACCGTGCGCGGCGAGGTCATCAGCTCGACCTTCGACGAGCCGGCCGCGCGCCACGTGCAGGTGGCCGAAATGGTCATCGAGCGCGCCAAGCGCCTGGTCGAGCACAAGAAGGACGTGGTGATCCTGCTCGACTCGATCACCCGCCTGGCCCGTGCCTACAACAACGTGGTGCCGAGCTCGGGCAAGGTGCTGACCGGTGGCGTGGACGCCAACGCCCTGCACCGCCCGAAGCGCTTCTTCGGTGCCGCGCGCAACGTGGAAGAAGGCGGCAGCCTGACCATCATCGCCACCGCGCTGGTGGACACCGGTTCGAAGATGGACGAGGTGATCTACGAAGAGTTCAAGGGCACCGGCAACAGCGAAGTGCACCTGAGCCGCCGTATTGCTGAAAAGCGCGTGTTCCCGGCCATCGACATCAACCGTTCGGGCACCCGCCGCGAAGACCTGCTGATCGAGCCGGAACTGCTGCAGAAGATCTGGATCCTGCGCAAGCTGCTGCATCCGATGGACGAAATGGCCGCGATGGAATTCCTGCTGGACAAGATGAAGAACACCAAGTCCAACGACGAGTTCTTCGGTTCGATGAAGCGCTGATCCGGCGTTGCATCGGAAGAAGCCTGCCGCTCGCTGCGGCAGGTTTTTTTTTGCCTGCAGGGCGACCTGTTTCACTTTGCCGCCTCCTACTTTTGGCGATAATTCGCCCTATACCCTGCCCCCCGAGGGCCTGGCCACCGATTCCCGCTGTCGCCCCTTCCGGAGAACCGGTCGGGTCCAGCCTCCTGCCGGATCCGTCGACGCATGCGAACGCTGTCTCCCCGCCTCAACCTGGGCAAGCTGATCCTCGCCCTGGCCCTGCTCAGCGCCATCATTGCCCTGGCCAATACCCTGCTGGCCAGCTACCGGGTGCAGCGCGACCAGCTGGTCGGCAATACCCTGGAAGCCAACCGCGTCTATGCCACCAAGCTGGCCGAGACCACCCAGAACTTCCTGCTGGCCGCGCAGCAGGAGTTGGCGTATGCGGCCACCCGGCTGGGCCAGAGCAATCTCGATCCGGCACAGGCGCAGGACGAAGCCAGCCGCCTGCAGTTGCAGACCAACAGCTTCAATTCCTCGCTGGTGGTCGATGCCGATGGCCTGGTGATCGCCACCTCGCCACAGACCCTGCAGTTGCAGGGCGAGATCCTGCACAGCGTCGGCAACAACGCGGCACTGGCCGCGCGCCAGCCGATGATCAGTGACCCGTACCAGTCGGCCACCGGCAAGCTGCTGGTCTCGCTGTCGCACCCGATCTTCGACCGCCAGGGTCGCTATCGCGGCTACGTCAGCGGCACCCTGTACCTGCGCCAGCGCAGCGCACTGCACACGCTGCTGGGCAAGCACTACTACCGCGACGGCTCCTACCTGTACGTGGTGGACCGCAATGGCCGCCTGCTGTACCACGCCGATGGCAAGCGGGTCGGCGACTATGTGGTCGGCAACCCGGCGGTGAAGGCAGTCGTGCGCGGTGAACGCGGTGCGCAGCAGGTCCGCAACAACCTGGGCGTGTCGATGCTGGCCGGCTATGCGCCGGTACCGGCCACCGGCTGGGGCATCGTCGCCCAGCGGCCGACCGAGGCCACGCTGCAGCCATTGTCGCGGTTGATGACCGCGGTGATCTGGAACGCGATCCCGCTCGGCCTGCTGTCACTGCTGGTCACCTGGTGGTTCGCCCGCCGCATCTCGCTGCCACTGTGGCAGCTCGCACGCAACGTGCAGGGCGGCGAAGACACTGGCAATGCGATCAGCCACGTCAGCGGCATCCGCGCGTGGTACTTCGAGGTCGCCCAACTCAAGCAGGCAGTGCTGCACAGCTTCAATGCCCTGCAGGACCGTATCGGTACGCTCAACCGTGCCAGCCGTACCGACCCGCTGACCGGCCTGCTCAACCGCCGCGGCCTGCAGCAGGCGCTGGACGCGCTGCAGGTGCAGGGCATCCCGTTCGCGATCCTGGCGCTGGACATCGACCGCTTCAAGTCGATCAACGACAGCCATGGCCACGACGTCGGCGACGCCGCCATCGTCCACATCGCCGACCAGATGCGCCGCTATTCGCGCGACAGCGACATCCTCTGCCGCGCCGGCGGCGAGGAATTCCTGCTGCTGCTGCCGGGCATCAGTACCGACTCGGCCCGCCAGGCCGGTGAACGCCTGCGCCAGCACATCGCCGATCACCCATTCGAACCGGTCGGCACCATCACCGTGTCGCTGGGCGTGGCTCACTTCCCCAGCTTCCATGTCGACGCCGAGCAGGCATTGCGGCTGGCCGACAAGGCGCTGTACATGGCCAAGGAACAGGGCCGCAACCGGGTGGTGGTCTACCCGTACGCCGACTGACGCGGAGCCGGGCTGCCCGGCTCCGCAGCGGGTCTCAGCTCTGTTGCAGCGGGGTCAGCAGGCGCAGGCCGCGCTTGGCGCCGTCCACCATGTAGACGCCGCCTTCCGGCAGCAGATCGCTGCCGGCCTGCTCGACCGGGTCAGCCTCGTGCCACGGCACGCTCTGCCGCGGCCCCGGAATGAAGGCGCGCCAGCGGCCATAGCGTTCCGCCTCTGCATTGGGATCATGGTTCAGGGCGAAGTTCACCGGGATGCGAACCGTCCAGCTGTCCCGGGTGCTGTCCTCGCCGGTGGTCGGCGGCTTGAAGGTCCAGGTACGGGCGGTGCTGACGCTGGCTCTGGCCAGGATGTCGCGCATCTTGGCCAGGGTCCGCTCGGACGCGACCACAGCCATGTTCACCTGCTCGGCGGCCACGTCGGCCACTGTTCCGTCGCGCGCCACCTTGACCAGCAGCAGCACCTCACCCTGGCCACCGTTTCGGTAGGCCGCCTCCGGGTAGCGCGGCGGTGTCATGTGCAGCGGGGTCACCGAATCAGTGGCCTTCGGATCGTACTCGCTGAAGTCGACACTGGTCATGCTGATTTCATAACCGCCATCGGCCGCAGCCTTGCCGCGCAGGCGAACGCGCAAAGGGGCCCGCGTGGCCACCGCCTGGCCAGCGCGCAGCGTGGGCTCGAAGCGCCAGCCCCCGATGGTGCCTTCGACGAAGGAGGCGATGCCCGGGGCGACCATGGCTTTCTGGTCCAGCACCAGCGAACTGACAGCGCCCTCCGGCGTGACCTCGATATGACCGGACAGCACCATGCTCATTTCCGCAGTCGCACGTACAGCACGTGCGGTCTGCGCAGTGGCGTCACCTGCAAGCAGGGGGGCGCCGGCACCGACGGCCAGCGCGAGGGCGAGAAACAGTGGAGAACGCATCATTGCCGGATCCTTGGTGATGATCGGCGAGAGTACCTCAGCCCAAGCGCCCAGGACAGCCGGCTCAGGCCAGCCGGTGCGCGCCCGAATAGGGCGGCGTGTCCGGATAGTCACCTCGGCCGAAGCGTTCCTGCAGGCCCTGCCACCAGCCCGGGTCGAACAGGTGCCGGTAGTGCTCGCGCACGGCTGCCAGCTCCGCAGCCGGCAGGCCCATGAACGGACCGAAGCGCTCGGGAAACACATCGCGCGGGCCAACATGGAACCAGGGCTCGTCGGCCATCGCCTCCTCCGGCGTACGCGGCTGCGGCCAGGCGCGGAACACGCAGTCGCTGACCAGGCACAGCTCGTCGTAGTCGTAGAATACGGCCCGCCCATGCCGTGATACGCCGAAATTCTTCGGCAGCATGTCACCGGGGAAGATGTTGTTGCGCGCCATGTCGGTGATCGCCTGCGCATAGTCGAGCACCGCCGCCCGCACCGCCTCCGCGCCCTGCTCGCGCAGGTACAGATTCAAGGGACGAAAACGACGCTGCACATAGCACAGTGCGACTTCGACCTCATCGCCATCGATGCGTACGCTCTGCGCGCACTGCTGCAACAGTTCATCCAGCAGGGCCGGCGCGAAGCGCTCGCGCGGGAAGCGCAGATGACGATACGGCTGCGCATCGAGCAGGCGGCCGACACGATCGAGATTGAACACCAGCGCGTACTTCTCTTCCACCTGCTGCCGCGACATCGCCTTGGGCCACGCGAAACGGTCGCGGATCAGCTTGAACACCAGCGGATAGCTGGGCAGGGTGAACACCGCCATGACCATGCCCGGCGTGCCTTCGGCATGCACCAGCCGCTCCTGCGGGTGCTCGTTGAAGTGGCGGAAGAACGTGCGGTAGCGCTCGGTCTTGCCCTGCTTGGCACGTCCCAGCACCGTGTAGATCTCATCGATGGGCTTGCCCGGCAGCAGGCTGCGCAGGAACACCACGGCATCGCCCACCGTACCCAGATCGGCCTGGAAGTAGCTGCGCGACACGCCAAACAGATGGGCAACATCACGACGCCGGGTCAGCACCGCATCGGCACGCAGGCCGCGCGCGTCGTTGACCAGGGCAATCACGCAGGGTGAGAAGCGGTGCTCGCCGAATACACGTCCAACCAGATAGGCGCGGCGCTCGCGGTAGAACACGGTATCGAGCAGCTCGATGCTGCGCACCGGCGTGTCACCCCAATGGGCGAGGTCGTCCTGCAGGCGCACGGCGATGGCCGCCGCGCAACGCAACTGGTGCGCGTAGGGAATGTCGAAGCGGTAGTCGGCCAGCACGCGTTGCAGGGCCTCCACCGGCCGCGTCGGCGAGACCGCGTAGGTATGCCGCGCGACGGGATGGGTGATCGCATCGGACGGCTCGACGTCGAAAGCGATGAATTCCAGCGCCGGGTCCACGCCGCGGGTGGCGAACAGGCGCCGCGCCAATGTGTTGTAGAACGTCTTGTACAGCTCGGCGTCAATCAGGCCCTGCAGCAGCGCGCTGTACCGCGCGTGCACCTGCAGCCACAGCGCACGCTCGCCGATCGCGTCACCGGCGAGCCGACGCAACGCATCCATCTGCTCGGCGATGCACAGGTCGTACAGGGCGATGCGCTCGACCGCATCCTGCCGCGCACCGGCCCAGTCGCGCTGCTCGAAGCGCTGCCGTGCCCGCGCGGTGATCGCCGCGAAACGGGCATGGTACTGCTCGAAACCGTCGCGGATGGCACCTGCGATACGCGGTGCCAGCTCGGCAGCGATGTCAGGCTTGGACATGCGTAGCTAACCTGGGGAGGACCGGCTTCACCATACGCTGGCGTGTGCGATGCCGTCGAGCGCGAAGGTAGTGCCGGCCGCTGGCCGGCAGCACCTGGACCGACGGTGGATCCATGCGGATGCCGGCCAGCGGCCGGCACTACCGTCCCAGATCGCACTTCTTCGCCACCGGGCGCATGATGTGGTACGCCTTGCCCAGCGAGATCAGGATGTCCTCGATGCCGTCGTTGAGGTTCAGCGACGCGGCGGTCTTCATCTTGGCGCGGATCACTTCGGTGTTGCCAGCGGCCGCCACTTCCATGTCCATGCCGGCACCGGCCTCGCCCAGCAGCATGCCGCTTTCGTAGTCGACCAGCACCACGCCCTGCGCGCCGTCGATACCCATCAGTGCGTTCAACGCGACGACCGACGGATGTCACGGTTTTATCGCGCGGGATCAGATCCCTTTGCAGGGCAAAGGGATCTGACCCCCAAAAGCCCAAAAAAGAAACCCGCGCCGAAGCGCGGGTTCCGGGGTCACGACCGAACGGCGACGGATCAGCCGCGCAGCTGCTCCAGCGCGGCATTGAAGGTCGCGCTCGGGCGCATCGCCTTGCTGGCCTTGGCCACGTCCGGACGGTAGTAGCCGCCGATGTCCACGGCCTTGCCCTGCACCGCGACCAGCTCTTCGACGATCTTCTGCTCGTTGTCGGTCAGCGCCTTGGCCAGCGGGGCGAAGCGCGCCTTCAGGGCGGCGTCTTCGTCCTGCGCGGCCAGGGCCTGGGCCCAGTACAGCGCGATGTAGAAGTGGCTGCCACGGTTGTCGATGCCACCCAGCTTGCGCGACGGCGACTTGTCGTTGTCCAGGAACTGGCCGTTGGCTTCGTCCAGCGCCTTGGCCAGCACACGGGCAGCGGCGTTGTCGTAGCGGTTGCCCAGGTGTTCCAGCGACGCGGCCAGGGCCAGGAATTCACCCAGCGAATCCCAGCGCAGGTAGTCTTCCTCGACGAACTGCTGCACGTGCTTCGGAGCCGAACCACCGGCACCGGTCTCGAACAGGCCGCCACCGGCCATCAGCGGCACGATCGACAGCATCTTGGCGCTGGTGCCCAGCTCCATGATCGGGAACAGGTCGGTCAGGTAGTCACGCAGCACGTTGCCGGTCACCGAGATGGTGTCCTCGCCCTTGCGGATGCGGTCCAGCGAGAACGCGGTGGCTTCCACCGGCGGCAGGATGCGGATGTCCAGACCGGCAGTATCGTGGTCCTTGAGGTACTGCTCGACCTTGGCGATGACCTGCGCGTCGTGGGCACGGGCGGCATCCAGCCAGAACACGGCCGGGGTGCTGCTCAGGCGGGCGCGCTCGACGGCCAGCTTCACCCAGTCCTGGATCGGCGCGTCCTTGGTCTGGCACATGCGCCAGATGTCACCGGCTTCGACGGCATGCTCGAACACCACGGTGCCAGCATCGTCGGTGACCTTGACCACGCCATCGGCGGCGATCTGGAAGGTCTTGTCGTGCGAGCCGTACTCCTCGGCCTTCTGCGCCATCAGGCCGACGTTCGGCACCGAACCCATGGTGGCCGGATCGAAGGCACCGTGCGCCTTGCAGTCGTCGATGACGGCCTGGTACACGCCGGCGTAGCAGCGGTCCGGAATGACGGCCTTGGTGTCCTGCAGCTTGCCTTCGGCATTCCACATCTTGCCGGAGTCGCGGATCATCGCCGGCATCGAGGCGTCGACGATCACGTCGCTCGGCACGTGCAGGTTGGTGATGCCCTTGTCCGAGTTGACCATGGCCAGCGCCGGGCGCTGCGCGTACTCGGCCTTCAGATCGGCTTCGATGGCGGCGCGGGTAGCCTCCGGCAGCGAAGGCAGGCGTGCGACCAGGTCACCGATGCCGTTGTTGGCATCGAAGCCGGCCTGCTTGATGGCGTCGGCGTGCTTGGCCAGCACATCCTTGTAGAACTCCTCGACGACCACGCCGAACATGATCGGGTCGGAGACCTTCATCATGGTCGCCTTCAGGTGCAGCGAGAACAGCACGCCCTGGGCCTTGGCATCGGCAATCTGCTCGCCGATGAACGCGGCCAGTGCCTTGCGGCTCATCACGGCGGCATCGACGATCTCGCCGGCCTTGACCGCGGTCTTTTCCTTCAGCACAGCGGTGCTGCCGTCATTGCCGTGGAAGGTGATCTTCAGCGAACCAGCATTGGCCAGGGTGGCCGACTTCTCGCTGCCGTAGAAATCACCGGCGGCCATGTGCGCGACATGCGACTTCGAATCCGGCGCCCAGGCGCCCATGCGGTGTGGGTGCTTGCGCGCGTAGTTCTTCACCGACAGCGGTGCACGGCGGTCGCAGTTGCCTTCGCGCAGCACCGGGTTCACCGCGCTGCCCTTGACCTTGTCGTAGCGCGCCTTGTAGTCGCGCTGCTGGTCGTCGGCCGGGGTTTCCGGGTAATCCGGCAGCGGATAGCCCTGGTCCTGCAGTTCCTTGATGGCCGCCTTCAGCTGCGGCACCGAGGCGGAAATGTTCGGCAGCTTGATGATGTTGGCGTCCGGGGTGGTCGCCAGCTGGCCCAGCTCGGCCAGGTCGTCGCTGACCTTCTGCGCGTCACTGAGCAGTTCCGGGAACTGCGACAGGATGCGGCCGGACAGCGAGATGTCACGGGTTTCCACCACGATGCCGGCCGTACCGGTGTAGGCGTCAACGATCGGCAGCAGCGACTGGGTGGCCAGGAACGGGGCTTCGTCGGTCAGCGTGTAGAGAATCTTGGACATGGGGGACTTGGACTCTGTAGCAGTGCTCAGGGGAAGGCCGGCGCCAGCGCCGGGCCACGTGCAACCGTGTCGCGCGCGGGGCCGGGCCCCACGCTTTCCCCCGTCGCCGTCAGGGTGGGCGCGCGGCAGGGGAAACCCCTGCATTGTCGCGTTTTCAGCCGCGCGGGGCAAAGCCGCGCCATACGCGGCGGTACTGGACCGCTGTGTTTCGTCGTTGGCTCGCTTCCGGTCTGGAAGCTGGGGCTTGATGGCTAGTTCGACTTCCCGCTCGTGGAGGCACGCATGACCCACTCCGACAATCGCTGCCCCCACTCGGCACGCCTCGGACAGGTCAACGTCTGTGCGCGCTTGCTTTGCTGGAAGTTGCAGACACGGAATCCCCCGACGACGGCGGCCAGGCTGGCGAGTTCATCCGCCGTCGCTGCAGAACCTCGGATGTGCAGCGAACCGGCGCCAGACGATCCGGGCCGAACGTAGACGTCGTACCGGGTGGAAGGTCCTTCCGACCTTACGTATCCCGACACGGCATATCCGCCGCCCGTTAAACGCAGATCCGGCGTGCTTCCTGCAGGCTTTTCGGGGGCGTCGCCCTCGTAGATCAGGGCGACTTCCTTACTATCGTGCCTGATAAGGTGCAGACCAGAGTCAACAGGTGCCTCGTAGGTCACAGACATTCCTGTCGGCACCCGCACACAGGCGCCGTATAGGAAGTGGTCGCAACTGTAGCTCCAGAGATTCGCAGGTCCCATTGCGAGTGTGAGCGCAATCCAGCTGAGCATCCTGTCCCCCGATCTGTCCGTGGTCCGTTCAGCGTATCCCGCTAGGCCCCAAAGCGGACATCGCCCAACAAAAAAGGACGCAGCCTCGCGGCTGCGTCCATCGTGAGCCCTGCCGGGAGAGAGTCGGCAGGACTTACTTGACCTCGAACTCCTGCGGCGTTCCGGCCGCCTTGCCATCGACGGTGACCTCGGCGCGGTACTTGCCGGCCGGCCAGCCCTTTGCATTCTTGAACGTGACGTTGGTGGTTTCCGCACCACTGGTGTTCAGGGTGGCGGTCTGTTCGCCGGCCACCTGGCCGTCCTGATAGGTCAGCTTCGCGCCAACGTTGACATTGTTTGCCGCACCGTCGGTCTTGACCGAGACGATGATGTCGTCCTTCGGTGCGAACAGAGCCGTCGTCGCAACCGACTTGTCGGCGGCGGCGGTCTTTCCGACCGTGACCGACGAGACGCTGACAGCAGCGGCTTCGGCCATCGGCGGCGGCGCGCCGGTCATCGGGGCCGGTGCTGCCGGTTCGGCCGGAGCGGTCGCTGCCGGAGCGGCATTGTTGTCGGTCGACTCTTCTTTCTTCTTGCAACCGACCAGGGCGACGCTGCCCAGCAGGGCGGCGATCAGGGCGGTCTGGAGCGGGGTGGTCTTGATCATTCGGGGTTCCTCCCAGGGGTTGTCGGACGGCGTTCTGGCCGGCTTACTTCGGCGGCAGTTTCAGGGTCTGGCCCGGGAAGATCTTGTCCGGGTCATCAAGCACATCGCGGTTGGCTTCGAAGATCTTCTTCCAGGCATTGGCGTCGCCCAGATGCTGCTTGGCGATCTTCGACAGCGAGTCACCCTTCTGCACGGTATAGGTGCCGCCGCTGACAACGTCTGCGGTGCTGTCCACCGAAGCGCTGACGCCGGAGAAGTCCGCCTTCGGCACCTGCTCGGCGGTACTGTCGACACTGCCACTGACGCCGGAGAAATCGGCTTTCTTCTCGGTACTCATCCACAACTCCCGTCTGCATGACTACGTGATTGGCACGGTGCCATGGCGGTTGTTAAATGGGGATGGTGCAGATGTGAAGCCGGCCCCGGGGGCGGCTGAACAATCGGGGGAATGGACACCCGGTAGTGGGGGGCGGGGGGGGGGGGGGGGGGGGGGTGCCGGCCGCTGGCCGGCTGTGCCACGGGATCCGGCCTTGGCCGATTGCCGGCCAGCGGCCGGCACTACCGGTAACCGCCTGCGGCGGTTACTGCCGCAGCTCGCGGTAGGTCGCGGCCGGGGCGACGATGCCCGGGCTGGCACGCCAGGGGTTGATGTCCAGGCCACCACGGCGGGTGTAGCGGGCCTCAACCTCCAGCCAGTGCGGCTGGCAGCGCGCGGACACCTCGCTGAAGATCCGCTCAACACACTGCTCGTGGAACTCGGCATGCTCGCGGTAGCTGACCAAGTAGCGCAGCAGGCCGGCGCGGTCGATCTTCGGCCCACGGTAACGCAGGCTGACCGTGGCCCAGTCCGGCTGGCCGGTGACCGGGCAGTTGGACTTCAGCAGCGCCGAGACCAGAGTCTCCTCCACCACCTCGCCCGCATCGGCGGCGAGGAAGTCCGCCTGCGGCGGGCCGTAGCAGTCGATCTCCACGTCCAGCCCGTCGATGGATTCGCCAAGCGGCGTCTCTTGCAGCTCCGGCAGGCCGAACTCCACCTGGACCGGCGCACCGGCGCAGGCCGACAGATCCGCCACGATGCGCGCGCGCAGCGCCTCGGCGCTGTCGATGCGGGTGCTGTTGAGGGAGTTCAGGTACAGCTTGAACGACTTCGATTCGATCAACCGCGGCGAGGTGCACGGCACCTGGACGGTGGCGACGGCGACCTGCGGCTTGCCACGCGGGTCGAGCCAGCTCAGCTCGAAGGCGTGCCAGCGGTCGTGGCCGACGAACGGCAGCGCGCCGTCATCGAGACCGATCTCGGCGCGGGCGCCGCTGCGCGGGATCGGAAACAGCAGGCCGGGATCGTACTGCGACGGGTAACTGACCTCGCGACCGAGGCTGGAATCCTGTGGGGTGTTCATGGGGGGCATTGTATCGCGCGGACGGCGGGCCTTCGGCCGGGCCGGCCAACGGCGAAGCCCCTCCGTGGTGGTTGTATTGGGATGATCGCGAAAGGCGGTCTATCGGCTTGGCCGGATGGGCAGGCGGGTCGGGGGACGCCGTAAACCCGTCCATGGGGGCTTGGCCGCGGCATCCATGCCGCAGACACCCCCGCCCCGCCTGCCCACCCGGCCCCTGACAGTTCCTTGCACGCGGCCACCACCACGGGAAAGATCAGAAAATCAAGATCAAAAGCCGATTCTTCAGACGTTCACGACGCCTGCCGTGTCGACCAGGGTCGACACCCACCAGAAGCAGAGTGTCGTTCCGACAGCCCGCGGGAAACTGTCGAAGGCGGGGCGGTCCGGTGGCAGGGGCGTGAGCCGCATGGATGCGGCGACCGAGCTTACATGGACGTACTTGCAGCGTCCCCTGCCACCGGACCCACCCCGCCATCCCTCAGGAAACCAGCTTTTGCCGTTGACGTGGCTTTGGTCTCGGCGGGTGCAGGGCTGCAAGCCCTGCCGGAAACCCTCACCCCGCCGGAGTGCCGGTACCGTGCAGGTAATCCAGGCTCACCTGCAGCAACGCGCGCAATCCCACATCCAGCGCCTTCTCATCCAGCAGGAACTTCGGCGAATGATTGGCCGGCGCCGTCGCCGGGTCGATGCCCACGCTGGTGGAACCGACGAAGAAGAACATGCCAGGCACTTCCTTCGCGTACAGCGAGAAATCCTCCGCGCCCATCTGAAGCGGTGGCTCGTACACGTTGTCCTTGCCCACCACCGCCTGCAGGCTCGGCAGCATCTTCGCGGTCAGCGCCGGGTCGTTCACCGTGGCCGGGTTGCCCTCCGATTCGTAGATGTCGGTCACCGCCTTGGCACCGTGCGCGGCGGCCGTGTGCTCGGCCACGTTGCGCAGGTCGGCGAAGATCTGCTGGCGCATCCCTTCGTCGAAGGTCCGGATGGTGCCGACCATCTCCACTTCATCGGGAATGATGTTGTAGCGGATGCCGCCGTTGATTGCGCCGAAGGTCAGCACCGCCGGTTGCTTGGACAGGTTGGCACGGCGGCTGACGATGGTCTGCGCGGTGCCGACCAGATCGGCGGTGGCGACGATCGGGTCAACACCGTTCCACGGTGCCGAGCCATGCGTCTGGCGCCCGATCACTTTGATGCCGAAACGGTCCGAGGCGGCCATCAACGGGCCACCGCGCACCGCGATCTGGCCGGCCTGCACGCTGGAGAACACATGCAGGCCAAACACCGCCTCCGGCTTGAAATCGGCGAACAGCCCTTCCTTCAGCATGAGTGCGGCACCGCCCTCTTCCGGCGGCGGCGCGCCCTCCTCGGCCGGCTGGAAGATCAGCATCACCTGGCCCGGCAGGTCCTTCTTCATCGACACCAGTGCTTCGGCCACGCCGAGCAGCGTCGCGGTGTGCGCGTCGTGGCCACAGGCATGCATCACGCCCACGGTCTGCCCGCGGTACTGGTCAGTGGCCTTGGAAGCGAACGGCAGGCCGGTCTGCTCGGTCACCGGCAGCGCGTCCATGTCCGCGCGCAATGCGATCTTCGGGCCCGGCTTGCCGCCTTCGATGATCGCCACCACGCCGTGGTGGGCGATGCCGGTCTTCGGCTTCAGGCCCATCGCCCGCAGGCGCTTGGCGACTTCGGCCGAGGTACGCACTTCGCGGTTGGACAGCTCCGGGTGCTGGTGGAAATCACGACGCCACTCGATCACCTTGGACTGCAGCCGCTGCGCGGCGGCGGTCACTTCCGGGCGCTGCCCGTCCTGGGCGTGGGCAAGGGCCGGCAGGGCCAGCAGCAGGGCGGACAGCAGCAGCGAACGGCGCATCACAATCTCCACGGCAGGGGGTTCCAGCTGAATGTAGGGCAACACTGCCGCCACGGGAACCTCCGGCGCGGCATCCGGTCTTAGCGCCCGTCCCATCCGTCATGCAGGAAACGTGATGTGGCACAGGTATGCTTTGCGCATTGCCCCCGGGTCGCGCCCGGTCCAGCCCTTTTGGAGTCCTCGTAATGTCACGTGTTTGGAAGATCGTGCTGCTGGTCGTGGCAGTGCTGGTGCTGGCCGTGGTCGGCCTGCGGGTCATCGGCGGCGGCAAGGACGAGGCTGGAAAACCGGCTGCGGGCGCACGCCAGGGCGGCGAAGACCCGGATGCGGGCCCGGTGCCGGTGACCGTGGTCGATGCCACCCGCCAGGACGTACCGGTGTACGCCAGCGCGCTGGGCACGGTGACCGCAATGAATACCGTTACGGTCAGCCCGCAGGTCGGCGGCCAGCTGATGAGCCTGAATTTCCGCGAAGGCCAGGAAGTGAAGCAGGGTGATGTGCTGGCGGTGATCGATCCGCGCACTGCCCAGGCCAGCTATGACCAGGCCGCGGCAGCCAAGCGCCAGAACGAAGCCCTGCTGGCCACCGCGCGCTCCAACTACCAGCGCTCCAACGCGCCGGAATACCGCCAGTACGTCGCCAAGACCGATCTGGATACACAGCGAAACCAAGTGGCACAGTACGAAAGCGCAGTCGCTGCGAACGAGGCCAGCATGCGCTCGGCGCAGGTGCAGCTGCAGTACACCCGGGTCACTGCGCCGATCTCCGGCATCGCCGGCATCCGTGCGGTCGATGCGGGCAACGTGGTCAACGCCGGCACCGCGCTGGTCACGCTGACCCAGATCCATCCGATCCACGTGCTGTTCAACCTGCCCGAGCGCCAGCTGGGTGATGTGCGCCAGGCACAGGCCGCCGGCACGGTGCCGGTGGCCGCGCTGGACCGCGCCGACTCGCATGTTCTGTCCGGCGACGGCAAGCTGGACGTGGTCGACAACCTGATCAGTGCGGACAGCGGCACGTTCAAGGCACGTGCGGTCTTCGACAACACCGACAATGGCCTGTGGCCGGGCCAGTTCGTCAACGTGCGCATGCAGCTGCGCACGATCGCCGGTGGCGTGGTCATCCCGACCCAGGCGGTGCTGCGTGGCCCGGATGGCGAATACGTCTATGTCGTGCAGGGCGACAACACGGTGAAGATGCAGACCGTGCGCAGCGGCGTGGAAGTGGGCGACAGCCAGGTGCAGATTGCCGAAGGCCTGAAAGGCGGCGAGCGGGTGGTCAGTGAAGGCCAGTTCCGCCTGAAGCCGGGCAGCAAGGTCACCGCACTGAAGCCGGGCCAGACCCCGGCCGCACCGACCGAGGCCGAGCTGAAGGCGGCCGAGCAGAAGAACGGTGGCGGCGGTGGCCGTCGCGGTGGTGGCCCGCGCTGAGCGCAGGCGACTGTTCTCCCTCGCGCCGGCATGCTCGTCGGCGCCGACATTGAAGTGCCAGCAAGGATCAGTCCGTGGGCTTTTCGACGATCTTCATCCGCCGCCCGATCGCCACCTCGCTGTTGATGGCGGGCCTGTTGCTGCTGGGCATCCTCGGCTACCGCAAGCTGCCGGTGTCGGCGCTGCCGGAAATCGATGCGCCCAGCCTGGTGGTCACCACCCAGTACCCCGGCGCCAACGCCACCACCATGGCCTCGCTGGTCACCACGCCGCTGGAGCGCCAGTTCGGGCAGATCTCCGGGCTGGAGCTGATGACCTCCGACTCGTCGGCCGGGTTGTCCACGATCATCCTGCAGTTCTCGATGGACCGGAACATCGACATCGCCGCGCAGGACGTACAGGCGGCGATACGCCAGGCCACCCTGCCCTCGTCGCTGCCCTACCAGCCGGTCTACAACCGGGTGAACCCGGCTGACGCGGCCATCGTTACCTTGAAACTGACGTCTGACACGCGTCCGCTGCGCGATGTCAACAACTACGCCGACTCCATCCTGGCCCAGCGCCTGTCACAGGTGCAGGGCGTCGGCCTGGTCTCGATTGCCGGCAACGTGCGCCCGGCCGTGCGCATCCAGGTCAATCCGGCGCAGCTGTCGAACATGGGCCTGCCCCTGGAACAGCTGCGCAGCGCGCTCACCCAGGCCAACGTCAATGCGCCCAAGGGCTCGTTGAACGGCAAGACCCAGTCCTACAGCATCGGCACCAACGACCAGCTGGCCAGCGCCGCCGAGTACCGCGACACCATCATCAGCTACAAGAACGGCCGCCCGGTGCGGCTGTCGGACGTGGCCGAGGTGGTCGATGGCGTGGAGAACGACCAGCTCGCCGCCTGGGCCGATGGCAAGCCGGCGGTGCTGTTGGAAGTGCGGCGCCAGCCCGGTGCCAACATCGTGCAGACGGTCGAGCGCATCCGCGCGATCCTGCCGCAGCTGCAGGGCGTGCTGCCAGCCGACGTGCACCTGGAGATCTTCAACGACCGTACCGAGACCATCCGCGCCTCGGTGCACGAAGTGCAGTTCACCCTGATCCTCACCATCGGCCTGGTGGTGGCGGTGATCTTCGTGTTCCTGCGCCGGTTGTGGGCCACGATCATTCCCTCGGTGGCGGTACCGCTCTCGCTGGCCGGCACTTTCGCGGTGATGGCCTTTGCCGGCATGTCGCTGGACAACCTCTCGCTGATGGCGCTGGTGGTGGCCACCGGTTTCGTGGTCGACGATGCGATCGTGATGATCGAGAACATCGTGCGGTATATCGAACAGGGCAAGAGCGGCAAGGAAGCGGCCGAGATCGGTGCACGCCAGATCGGCTTCACCGTGCTGTCGCTGACCATCTCGCTGGTGGCGGTGTTCCTGCCGCTGCTGCTGATGCCCGGTGTGACCGGCCGCCTGTTCCATGAGTTCGCCTGGGTGCTGAGCATCGCGGTGGTGCTGTCGATGCTGATCTCGCTGACGCTCACCCCGATGATGTGCGCCTACCTGCTCAAGCCCGACGCCCTGCCCGAGGGCGAGGACGCGCACGAGCGCGCGGCGGCGGCCGGCAAGCAGAACCTGTGGACGCGCACCGTCGGCCTGTACGAGCACAGCCTGGACTGGGTGCTGGGCCACCAGCGCCTGACCCTGGCCGTGGCCGGCGGCGCACTGGTGCTGACCGTGCTGCTGTACGTGCTGATTCCCAAGGGCCTGCTGCCCGAACAGGACACCGGCCTGATCACCGGCGTGGTGCAGGCCGACCAGAACATCGCCTTCCCGCAGATGGAGCAGCGCACCAGGCAGGTGGCCGAAGCGCTGCGCCAGGATCCGGACGTGACCGGCGTATCGGCCTTCATCGGCGCCGGCAGCATGAACCCCACGCTCAACCAGGGCCAGCTGTCGATCGTGCTGAAGGAACGCGGCGAGCGCGCTGGCCTGGAGGACATCCTGCCGCGCCTGCAGAAGGCAGTGGCCGGCATTCCGGGGGTGGCGCTGTACCTGAAGCCGGTGCAGGACGTAACCCTGGATACCCGTGTGGCCGCCACCGAGTACCAGTACTCGCTGTCGGACGTGGATTCGGCGACGGTGGCGACCCAGGCCACGCGCCTGACCGAAGCGCTGCGCAAGCGCCCGGAACTGGCCGACGTCGACAACAACCTGTCCAGCCAGGGCCGCGCCCTGGAGCTGAACATCGACCGGGACAAGGCCAGCGTGCTGGGCGTGCCGATGCAGACCATCGACGACACGCTCTACGATGCGTTCGGCCAGCGCCAGATCTCGACCATCTTCACCGAGCTCAACCAGTATCGCGTGGTGCTGGAAGTGGCACCGGAGTTCCGCACCAGCACCGCGCTGATGGAACAGCTGGCGGTCGCCTCCAACGGCGCCGGCGCATTGACCGGCACCAATGCCACCAGCTTCGGCCAGGTCACCTCCTCCAACTCGTCCACCGCCACCGGCATCGGCGCGCAGAACACCGGCATCACCGTCGGCGCCGGCAACATCATTCCGCTGTCGGCGCTGGCCGAAGGCAAGGTGAGCAGCGCACCGCTGGTGGTCAGCCACCAGCAGCAGCTGCCGGCGGTGACGGTGTCGTTCAACGTGGCGCCGGGCTATTCGCTGTCCGAAGCGGTGCGAGCGATCCAGGAGACCAAGGACAGCCTGGACATGCCGGCACATCTGCATGCCGAATTCATCGGCAAGGCAGCCGAGTTCACCGGCAGCCAGACCGATGTGGTGTGGCTGCTGCTGGCCTCGCTGGTGGTGATCTACATCGTGCTGGGCGTGCTCTACGAGAGCTACATCCACCCGATCACGATCATCTCCACGCTGCCGCCGGCCGGTGTCGGCGCGCTGCTGGCGCTGATGCTGTGCGGGCTGAGCCTGTCGGTGGATGGCATCGTCGGCATCGTGCTGCTGATCGGCATCGTCAAGAAGAACGGTATCATGATGGTCGACTTCGCGATCGAGGCGCGCCGCGCCGGTGCCAACGCGCATGACGCGATCCGTCGCGCCTGCCTGCTGCGCTTCCGCCCGATCATGATGACCACCGCCGCAGCCATGCTCGGCGCACTGCCGCTGGCGCTGGGCACCGGCATCGGTTCGGAGCTGCGCCGCCCGCTGGGTATCGCCATCGTCGGCGGCCTGCTGCTGTCGCAGCTGGTCACGCTGTACACCACGCCGGTGATCTACCTGTACATGGAGCGCTTCTCCGAGTGGCTGGCGCGCCGCCGCGAACAGCGCGCGCTGCGCAATGGTTCGCTGCAGGAGCCGCAGGCATGATCCACGCCCCGCTGCTGCGGGAGGCCGCACGATGAACCTGTCCGGCCCTTTCATCCGCCGCCCGATCGGCACCGCGCTGCTGGCCATCGGCTTGTTCATGGTCGGCCTGATCTGCTACCTGCGCCTGGGCGTGTCGGCGCTGCCGAACATCGAGATCCCCGTGATCTTCGTGCACGCCAGCCAGTCCGGCGCCGATGCGGCAACCATGGCGTCCACGGTCACCGCACCGCTGGAACGCCACCTCGGCCAGCTGCCGGGCATCGACCGCATGCGCTCGTCGAGCTCGGAAGGCAGCTCGCTGGTGTTCATGATCTTCCAGAGCGGCCACGACATCGATTCGGCCGCGCTGGACGTGCAGACCGCGATCAACTCGGCGCAGGCCGACCTGCCCTCGGGCATGGGCTCGCCGATGTACCAGAAGGCAAACCCGAACGACGACCCGGTCATCGCCATTGCGCTGACCTCGCAGACGCAGTCGGCCGACGAGCTCTACAACGTCGCCGATTCGCTGCTGGCACAGCGCATCCGCCAGATCAGCGGCGTGGCCTCGGTGGACATCGCCGGTGCCTCGACGCCGGCCGTGCGCGTGGACGTCAACCTGCGCCTGATGAACGCGCTGGGCCTGACTGCCGATGATCTGCGCAACGCCGTACGCGCAGCCAATGTCACCTCGCCCACCGGCTTCCTCAGCGATGGAAATACCACCACCGCGATCATCGCCAACGATTCGGTCGCGCGTGCAGCCGACTTCGCCGACCTGGTGGTGAAGACCCAGGGCGATGGCCGGGTGATCCGCCTGAAGGACATCGCCAACGTCTATGACGGCCAGCAGGATGCCTACCAGGCCGCCTGGTTCGACCACAAGCCGGCGGTGGTGATGTACGTGTTCACCCGCGCCGGGGCCAACATCGTGGAGACCGTGGACCGGGTCAAGGCGCAGATTCCCGCGCTGCGCGACTACCTGCAGCCCGGCACCACGATGACGCCGTACTTCGACCGTACGCCGACCATCCGCTCGTCGCTGCATGAAGTGCAGATTACCCTGCTGATCAGCCTGGCGATGGTGGTGCTGACCATGGCGCTGTTCCTGCGCCGGCTGGCGCCGACGCTGATCGCCGCCGTAACCGTGCCGCTGTCGCTGGCCGGTGCGGCGCTGGTGATGTACGTGATGGGCTTCACCCTGAACAACCTGAGCCTGCTGGCGCTGGTGATCGCGATCGGCTTCGTGGTGGACGATGCGATCGTGGTGATCGAGAACATCATGCGCCATCTCGACGAGGGCATGCCGCGCATGCAGGCGGCACTGACCGGCGCGCGCGAGATCGGCTTCACCATCGTCTCGATCACTGCCTCGCTGGTGGCGGTGTTCATTCCGCTGCTGTTCGCCAGCGGCATGATGGGCGCGTTCTTCCGCGAGTTCACCGTCACCCTGGTGGCGGCCATTGTGGTCTCGATGATCGTCTCGCTGACGCTGACCCCGGCGCTGTGCAGCCGCTTCCTCAGTGCGCACGACCACAGCGCGCCGCCGTCGCGTTTCGGCCGCTGGCTCGATGCCGGCCACGAGCGGATGCTGCGCATCTACACCGTGTTCCTCGACTTCTCGCTGCGCCACGCGCTGCTGCTATCGTTGACGCCGTTGCTGCTGATCGCCGCCACCATCTTCCTGTTCGGTGCAGTGAAGAAGGGTGCGTTCCCGCCGCAGGACACCGGCCTGATCTGGGGCCGGGCCAATTCCAGCGCCACTGTTTCCTTCGAGGACATGGTCAGCCGCCAGCGTCGCATCACCGACATGCTGATGGCCGACCCGGCAGTGAAGACCGTGGGCGTTCGCCTGGGCAGCGGCCGCCAGGGGTCGAGTGCGCAGTTCAACATCGAGCTGAAATCGCGCAGGGAAGGCCGTCGCGAAACCACCGCGCACGCCCTGGCGCGGCTGAGCGCCAAGGCCGACCGCTACCCCGACCTGCAACTGCGCCTGCGCGCTATCCAGGATCTGCCCAGCAATGACGGCGGCGGCTCAAGCCAGGGCGCGCAGTACCGCATCTCGCTGCAGGGCAACGACCTGGCATCACTGCAGGAGTGGTTGCCCAAGCTGCAGGCGGAGCTGAAGAAGAACCCGAAGCTGCGCGACGTCGGCACCGACGTGGACAATGCCGGCCTGCGCCAGAACATCCAGATCGACCGCGCAAAGGCCGCGCGCCTGGGCATCACGGTGGGCGCCATCGACGGCGCGCTGTACGGTGCGTTCGGCCAGCGCCAGATCTCCACCATCTATTCGGACATCAACCAGTACAGCGTGGTGGTCAATGCCCTGCCCTCGCAGACCGCCACCCCGGCGGCGCTGGATGAGGTGTACGTGCGTGCGCGCAACGGCGACATGGTGCCGATCACCGCGGTGGCCACCCAGGTGCCCGGCCTGGCACCGTCGCAGATCACCCATGAAAACCAGTACACGACGATGGACCTCAGCTACAACCTTGCTCCGAACGTGAGCATGGGCGAAGCCAAGGCGATCATCGACGCCACCGTAGCCGGCATGCGCATGCCCGGTGACATCCGCCTGGCCGACGACGCGGGCTTCGGCTTCAATTCAGATCCCAGCGACATGCTGATCCTGGTGTTTGCCGCGATCCTGACCGTCTACCTGGTGCTGGGCATGCTCTACGAGAGCCTGATCCACCCGGTCACCATCCTGTCCACGCTGCCGGCGGCGGGCGTCGGTGCGCTGCTGGCGTTGTTCGGCACCAACACCGAACTGTCGGTGATCTCGATGATCGCGCTGGTGCTGCTGATCGGCATCGTCAAGAAGAACGCGATCATGATGATCGACTTCGCGCTGGTGGCGCAGCGCGAGCATGGGCTGGCGCCGCGCGAGGCGGCACGCGAGGCCAGCATCGTGCGCTTCCGTCCGATCATGATGACCACGATGGTGGCGATCCTGGCAGCGGTTCCGCTGGCGATCGGCCTGGGCGAAGGGTCCGAACTGCGTCGTCCGCTGGGTATCGCGATGATCGGCGGCCTGCTGTTCTCGCAGAGCCTGACCCTGCTCAGCACGCCGGCGCTGTACGTGATCTTCTCGTGCCTGGCCGAACGCTGGCGGGCCCGTCGCGCGCGCAGGCGCGAAGCGAAGCTGCTCAAGCGCGCGCAGCGGGCGTAGGGCGGCCCATCCACGCATGGCGTGGATCTACGGGGGTAGAGCCGGCCACTGGCCGGCTTTCTCCGTATGGCGAATCTGCCGGCCAGCGGCCGGCACTACCGTGGATGCGAATGGTGGGTACGGACCGTGGGTGCGGACCGTTGGTCCGCACGCCTCCAGGTTTGACGTGCCGTAACGAAAAGAGAACAATTCTCATCCAGCCACGGTCCTGCGCCCCGTTGCGGCGCCCCGCTGCCTTCCCCGGCCAGCCTGCGTGATCCCAGCCACTGCCCCTTCCCCCACCCGTGGGCGGATGGCCTGTGGCCGTCCGTCGAGGACCACCATCGATGCTGCCTTCCCGTCTCCCCCGCCTGGCCCTGCTGGCCTCCGCCCTGTCCGCCGCCTGCGCTGCCCATGCCGAAGCGCCGGCCGTCAGCCGCAAAGCCACCGATCTGGATGCGGTGAATGTCACCGCCGAACGCACCCATACCGACGCCGGCGCACTGGGCGACCGCGCCCTGCGCGACACTCCGTTTGCGATCACCGCTGTTGGCCGCGAGCAGATCGAGCAGCGCCAGGTGGTCTCGCTGGGCGAAGCCTTCCTGCTTGACCCTTCGGTCACCACCCAGGTCAGCGCCTACGCCAGCGGCTGGAGCTCACCCATCCGCAATCGCGGTATCGAACTGAATTTTGACAGCTATCGCGTCAATGGCCTGCAGGTCTCTTCCTGGGGTACCGAATGGCCGCTGGAAGTGATGGAACAGGTCGATCTGCTGAAAGGCCCGGGCGGCTTCCTGTACGGGTTCGGTGCACCCGGCGGCATCGTCAACTACATCACCAAGAAGCCGACGGACACGCCCACCTTCTCCGCCCAGCTGGGTTGGCGTGAACAGGGCATCGTCAGCGGCGGCATCGACGTTGGCGGACGTTTCGGCAACGAGCAGATGTTCGGCTACCGTTTCAACGCCTTCCAGGAAAAGGGCGAGACCTTCAATGGTGGGCACGTCGATCGCAAGGTTGGCGCACTCTCGCTGGATGCCCGTCTGAGCGATGTACTGACCTGGACCTTCGACGGCGTATTCCAGTCACGCGATCTGCGCGAAGAATCGCCGCAGTACTACTTCCGTGGCCTGACATCGCTGCCGCGACCGATTGCCGGGGATACCCACAACAGCGTGCCCGGCACCTACTACGACACCCGATCCAGCCTGCTGTCGACCGGCTTGAACTGGCAGATCAACAGCGACTGGAAAGCCAGCCTGAGTTACGGCGTCACCACCTCGTGGAACGACGTCAACAAGATCTTCGCCTACATCGACAATCCCAACGGCGACTATGACGTCAACGTCTACGAACTGGGCGGCAAGAGCGAGTGGAAGCTGGCCCAGGCGATGCTGCAGGGCAGCTTCCGCACTGGCCCGCTGCAGCATCAGGTGGTGGCGGGCATCAGCCACCAGACCGGGCTGGGCTGGGACCGCCCCTACGAATGGAACCTGATCGGCCGCGGCAACCTGTACCAGCGCCACGCCATCCGCCACGATGCCGTCGGTTCACGAGTGATGACCCGTGGCGACGAAGCCGTGCAGCAAGCGGTGTTCGCAAGCGATACCGTCGATCTCGGCAGTGGCTGGTCGGTATTGGCAGGCTGGCGTTACAACGACTACGAGACCAGGGGCCGCTACCACACCTACCCGGTCACACCGACCTACGCGGTGATGCTCAAGCCCCGCGAGGCCGTCACCCTCTACGCCAGCTACATCGAATCGCTGGAAGCGGGCAGCCGCGTGGGCAACAGCTACGTCAACGCCGGCGACGTGCTCGACCCGACCATCAGCAAGCAGTACGAGATCGGCGCGAAGGTCGAGGGGGCACGCTGGAATGCGAACCTGGCGGCGTTCCGGCTGGAGCGTGGCGCCAACATCGATGAGCTCACGCCTGCCGGCAAGCGCCTGGTGCAGGACGGCATCACGCTGTACGAAGGCATCGAAGCCAGTGCCGACCTGCACCTCAACGATGCCCTGACGGTCGGCGGTGGCGTCACCTGGCTGGACCCGACCTACGACAGGCTGTCGCCGGCCAGCGCCGCACAGGAAGGCAACCGTACCGCCGGTGCCGCGCGCTGGAGCGGCGTCATGCATGCCACCTACCAGCTGCCGTGGGTGGACGGCCTGGAAACGTATGCGGCCGTGCGCTACTACGGCGATGTCTGGTACGACGCCGACAACACCCTGAAGCTGCCCGACTACACGCTGGTGAATGCCGGCGTCGGCTACCGGCTGCTTGCCTCGGGCCACCCGGTGACCCTGCGTGCCAGCGTCGAGAACCTGGCCAACCGGAAGTACTGGTCCAACGCTGGCGCCGGCCTGCCGCGTACGTTCGCGGTGAGCGTTCGGTTCGACATGTAACCCCGGCAACCCCGTAGTGCCGCCCGCCGGCCGGCTCCTCGCACCTTCGTCCGGGCGCATGAAGAGCCGGGCAACGGCCGGCACTACCGCGTATCGAGCGGAAAATCATCCACGCGTGGCGTGGATCTACCATTTCACGCGTGGCCCGCAATAATGGTGGAAGACCCTTCCACCGAGCCTGCATGTCCGCCCGCCAATCCCGCCTCAGCCGCCTCTGGGCCCACGAAAAGGCCAGCTACGGCCTGCGCGTGTTCATCGCGCTGGCCACCGCGGTTGCTGTGTGCTGGCAGTTCGATGCATTGACTGCCCTGCCGGGCGTGTTCCTCGGCATCATCGCCAGTGCCATCGCGGAAACCGACGACAACTGGTGGGGCCGGACCAAGGCCGTGATGCTGTCGCTGCTGTGCTTCTGCCTCGCTGCGGCCTCGGTGATCTGGCTGTTCCCGTGGCCGTGGGTCTTCATCGGCGCGCTGGCACTGTCCACCTTCGGCCTGACCCTGCTTGGCGCGCTCGGCGAGCGCTACGCGTCGATCGCCCAGGCGACGGTGACGCTGGCGATCTACACCATGATCGGCCTGGAGCAGCATGGCGTCGGCGACCTGCACAGCGCGCTGGACGCGGTCAGCCACCTGCTGGCCGGTGCGGTCTGGTATGGCCTGCTGTCGATCCTGTGGACCGCGCTGTTCGCCAACCGTCCGGTGCGCGAACGCGTGGCGCGGCTGTATCAGGAACTGGGCCGCTACCTGCAGCTGAAGGCCGCGCTGTTCGAGCCGGTGAGGGAAGCAGACCTGCAACGTCGCCAACTCGACCTGGCCGAACAGAACCGGCGTGTGGTCGGTGCGTTGAACGAGGCCAAGACCGCGATCCTGGCCCGCTTCGGCCGTTCCGGGCGGCCGGGCGTGAACTCCGGCCTGTACCTGCGTCTCTATTACATGGCACAGGATTTCCACGAGCGCGCCAGTTCCTCGCACTACCCCTATGGCGCGCTGGTCGACGCCTTCTTCCACAGCGATGTGCTGTACCGCTGCCAGCGCCTGCTCGACCTGCAGGGCCAGGCCTGCGCGCGCCTGGGCGAAGCGATCCGCCTGCGCCGTCCGTTCGTGTATGACGAAAGCAACCAGCAGGCCGGACGCGATCTGGCCGATGCGCTGGCCTACCTGCGTGACCAGCAGCGCCCGCAGTGGCAGCGCCTGCTTGGTTCTCTGGACCTGCTGGTGCACAACCTGCGCAGCATCGAGCGCCGCCTGCTGGACGCCGAGCGCTCCGAGGCCAGTCTGGACAACGTCGACACCCGCCTGCGCGACAGCAACCCGCACACGTTGCGCGAGATGGGCGTGCGCATCCGCCAGCAGCTCACGCCCGGCTCGGTGCTATTCCGCCATGGCCTGCGCATGGCGCTGGCGCTGATCGCCGGCTTTGCCGCGATACGCCTGTTCAATGCACAGAACGGCTCGTGGGTGCTGCTGACCATCGTGTTCGTGTGCCGCCCCAACTTCGGTGCCACCCGCCAGCGCCTGGCGCAACGCATCGTCGGCACCGTGGCCGGCCTGGTACTGACCTGGGCGCTGTTGCAGCTGTTCCCACAGCTGCACGTGCAGCTGCTGATCGCACTGCTGTCGGCGCTGCTGTTCTTCTTCACCCGTACCGATCGCTACCTGGTGGCATCGGCGGCGATCACGGTGATGGCGCTGACCTGCTTCAACCTTATCGGCGACGGCTTCGTGCTGATCGTGCCGCGCATGGTCGATACGCTGCTGGGCTGCGTGATCGCCGCCGTCGCCGCATTCCTGATCCTGCCCGACTGGCAGGGCCGGCAGCTGCATCTCGTCCTGGCACGCGTGCTGGACACTGCGGCTCGCTACCTGGATTCGGTGCTGGGCCAGTACCGCAGCGGCATGCGCGATGACCTGGCCTACCGCATCGCCCGCCGCGACATGCACAACGCCGACGCCGCGCTGTCCACCGCATTGTCGAACATGCTGCGCGAACCCGGCCATGTGCGCCGCAATCTGGATGCCGGCTTCCGCTTCCTGGCGCTGTCCAACACGCTGCTGGGGCATCTGTCGGCGCTGGGTGCGCACCGCGACCAGGTGGACAGCTATGCTGGCGATCCACTGGCGCTGGCCGCGGGCGATCGCGTGCGCAAGGCACTTCAGCAGCTGGCGACGGCGCTGACCGCGCGGCAACCCGTTGCGGAAGATGACAACGACTCAGACCGCGCGGTGGCCGCCGAGCTGGAGCAGATCGACGAGGCGATGCCGCCGAAACTGCAGCTGATCCGTACCCAGATGGCGCTGGTGCTGCGGATGCTGCCGAAGGTGCGTGCAGCGGCCAATGAGGCAGTGACCAACCTGACCTGATTCCTTGTCGCTGGTCGGACATCCCATCCGCGCGTGGCGTGGATCTACTGCACCGTGTGCAACCGTGTGTTGCGCCTTGCGATGCATCCCGATCACGTTCCCGCGCGGATACTGGGTGATCCCCTGGTACTGGAATCCCCCATGAAGATCGAACTCGCCGGCCGCACCGCGCTGGTCACCGCCTCCACCGCCGGCATCGGCCTGGCGATCGCCCAGGGTCTTGCCGCGGCGGGTGCGCGGGTCATTCTCAACGGCCGCAGCACCGACAGTGTCGAACGCGCCCGCCAGCGCCTGCTCGCTACCGTCCCGGGTGCCGAGGTGATCGGCGTGGCCGCCGATCTCTCCGATGCGGCCGGCGTCGATACGCTGCTGGCCGGCCTGCCCAAGGTCGACATCCTGGTCAACAACGCCGGCGTCTTCGGCCCCGAGGACTTCTTCGAGACCGAAGATGCCACCTGGGAGCGTTACTGGCAGACCAACGTGATGTCCGGTGTGCGCCTGTCGCGGGCACTGCTGCCGGCGATGGTCGATGCCGGCTGGGGTCGCGTGCTGTTCATCTCCTCCGAATCGGCACGCAACATTCCCGCCGACATGATCCACTACGGGGTCAGCAAGACCGCGCAGCTGTCGCTGTCGCGCGGCCTGGCCAAGCGCGTGGCCGGCAGTGGCGTCACCGTCAACGCGGTGCTGCCCGGCCCGACCCTGTCCGATGGCTTCGCGGCGATGTTCGAGGATGAACGCCAGCGCAGCGGCAAGCCGCTGGAGCAGATCGGCCGCGAGTTCGTGATGGCACACAGGCCATCCTCGGTGATCCAGCGCACTGCCACGGTCGAGGAAGTGGCCAACATGGTGGTGTACCTGGCCTCGCCGCAGGCTTCCGCCACCTCCGGCGCGGCGCTGCGCGTGGACGGCGGCGTGGTCGACGATATCGTCTGAGGGTGCTGGCAGGTGTGCGAACCAACGGGTCCGCACCCACAGGTCCGTACCCACAGCAGATGGGCAGGAATGCTAGGCTGCGCCGGTCAAGGAGGCTCCATGTCCGGTCACAACCAGTTCGCCCTGCTGCGCCAGCGCCGTTTCCTGCCGTTCTTCGTGGTCCAGGCACTCGGCGCGTTCAACGACAACGTGTACCGGCAGGCGATCATCAGCATGTTGCTGTTCATGGCCGTGCCGGAGGAGGAGCTGGGGCTGTACGCCACGCTGGCACCGGCCATCTTCATCCTGCCCTACTTCCTGTTCTCGGCACTGGCCGGGCAGATCGCCGACAAACTTGAGAAATCGCGACTGATCGTGATCACCACCACCATGGAGATCGTGATCATGTCGCTGGCGGCCGCCGGCTTCCTCACCCAGAGCCTGCCGGTGCTGCTGGTGGCCCTGTTCTGCACCGGCATGCAGTCGACCCTGTTCGGCCCGGTGAAGTACTCGGTGCTGCCGTCGGTGCTCAAGCCCGAGGAACTGACCGGCGGCAACGGCCTGGTCGAGATGGGCACCTCGATGTCGATCCTGTCCGGCATGATCGTCGGCGGCCTGGTGTTCACCGTGGCCGGCAGCCACGGCACCGTGGTGGCGGCCTGCGCGATCATCGCGCTGGCGATCTGCGGCAACATCGCCGCGCGCCTGATTCCCAAGGTCGATGCCGGCGACCCGAACCTGAAGATCAACTGGAACCCGTTGCCGGAATCGCTGGCGGTGCTGCGCATGGCGCGCCAGCAGAAAGCCGTGCGCAATTCGATCCTGGGCGTGTCCTGGTTCTGGTTCGTCGGCACCGTGCTGACCTCGCAGCTACCGGCCTATGCGGTGACCAACCTGGGCGGTGAGCCAACCCTGTACATCTTTGCGCTGGCCCTGTTCTCGGTTGGCACCGGCATCGGCTCGCTGCTGTGCGAGAAGCTGTCGGCGCGCACGGTGGAAATCGGCCTGGTGCCGCTGGGCGCGTTCGGCATGACCGCGTTCCTGCTCGACCTGTACTTCGCCCGCAGCGGCGAGGCGACCGTGCAGGGGCTGGCCATCGGGCCGTTCCTGCAGCAGCCGGGCAGCAGCCGCATCGTCATCGACCTGGTCGGCATCGGCCTGTTCACCGGCATCTTCGTGGTGCCGCTGTTCGCGCTGATCCAGAGCCGCACGCCGAAGGCGCAGATGTCGCGCGTGTTCGCGGCGCTGAACATCCAGAATTCCGGCTTCATCGTCGCTGCGGCCCTGCTGTCGCTGGCCGCGCACACGCTGCTGCACTGGACCATCCCGCAGCAGTTCCTGGCGCTGGCCATCGCCAACGCGCTGGTGGCGATCTACATCTTCACCATCGTCCCCGAATTCCTGATGCGCTTCCTCAGCTGGCTGATGGTGCGCACGCTGTACCGGCTGCGCCCGCACGGCATCGAGGCCAACGTGCCCGACGAAGGCGCCGCGCTGCTGGTCTGCAACCATGTCAGCTACATGGACGCGCTGATCCTGTCGGCGACGATTCCGCGCCCGGTGCGCTTCGTCATGTACTACCGGATCTTCAACATCCCGGTGATGCGCTGGATCTTCCGCACCGCCAAGGCGATCCCGATCGCCGGCGCGCGCGAAGACCCGGCGCTGATGCAGCGCGCGTTCGACGAGATTGACGCCGCGTTGGCCGAAGGTGAGCTGGTCTGCATCTTCCCGGAAGGTGCGCTGACCAGAGATGGTGCGATGGCCCCGTTCAAGTCCGGCGTTGAGAAGATCCTCCAACGGCGGCCGGTGCCGGTGGTGCCGATGGCCCTGCGCGGCATGTGGTCGAGCATGTGGAGCCGGCGCGACAGCCGCCTGGGCCGCATGCGGGTGCCGCGCCGTTTCCGTGCCACCGTCGAAGTGGTCGCGGCGCCGGCCGTGGATGGCCACAGCACCAGCGCCCCGGTGCTGGAGGCCCAGGTGCGGGCACTGCGCGGCGATCACGCCTGACGGAACCGGCCCGCCAGGCGGGCCCGGCGACCTCCCCCACATACGTCACCGTCCAGTGGCGTACGCGACATGTCGTGACTGTAAACGCATACATGCAACGTCGGTTGCGGTAGATTACGCACCCACAGGGGGGAGGTCCGGCCGAAACATCACGGCTGGCCACCAAGGAATGGAGTCTTGCTTTGAATCAACCACCACCGCTCAGCCGTCCGGTCTACATCCCCAACCATCTGGTCTGGGCGATCCTGACGACGCTGTTCTGCTGCCTCCCGTTGGGCGTGGTGTCGATCGTGTACGCCTCCCAGGTCGATGGCCGCCGCGCGGCCGGCGACCTGCCGGGGGCCTACAGTGCGTCGCGCAAGGCGGGCTGGTGGGCGGTGGCTTCGGCCGTGGCCCTGCCGGTCCTGTTGCTGTTGTGGTTCGGGCTGTTCGGCGGCTTGGCCGTGCTGGGCGCTCTTTCCGACCAATGATCTACCACCACCACCCATCAAGGAGCTTGAACCCATGAATACCGCCACTCCGCAGGTCCCGAACAACCTGGTCTGGGCGATCCTGACCACCCTGTTCTGCTGCCTGCCGGCCGGCATCGTGTCGATCGTCTATGCCGCCCAGGTCAATGGCAAGCTGGCCGCTGGCGACATTGCCGGCGCCCAGGACTCCGCCGCCAAGGCCAAGAAGTGGGCCATCTGGTCGGCCATCGCCTGGGCCGTCGTGGTCGTGCTGTACGTGCTGTTCTTCGTTGTGCTCGGCGGCATGGGCGCGATGAGCAACAGCGGCTACTGATACGCCTGGACGGATCCGGCGCCTGCGCCGGATCCGTTGTTGCATGTCCGCGCTTCCTGCTCGTTCCCGGTTCGCCCGCTGGGCGCCGCTGCTGGTTTCCGCCGGCCTGGCCGCGGGCGCCACGGTGGTCCTGCGCAACGTCAATCCGTATGTCGCCGGCAATCCCTTGCCGAGCTGCCCGCTCTACGCCCTGACCGGCCTGTACTGCCCGGGCTGTGGCAGCACGCGCTGCCTGTATTCCCTGGTCCACTTCGACCTGCCCGGCGCGATGGCGATGAACCCGCTGCTGGTCATCAGCCTGCCGTTCCTGTTGCTGATGCTGCTGAACATCGCCGGCATCCGCCCACGCCTGCTCGACCCGCTCATGCGGGTGCTGGCCAATCCTGTGTTCTGGCTCTGGGTGCTGCCTGGGTATGCGCTGCTGCGCAACCTGCCGTGGGCACCGTTTACCGCGCTGGCGCCGATCTAGGTTTCCAGCCAACGGCGCAGCCCCTCGTGGTGGGCGGCGTTCGTCGATCATGGGGTTGGCCGGGCGGGATGGGTTTGCGGGGGACGCCGCGAATCCGTCCGTGGAGGCTTGGCCGCGGCTTGCTCGCGTGCGCTGTCCTGCGCACACGGCAAGACCGGGGTTGGGCCTCCTGCCCAACCCGCCCGAGGCATGCCTCGGACCCATGCCGCGGACACCCCCTCAAACCCATCCCGCCCGGCCACAGACAGTTTCCGTGCGCGTCCGCCACGGAAAAGAAAAAGAAGATCAAAAGCGGATAGCTTCGCTGCGCTCGCTCGGAGCCGAGCATGGCTCGGCTCTACAGAACGTCAGTGCGCGGAAAACTGTCGAAGGCGGGGTGGGTCGGATGGCGGGGGTGTGAGCCGCATGGATGCGGCGACCAAGCCCCCATGGACGGGTTTACGGCGTCCCCCGCCATCCGACCCACCCCGCCATCCCGAGGTAATCCGGCTGTTGCTGTTGCTCCGGCTTTGGCCTCTGCAGGTGCAGGGCTGCAAGCCCTGCCAGAACACCTACGTCACCCAGCCTGCAATCACCAGCAACGCGAGGATCGCCAGCCACAGCAGCAGCATCCGCCACACCAGGCTCATCGCATCACGCAGGTCCGGCAGCCGCTGCCACACCGGCAACAGCCCGGCCTCGGTGTAATCGTGCGCATCTTCGCGCAGCTCGGCGTTGACGCTGGCCCGCGCCACCGCGCCCAGGAACCCGATGGTGCCGGCCAGCCGCTCGCCATGCGCCTGGCGCCACGCCTTCCACGCCGTATCGAAGTTGCCCACCAGCGCCATCGAAAACGCCATCAGCTGCGCCACCGGCCACTCGATCCAGCCCAGCAGGCGCTGCGCCAGCGCCAGCGGCTCCACCGGCACGCGGGCACGCATCGGGCTTTCCGCCATCAGCGCCAGCAGCCGGTACCCCAGCGCACCGGCCGGGCCCAGCAGCAGGAACCAGAACAGCACCGCGAACCAGCGCCGCAGCGCGTTGAGCACGGTGGCCTCGACCAGCGACGGCACGTCTTCGCGCAGGCTGCCACCGGCCGCCTGCAGGTTGCGCACGGCGGCCTGACGCGTTGCGGCGTCGTCCGCATCGATGATCGCTTCGATATCACGATCCAGATCACGCGGCCCCCAGCACCAGGCCAGCACCGCCACGCCCAGCATCAGCGACGGCAGCCCGAACAGCACCCCGCGCAGCAGCCATGCCAGCAGCGCCATCAGCAGCAGCGGCGGCAGCAGTGCCAATGCAACACCGGCCGGTGCCTGCCACGCCTTTCCGCCATGCGCGTCCAGCCAGCCCAGCCAGCGCCGGAAGCCGTCGAAACGGCGCAGCGAGGCGGCAGCGGCCGGGGCAACATGGCCCAGGGCCAGTGCCACCAGCACGGCGGCCAGAGTGGTGAACATGGCAGGTCTCCCTACGAAACGGAACGCTCGGCGCCGTTACCTTACCTGTCGCAGCGGCGCCCCTCAGCGGTGAACCGGACTGTAACCCGGGCCGTGTTCAGGTGGCGGCAATACAGCAGCCACAACCGGCCCGGCCGCAGCCCGGTTCAGCCCTGCTGCTCGCGGTACCAGTGTTCGATCAGGCCGCGCGAAATCGAGATCGGCGGCGACAGGCGGATGCCCTGGCCATCGTCGTCCAAATCGCGTGCCAATGCTGCGCCAACCTCATCGGCAGTGAACCAGCGCGCGTCTTCCAGTTCGCCATCCACAGTCGGCAGGTCATCCTGCGCCTGTGCACGGAAACCGATCATCAGCGCGCCGGGGAAAGGCCACGGCTGCGAACCGAGGTACTGGCAGGCCGTCACCCGCACCTTGCTCTCCTCGTGCACTTCACGCACCACGGTCTGCTCGAACGTCTCGCCGGGTTCGACGAAGCCAGCCAGCACCGAGTAACGACGCGGGGCCCAGTTCGACTGCCGGCCCAGCAGCAGCCGGCCCTGGTTCTCCACGGCGACGATCACGGCGGGATCGACACGCGGGTAGTGCTCGGTGGAACACTGCGCGCAACGGCCGACGAAGCCGCCGCGGGCAAACGCCACGGCGCCGCCGCACACACCGCAGAAGCGGGTGCGCGAGTGCCAGTAGGACATGCCGCGGGCATAGCTGAAGGCGGTCGCATCGGCCATCGACCACAGCAGAGCGGCCTGGCGCAGGTCGAGGCGACGTGGTGCGGTGACGGTGACGCTGGCGGCTTCAACCGAGAACCATGCTTGTTCCCCGCGCAGGCCGAGGAAGATCGCGGAGCCGGGACCACCCCCGATGTCGGCGCCGGTCAGCGCCAGCGGCTGGTCGTCATCGCCGGTAAAGGCGCTGCCGTCCTGATCGAGCACGAGAATGCGCGCGCCCGGCCACAGGCGCGCCAGTGCATCGGCATCGTCGCGCAGGGCATCGGCGCGCTCCAGCGGTTCGCCAACGAAGGCGAAACCGGAAAGCGGCGAAGAAGTATTGGGCATCCGGCAAGCGTGCCGCCAATCGATGCGGGTGGCAAGGTCGGCGCTGTGCGCAATCTGCTGTTGTGTGCATGGAGGCACAGAGCATCCACGCACGGCGTGGATCTACTGATCCGCTCTGGTGGGTGCCAACCTTGGTTGGCACATCCTGGCCACAGGGCTCTTACATGCTGAAGCTGCTGCCGCAGCCGCAGGTGGTCTTCGCGTTCGGGTTGCGGATCACGAACTGCGCACCGGTCAGGCTCTCGGTGTAATCCACCTCGGCGCCCATCAGGTACTGCAGGCTCAGCGGGTCGACCAGCAGGGTCACCCCGCTGGTCTGTACCGCCAGGTCGTCCTCGGCACGGTTCTCGTCGAACTCGAACCCGTACTGGAAGCCCGAACAGCCACCGCCTTCGATGTACACACGCAGGGCCAGGTCGGGGTTGCCCTCTTCCTGGATCAGGGATTTGACCTTGGCGGCCGCCGACTCGGTGAAGTTCAGCGGACGCTCCAGCGATTGGTAATCGGGCGCGGCAACCGGAGTGGCGCCGGGCAGGGAGACTAACGTGCTCATGATGCCAGCATGGGGGTGCCGGGGATGGCTTTCAAGCCATCGCCTCGGCCAGCTTGCGGCGTGCGGCGGTGTCACCCTTGCCACCATTGGCCTCTTCGCCTTCCGGAGCCGGCAGGGCGGCCATCGGGGCGCTGGCATGGATCAGGCGACCGTTCAGCTGGGCGCCCGCATTCATCTCCACCACCTGGTAATGGACGTTGCCATTGACCCGTGCGCTCGGGGTCAGTTCGACCTTCTCGGTGGCATGCACGTCGCCGTCCAGGCGGCCACTGATGACCACCACCTGGGCACGGATCTCGCCCTCGATCACGCCATGCTCGGCGACCGTCAGGGTCGCGCCACTGGCGCCTTCGGCGGCGATCACCTTGCCATGGATGCGGCCTTCCACATACAGGCCCCCACTGAATTCCACATCACCGCGGATCACCACCTGGTTGCCGATCAGGGCATCCACCACCAGCTGGCCTTCACGGTTGGATTTGCTGCTTCCGAACATCTGCCTACTCCCCTTTGGCGGCCGGCGCACCGGCCTGTTTCCAGTCGAATACCTGGGTGGTACCCCCCGTACCACTCCCCAATGTCACCCGCACGCGTTGCGGGGTGAAGTCAGCCGGCAGCATCACGCTGCCGGTGAGCTGCTGGAAGTACCGGAACGAGTAATCCTGTCCCGGTACCTTGCTGCGCTGGTGCAGATCATCCCAGCTGATCGTGGCCAGCTTGCCGTTCCTGACGCCTTCCACGGTGAAGCGCATCTGCCCCTGGCTGATGGCGCCGCGGTTGAGGTTCTGGGTCAGCACGGCGGTGTATTGCCAGGTGCCGGCCGCTTCCGGGCTGAACTCGATCGAATGGGTGTTCAGGCCCTTGCGCTGGCTGGTCGAACCCACCAGGCGCTCATAGAAGGCAACGTCGGCACGCAGGCCGGCGATTTCCTCATCGCGCTCGGCCAGCGAGGACTGCACCTCGGTGTTGGCAGCGCGGCTGATGCGGTCGGAGGCTTCCAGCGTGGCCTGCTTCTGGCGCAGTTCGGTCAGCTGCGCCTGCAGCGTCTCGGCACGCTTCTCGGCGGCCTGCAGGCGCTGGCCCTGGGCATCGCGCGGGGTGGCCATCCAGCAGCCACCGAGCACTGCCAGCACCAGGCTGAGCAGCCAGATGCCGCCGATCACCAGCAGGCGGCGACGGTCGGCAGGCGGTTGCGGCGCGCCGGGCAGGCGGACCTGCACGCGCATGGGAGGACGGTTGGTCATGGGTGGTTTCCGGGGTATCGCAAGGGCGACACCGGTACGGCCCCTGTGGCAAACGACGGGCTAGTGTATGACAGGACGGGTGGGTTTCCTGCGCAGCAGCGAGCCACGGTCTGTGGCGTTCAGGCATGCCATCGTCGATAGTGTGGTCCCCTGCACAGTTCCGTCGCCGGAGCATCGCCATGACCGAAGCCCACCTGTTCGTGATCGGCATCCTGCTGGCCTGGCTGGCCGGCATCCGCGTCTACCTCACCGTGTTCGGTGTCGGCCTGGCCGGCCTGCTCGGCTGGGTCGACCTGCCACCGGCCCTGCAGGCTACTGAATCGTTGTGGGTGCTGGGCACTTCGGCGGCGCTGGCGGTGACCGAATTCTTCGCCGACAAGATTCCCGGCGTGGACTCGGCGTGGGACCTGGTGCAGACCCTGGCACGTGTACCCGCAGGTGCCTTCCTTGCCGCAGCCACGCTGTCGCCGGATGGGCAGCTGGGTACCGGCGCACTTGCTGCCGGTGCCGGTGTCGCGCTGGCCAGCCATGGACTGAAAGCCGGCACCCGTGCCCTGCTCAATACCTCGCCCGAGCCTGCCAGCAACTGGGTGGCCTCCGCCGCCGAGGACACCGTGGTGGTCGGGGGCCTGGCCCTGGCCCTGGCACACCCGTGGATCGCGCTGATCGTGGTGCTGGCCTGCAGCCTGGCGGGCGCGCTGCTGGTGTGGCTGGTCTGGCGCACCTTGTGGAAGGGCGTGCGCTGGCTGGCACGCAGTGCGTCGCCGGACGGTCCGCGCGAGCCGGGTACCGGTTGAACCTCGGGCTTGTCGCATAATGGACGCGAACACCAGGAGCACCGATGGCCGCAAACGAATCCCCCGCGGGCGCCCGCCCGGGACGCGCTGAATCCCCTCCGGCCGATCATTGGCAACGCTGGGCCGCGGAGCCGGCGAGCGCGGTCGCCGCAGTACCCGCAGTGGTTCCGCCGCTGGCCAGCTCCGACATGCCCGCATCGATCGGCAGCGCGCCACCGCCTCTGCCGGGCCCGGCCTTCCTGGCCGAGGCTGGCAACAACGACCAGGCGCCGTTGGCCTCCGATTCGCCCTACCGCGTTCTGATCGTCGAGGACGACCGCGCCCAGGCCCTGTTCGCGCAGAGCGTGCTGCACGGCGCCGGCATGCAGGCGATCGTGCACAGCGACGCCGATGGCGCGCTGCAGGCGATCAAGGAACACCGTCCCGACCTGATCCTGATGGATCTGCACCTGCCCGGACTGGATGGCATGCGGCTGACCGCACTGATTCGCCAGCAGCCCGGCCTGCAGCTGCTGCCGATCGTGTTCCTCAGCGGCGATCCGGATCCAGAGCGCCAGTTCGAAGTGCTCGACAGCGGCGCCGACGATTACCTGAGCAAGCCGATCCGCCCGCGCCACCTGATCGCCGCCGTGGCCAACCGCATCCGCCGCGCACGTGCGCAGGCCGCGACCCTGCCCGGTGCCAGCGGCGTACCGGCCACCAGCAATCCGGAAACCGGCCTGCCGACGCGCCATCACGTACTGCAGCAGCTGAACACCGCACTCGCCCACCGCGACCGGGGCGGTGTGTTCTTCATCGAAGTGGCCAGCGCGCTGGGGCTGCGCGAACGCTATGGTTATGCCGCCTTCGAGCGCCTGATGGTACAGGCCGGGCAGCGCCTGGCCGAGGCCGGCCATCCACACCTGCTGGCACGCCTGAACGACAACAGTTTCCTGCTGCTGGCCCGCAACGCCGACGAAGATGCCCTGGAAGGCATCGCCGCTTCCCTGCGCGAGCAGCTGTCGGCGCGTGCCTTCGTGATCCGCGACGACGAATCGGTGCTCCTGCGCGGCGTGGTGGGTTATGCGCCGCTGTCGCCGGGCTTCGACGATGCCAACGCTGCACTGGAAGCGATCGAGCGCACCACCCTGCAGGCACGCCTGCTCAGCGCCGGTGTGGCGGGCCATGTGCACCGCCAGGCCGTCACCGAACAGGAGCACCTGGCACTGCTGGAAGGCCAGCTGGAGCTGGCCTATCAGCCGATCGTCGCCGTCGCCGGTGGCAACACCGCGCAGTACCAGCTGCTGCTGCGCCTGCGCCAGGCCGATGGCACGGTGCTGGCGGCCGGCCAGGTTATTCCGGCCGCCGAAGCGGCAGGCCGTATCGCCGACCTCGACCAGCAGGTGATGGACCACGCGCTGGGCCTGCTGGATCTCTACCGGCACGCCACGCCGCCGCTGAACCTGTTCGTCTCGCAGTCGCTGCGCACCCTGCAGCGCGACGCCTTCGCCGACTGGCTGCTGGAATCGCTGCAGCAGCGTGACCTGCCGGGCAGTGCGCTGGTGATCGACGTGCGCCTGCCCGACGCACTGATCCACACCGTGCCGCTGCAACAGTTCTGCCAGCGCATGGCCGGCCCCGGGGTGCGCTTCTGCCTGAGCCAGTTCGAGCCCAGCGGCGAAGCCGACGCCCTGCTGACCCAGCTGCCGCTGTCGTTCGTGCGCATGGCCGCGCGCTTCTCCAGCAGCCATGCCAACCCGGCCACGCGCGAGGAACTGCGCAAGGCGATCGAACAGGCACATGCGGCCGGGCTGCAGATCATCGGGCAGCAGATCGAGGACCCACAGGCCGCCGCGGCGATGTGGGTCGGCGGCGTCGACTACATCCAGGGCAACATGGTGCAGTCGGCCGGCAGCGACCTGAACTTCGACTTCCACAACGCGGTACTCTGACGTGCCGCTGTGGGGCGTGCTGCTGGTTGCCCTTGCCGCGGCCGCCGTGGCGCTGCTGTTGGGCCTGCGCCTGCGCGCACGCAGCCGTGCACTGGCCCGGCTGCAACGCGCACACGATGCGCTCGCCGTCGAACGCGACCAGCTGCGCCGTACCACCGAACGCCAGGGCCAGCTGGAACAGCAGCTGCTGCAGGCCAAGCAGGCCGCCGAAGCAGCGGTGCTGGCCAAGGGCGAGTTCCTGGCCACCATGAGCCACGAGATCCGCACCCCGCTCAACGGCATCCTGCCGATGCTGGAGCTGATCGCGCACGGGCCGCTGGGCGAGGACCAGCGGCAGATGCTGGCCACCGCTTCGGCCAGTTCACAGCAGCTGCTGCGCATCGTCGATGACATCCTCGACTACTCACGGCTGGAAGCACAGGCGCTGGAACTGGAAATCACCAGCTTCAACCTGCGCGATCTGCTGGATGGCGTGGTGCAGCTGATGCAGCGCGCCGCCGACGCCAAGGGCCTGTCCCTGACCCTGCAGCTTGACCCGTCGGTGCGCCTGCCGGTGCGCGGCGACCCGGTACGCCTGCGCCAGGTGCTGAGCAATCTTCTGGCCAATGCCATCAAGTTCACCGCGCGCGGCCAGGTACAGCTGCGCGTGCAGCGGCTGGGCGAAGGCGCGGCCCAGCACCAGCTGCGCTTCGAGATCATCGACACCGGCATCGGCATCGATGAGGCACTGCAGGCACGCCTGTTCCAGTCCTTCAGCCAGGCCGATGCCTCGACCACGCGCATCTACGGCGGCACCGGCCTGGGCCTGGCCATCTGCAGGCGCATCATCGACCTGATGCACGGGCAGATCGGCGTGCAGTCCACGCCCGGCCAGGGTGCTACGTTCTGGTTCGAGATTCCGCTGCTGAAGGTGCCCGGCGACCTGCCGGCGATGGCCCGCGCGCCGACAGCGCTGCTGCTGTTCAGTGCCGATGCAATGCTGCAGAAACGCATCGAGCGCATCGCCGCCCACCATGGGCTGCAGGTGCAGATGCTGAGCCAGCTGGACGCCGTGGTCGAACAGCTGCGCACCGCGCCGCAACCCGGGCAACCGGCACCGGCGTGGCTGCTGGTCGATGCACGCGCGCGGCGCAGCGGCGAGGCGATGCTGCAGCAGGCACTGGCCGAGCGCGGTGACGACGACGCACTGCAGGTGCTCTGGCTGCAGGATGACGCACCAGCGCAACGACCGCGCCAGCGCCAGCTGCCCACGCACTTCGACGATGCCGCACTGCATGCACTCCTGGCCGCACCTGTCACGCCTGCCCGTCCTGCCGCCCTGCTTTCCAGTGCCGGAGATGAGGTACCCGCGCCGGTGCTGCCGCCACTGCACCTGCGCGTGCTGCTGGTGGAAGACAATACGGTCAACCGGATGGTGGCCGATCAGCTGCTGCGCGTATTCCAGTGCGAGGTGCGCAACGCCGTCGATGGCGAGCAGGCATTGGCCGCTCTTCGCGAAGGCGGCGTGGACATCGTGCTGATGGATTGCCAGATGCCGGTGCTGGACGGCTACGCCGCCACGCGCCACTGGCGTGCGGAAGAAGCGGAAACCGGGCGAGCGCGCCTGCCGATCATCGCGATGACCGCCAATGCCATGGCCGGCGACCGCGAGCGCTGCCTGCAGGCTGGCATGGACGATTACCTGTCCAAGCCGATCGCCCGCGCCACGCTGCATGCGCTGTTGAAGCGCTGGGGTGGCGGTAAAGCCGCATCACCTGCACGGCCTTCTGCAGAGCCGAGCATGGCTCGGCTGACGGCCAACAGCAGTGGGGCTCCATCAGCCGAGCATGGCTCGGCTCTGCAGGACGATGACAGCCGAGTGGGCTCCAAGCCACAACCGGTACTCGACCGCGATGTGCTGGACGAACTGCACGCGGTGATCGGCGACGCCGCCATCCAGATCGTGTCGGTCTTTCTTGACGATGCGCCAGCGATGGTGCAGCAGCTGCAGCAGGCCGCGCAGAGCGGCGACGAGCCCCGCCTGCAGGCGGTCGCGCACAGCCTGAAATCGTCGAGTGCGAACGTGGGAGCCCTGTCGCTGTCGGCGGTCGCGCAGCGCATCGAACGCGAGGCCCGTGGTGGCAGCCTGCAGCGCCCCGCGGTGGCGGTCGCGCTGCTGGTTGCCGAATTCGCCCGGGCACGTGTGGCGCTGACGGGCTACCTGGCGCAGCATCGTGCCGGCCAGGACAGCTGACTCACTCTTCCAGCTTGCTCAGCAGGTACTTGGGCTCGCCGATGCGCTCGATCAGGTCGAGCTGGGTTTCCAGCCAGTCGATGTGTTCTTCTTCCGAATCGAGAATCTTCACGAACAGCTGGCGGCTGACATAGTCGCCGACCGAATCGGCATAGGCGACGGCCTCGCGCAGGGTGACCACGCCGTCGCGCTCCAGCGACAGGTCGCACTGCAGGATCTCGGTCGGGTTCTCGCCGATGCGCAGCTTGCCCAGCGCCTGGAAGTTCGGCAGGCCTTCGAGGAACAGGATGCGGTCGGCGAGCATGTCGGCATGCTTCATCTCGTCGATCGATTCCTTGTACTCGTGCTCGGCCAGTTCCTTGATGCCCCAGTTCTTCAGCATCTTGGCGTGCAGGAAGTACTGGTTGATCGCGGTCAACTCGTTGTAGAGGACCTTGTTGAGGAATTCGATGACCTTGGTGTCGCCCTTCATGGGATGCTCCTGCACGCTGAAAACGCAGGCACTTTAACGCCTTGCCTGCGGCCGTGAAGGAACGCGAATCGTGCGCATTGGCCTGTGCGGCCGCGCGTGAAGGATGCGAAAGCGCGGCGTCAATGCGCCGCGAAGAAACGATCAGGCAACCTGGGCCAGGCCCAATACCGGCAGCGGCAGATCGTGGGTCGCACGCGCCTTGGCCAAGAGGTCCGCGGCCATGTCCAGGCAGGAACCGCAGGTCGCACCACAGCCGGTCCGCATGGTCAGTTCGGCCACCGTGCTGACACCATGGCTGGCGGCTTCGCGGATCTGGTGGTCGGTGACTCCGTTGCAGATGCAGACGTACACAGGCGGGAACCGGGCTGACAGGCCAGGAGCGGCCTGATGGCTATTCCAATGGAAACGAGAATGGTTGTCAATCAGAGACCTGAACCATTCTCGATACCGTTCAGCCCGTCAGCTGGCTGGGCCATCACCCGTGGCCTTCTTCGGCCAGTAGCCGCGCGTCCGCGGGCGCTTGCGCGGGCGGTCGTGGCCGGCCGTGTGGCCGGGCATCCAAGCCTCGGCGGCGCTCTTGGGCATGGCGGTTACGCCCTGTCCGGCGACCCCGCGCGCCAAAGGCGCCAGATGACGCAGTGCGCGCGCATAGACGCCGCGCTTGAACACCACCACATGCTCCACCGGGTACCAGAAATCGACCCAGCGCCAATGATCGAACTCGGGCGAGTCAGTGTGGTCCAGCTTCACATGGGATTCGTCGCCGGTCAGGCGCAGCAGGAACCAGACCTGCTTCTGGCCGATGCAGACCTGCCGCTCGTTGCGGCGGATGGCCCGCGCCGGCAGCTTGTAGCGCAGCCAACCGGGCGTGGCCCCGAGCACTTCCACATGCTCAGGCAGCAGGCCGGTTTCTTCCTGCAGTTCACGATACATGGCCTCGACGGGCGTCTCATCGGTGTTCATGCCCCCTTGCGGGAACTGCCAACCATCCCGGCGCACGCGTCGTGCCCAGAACACCTGGCCGTCCTGCCGCATCAGCACAATGCCGACGTTCGGTCGATAGCCGTCCGGATCGATCACGATGCGGACTCCTAAGAAAATCTACTGCCCGGGACTATCCCACGCCCTCTGTCGGCCCACAAGCACGGCACAAAAGTGTTGACAGGGACGGTACACATCCGCAGAATAGCGGGCTCACCAAGGCTATGTAGCTCAGCCGGTTAGAGCACAGCACTCATAATGCTGGGGTCGGTGGTTCGAGTCCACCCATAGCCACCACACTGAAAATGAAGTTGTTTTTCAGCGTGATAAGTGAGAAAATCGTTGTACGTTTTGCCCCGTCGCCAAGCGGTAAGGCACCTGACTCTGACTCAGGCATTCGGTGGTTCGAATCCATCCGGGGCAGCCAAATTAAAAGCAAAAGGCCAGATCGAAAGATCTGGCCTTTTGCTTTTAATTTGGTCACGCATTCCACCTTATCCCCGCGCCTGTCGGCGCACCCCCTTGAACAACAAGGGGGCTCTTCTCCAGAGAGAGGCCCGGGGTCGGACATGCAAAAAGACGGGTAGTGCCGGCCGCTGGCCGGCAACCACGAAATGCCTGACTCCAAAACGACAAAAGCCCGGCCAAAGCCGGGCTTTTGCTTTTCCATCCAGCGGGCCCCCGAAGGAGCCCAACCAGGCGCAGCAGATCAGCGCTTGGAGAACTGGGTGGCGCGGCGGGCCTTGTGCAGACCGACCTTCTTACGCTCGACTTCGCGGGCGTCGCGGGTCATGAAGCCAGCCTTGCGCAGCTCGGACTTCAGGCTTTCGTCGTACTCGACCAGCGCACGGGCGATACCCAGACGGATCGCACCGGCCTGGCCGGTGGTGCCGCCGCCAGCGGCGGTGACCAGGATGTCGAAGCTTTCGGTGTTCTTGGTCAGCTCGAGCGGCTGGCGCACGATCATGCGCGCGGTCTCACGACCGAAGAACTCGTCCAGCGGACGACCATTGACGGTGATGTTGCCCGAACCCTTGCGCAGGAACACGCGAGCGGTGGAGGACTTGCGGCGGCCAGTGCCGTAGTTTTGAGTGATAGCCATGATTAGATATCCAGAACCTGCGGCTGCTGTGCGGCGTGCGGATGCTCAGTGCCGGCGTAGACCTTGAGCTTGCGGTACATCTGGCGACCCAGCGGGCCCTTCGGCAGCATGCCCTTGACGGCGATCTCGATCACGCGCTCCGGGTGGCGCTCCAGCGCCTGGGCCAGGGACTCGGTCTTCAGGTTGCCGATGTAACCGGTGAAACGGTGATACATCTTGTCCTGCAGCTTCTTGCCGGTGACGGCAATCTTTTCTGCATTGATGACGACCAGGTAGTCGCCGGTATCAACGTGCGGGGTGTAGACCGGCTTGTGCTTGCCACGCAGACGGCGGGCCAGCTCGGTGGCGAGACGGCCCAGGGTCTTGCCCTCGGCGTCGACGAGGTACCAGTCGCGCTGGACGGTCTCGTTCTTGGCAGTGAAAGTGCTCATGAAGAACTCTAGGTTAGGTCGGGCTCATTGCGGCGAAAGGCTCGCCGGAACTCTGCCACGCGTTGTGAAAAGGTGAAGCGCAAGAGGCGGGATTGTACTGGCCTTGCCAGCCACTTGCAAGTGGACCGTCAGGCCGGGTTGGCACGGACGCAGGGCCGGGCGAGAATCGGGGGACTTCCGCCCCACCGCGTACTGCCATGACCGTGCTCCGCCAGACCACCCCGCTGGACCACCTGCTGACCGAGGCGCAGCGCGCCCTGGATACGGTGTTCGGCAACCCACCGGCGGCCCGCCCCTACCCGGCTGCAGAGACCGACGAGCCCGGCATGGGCAGCGCCGAGCGCCGCCATGCCGCCGGCCTGATGCGGATCAACCACGTCGGCGAAGTCTGTGCGCAGGGCCTGTATTTCGGCCAGGCCGCCGTGGCCCGCGACCCGGCCACGCGTGAACACCTGCTGGAAGCGGCCCAGGAAGAGACCGACCATCTGGCCTGGTGTGCCACCCGGCTGGCCGAACTGGACAGCCGTCCCAGCCTGTTCAACCCGCTGTGGTACGCCGGCAGCTATACCATCGGTACGCTGGCCGGGCTGCGCGGTGACGGCTGGAACCTCGGCTTCGTGGTCGAGACCGAGCGCCAGGTGGAGGCCCACCTGGACGAGCATCTGGTCGACCTGCCGCCCGGCGACCTGCGCAGCCGCGCGGTCATCCAGGTGATGAAGGAGGACGAGGCCCGCCATGCCGAGCACGCCGAGCAGGCCGGCGCACGCCGCCTTCCGTTCCCGATTCCGGGCGCGATGGCACTGGCCTCCAGGGTGATGAAGACCATCGCCTACCGCATTTGAAGGGTCGCCCGCACCAACGGTGCGGGCCTACCAGGAGGTGCGGGGGGGCCGACGGTGGGGCCCGACCGTTGGTCGGGCCATCAATCAGTTGGGCGAGACCAGCTTCAGGCCGATCACGCCGGCTACGATCAGGCCCACGCAGGCCAGGCGGGCCGGCGACGCACTGTCGTTGAACAGATAGATGCCCAGCACCGCCACGCCCATGGCACCGATGCCGGTCCAGATCGCATAGGCCGTGCCGACCGGGATGCTCTTCATCGCCTGGCTCATCAGGTACAGGCTGATCAGGGCGGACACCACCGTGGCAACGGTGGGCAGGGGTTTGCTGAAGCCTTCGGAGTACTTCATTCCGAGGGCGAAACCGATCTCGAACAGGCCGGCCAGCAGCAGGTAGATCCAGGGCATGGGTGGGGGCTCCTTACCTTTTGGGGAAAAAACGAAACGGCCCGGTGTTTTCACACCGGGCCGTGGGTCGGTACATCACCATGGAGCCAATCGCGCGTGCGACGCCAGTTCCACGGGGCGGGTCGTCCCGCCTGGGTGGCGATGCCTGCGGGCATCGCACATGGGGCTTACTCGGACAGGTTCCGGCCGTGGAACAACTCTTCGATCTCGCGCTTGAGCAGCGCCTCGATCTTCATGCGCTCCTTGAACGACAGGTTCCTGGCCTTTTCCTCGAACAGGTACTGGTCCAGGTCGAAGTCCTTCAGGTGCATCTTCGTGTGGAAGATGTTTTCCTGGTAGACGTTGACGTCGAACATCTCGTAACGCGACTTGATGTTCTTGGCCAGGAAGTTCTGGATCGAGTTGATCTTGTGGTCGATGAAGTGCTTCTTGCCCTTCACATCACGGGTGAAGCCACGGACGCGGTAGTCCATGATCACGATGTCCGATTCCAGGCTCTCGATCAGGTAGTTCAGGGCCTTCAGCGGGGAAATGACGCCACAGGTGGCCACGTCGATGTCCGCGCGGAACGTCGCGATACCTTCCTGCGGATGGGTCTCCGGGTAGGTATGGACCGTGATGTGGCTCTTGTCCATGTGCGCGACCACGGCGTCGGAGATCAGCTCCTTGCCGGCCAGCTTCTTGTCGATCACCGGTTCTTCGGAGATCAGGATGGTCACCGAGGCACCCTGCGGGTCGTAGTCCTGGCGGGCCACGTTCAGGATGTTGGCGCCGATGATCTCGGCGACATCGGTCAAGATCTGAGTCAGCCTGTCGGCGTTGTACTCTTCATCGATGTATTCAATGTAACGCTGACGCTCCTCTTCGGTGCGCGCGTAACACACGTCATAGATGTTGAAGCTCAGCGCCTTGGTGAGGTTGTTGAAACCCTGCAGCCTCAGGCGAGGCAACGGCTTGACCACGGCGGTCGATTCCTGTGTAAGAAGGGAAAGGGGGAATTATGGGGCAAACTGCCCCCGGGGGGAACGTGAAGAGCGCTCACATCTGGCACACTGTTTGCCCTTAACAATTGCGCTGGTTAAGCTCCGCTATCGACCCCGTGAATCCGTTCATGCGCAGAGGGAGCGCTCCTATCGTGTCAACCGTGCGCCTAGCTAGCAGTCCACTGGCCCTGGATATCGCCACAATCGATCGTTTCCTGGCGCACAGCCACAGGCGGCGATACCCCACCCGTACCGACGTCTTCCGGCCCGGGGACCCGGCGGGAACCCTGTATTACGTCATCAGCGGCTCGGTTTCGATCATGGCCGAGGAAGATGACGATCGCGAGCTGGTGCTGGGCTACTTTGGTGCCGGCGAATTCGTCGGCGAGATGGGCCTGTTCGTCGAATCGGACCGCCGCGAGGTGATCCTGCGGACCCGTACCGCCTGCGAGCTGGCCGAAATCAGCTACGAGCGCCTGCATCAGCTGTTCCTCGGCCCGCTGTCGGCCGATGCCCCGCGCCTGCTGTATGCGCTGGGCCAGCAGATTTCCAAGCGCCTGCTCGACACCAGCCGCAAGGCCAGCCGCCTGGCATTCCTGGACGTGACCGACCGGATCGTGCGCACCCTGCACGACCTGGCGCAGGAGCCGGAGGCGATGAGCCATCCGCAAGGCAGCCAGCTGCGTGTATCGCGCCAGGAGCTGGCGCGCCTGGTCGGCTGCTCGCGCGAGATGGCCGGCCGCGTGCTGAAGAAACTGCAGACCGACGGCCTGCTGCATGCCCGCGGCAAGACCGTGGTGCTGTACGGCACCCGTTGACCGTTGAGCACCCGGTGGGTGCGGACCTTGGTCCGCACTCCCTGGCGCGCTAGGCTCGGTGCATGGAGCTGAGCAGCGAATTCTGGTGGTTCATCCTCATCGGCCTGGGCGCACAGCTGGTCGACGGCGCGCTGGGCATGGCGTTCGGCCTGGTGTCCTCGTCGGTGATGCTGAGCATGGGCCTGCCGCCGGCGCAGGTCAGCGCCAGCATCCACACCGCTGAAGTGTTCACCACGGGCGCCTCGGGTGTGTCGCACCTCGCAGCCGGAAATGTCGATAAGCGCCTGTTCCTGCGCCTGGCCCTGCCCGGCGCAGTGGGCGGCGCCCTGGGCGCGTACGTGCTCACACAGCTCCCGGGCGAGATCATCCGGCCACTGATCTACCTGTACCTGCTGGTGCTGGCGATCATCATCCTGGCCCGCTCCGCTGGGCGCTGGATGCCCAAGGGCGAGATCCGCCGGGTGCCGGTGCTGGGCTTCTTCGCCGGCCTGCTCGACGCCAGCGGCGGCGGTGGCTGGGGGCCCATCGCCACGTCCACCCTGCTCGCCCGCGGCGGCCAGGCGCGCACCACCATCGGAACAGTCAACGCAGCCGAGTTCGTGGTCACGTTGACGGTGTCAGCGACCTTCCTGTTGTCGATGGGCGTGCAGCACCTGCAGATCGTCGCCGGCCTGCTGATCGGCGGCATGATGGCCGCGCCGGTGGCGGCGATCCTGGTCAAGCGGGTGAAGGAGCGCTGGGTGCTGATGGCCGTGGGCGTGCTGGTGCTGGGCATCAGCCTGTTCCAGATCGGCCACGCGGTATACGGGCACCTGGGGCGCTGATCGCTCGCCGGGCATGGCCCGGCGCTACCCGCGCCTTTTCCGGTAGCGCCGGGCCATGCCCGGCGGATCATTCACCGTGAGATGGGGTCAGAGCCCCTTCGGGGATCTGACCCTTGGATCAGGCCTTGTCACCGCCGCGGTCAGCGCAGCCCCAGTTGAGGATGCGGGTGCCGGCGGGCAGCACGCGGCGGAAGAACGCCACCCGGCCCGGCTTCGGGTTCACCACCACCGGTGCCTTGGCCGCCAGCAGCAGCGGCAGGTCGGCGGTGCTATCGGAGTAGGCGATATCGATATCGCCGTAGCCGCGCTCGCGCAGCATGCGCATTTTCTCTTCGTTGTGGCAGTGACGGGTTGGACCGACGCCGCCCAGCCGTGGGCCGACCTCGGTACCGATCACCGGCACATCCTGATGGGCCACGAAGGCCAGGATCGCGCGTGCAAGCTCCGGCGGCGCACCTGTGGCAACCACCACGCGGTCGCCCTTGGCCCGGTGCGCGGCGAACACCTCCAGCGCCTGCGGCAGCAGCTTGGCGCGCATCTGCGCCTCGTTGCGCAGCACATAGGCGTCGATCACCTTGTTGAAATCGCGCGCACGGTGCAGGCCGAAACTGCCGATCCACACGTAGACCGAAATGCCGGCACGACGGGTCGGCAGCAGCGCCACCATCGGCCCGGCGATCGGCGTGACCAGCAGCGCCGCCAGCATGCGCAACGGGTTGCGCTTGATCAGCGAGGCGAACAGATGGGTGCCCGAATCGCCGTCGTAGAGGGTGTGGTCGAAGTCGAAGACCACCAGCGGCGCATCCTCGCGCGGCGTCGGATAGTGCGTTTTCATGCCGCGAAGAATAGCTGACGCAGGCCCTCGCCCGGCTCTTCCACGCGCATGAAGGCCTCGCCCACCAGGAACGCGTGGATGCCGGCATCACGCATCAGCGCCACGTCCTGCGGCCCCAGGATGCCACTCTCGGTGACCAGCAGGCGGTCGCGCGGCACGGCCTGCTGCATGTCCAGCGTGGTCTGCAGCGACACCTCGAAGGTGCGCAGGTTGCGGTTGTTGATGCCGATCATCGGTGCCGGCACCTGCAGCGCACGCTCCAGTTCGTCGATGTCGTGCACTTCCACCAGCACGTCCATGCCCAGCGACAGCGCCAGTTCGGACAAGGTGGCCAGCTGGGTGTCGTCCAGCGCGGCCACGATCAGCAGGATGCAGTCGGCGCCCAGCACGCGCGCTTCGTACACCTGGTAGGCGTCGATCACGAAGTCCTTGCGCAGCACCGGCAGCGTGCAGGCCTCGCGGGCCTGCTGCAGGTAGGCGTCGGCACCCTGGAAGAAGTCCACGTCGGTCAGCACCGACAGGCAGCTGGCACCGCCGAATTCGTAGCTGACGGCGATGTCGGCCGGGCGGAAGTCCGGGCGGATCACACCCTTGGACGGGCTGGCCTTCTTCACCTCGGCGATCACCGCCGGGTCGCCATTGGCCACCGCCGCCTGCAGCGCGCGCACGAAGCCGCGTACCGGCGGGGCGCTGGCCGCGGCGGCCTGAAGCTCCTCGAGCGGGCGCTGGGCGCGGCGCTGGGCCACTTCTTCGGCCTTGCGGGCCAGGATCGTCTGCAGGATGTCGCTCATCGTCTTCGGTTCGGTGCGGGGGCGGTGAGGACGGCCATTATCGGGCCATCGACGGGGTCAGGCTGAACCGCGCGCTCAGGCAACCAGCGCGCGGGTGGTTTCCACATACTGCTGCAGGCGCTGGCGGGCGCTGCCATTGGCGATGGCGGCACGGGCACGGGCCAGGCCATCGCCGATATCGCTGGCCACGCCGGCAACGTACAGGGCGGCACCGGCATTGAGCGCCACGATGTCCAGCGCCGGGCCCGGCTCGTTGTCCAGCACCGCGCGCAGCATCTGGATGGACTGTTCCGGGCCGTCCACGCGCAGGTTGCGGCTGGCCGACATGGCGATGCCGAAGTCTTCCGGGTGGATCTCGTACTCGCGGACCTTGCCGTCGCGCAGCTCGCCCACCAGGGTGCCCGCCCCCAGCGAGATCTCGTCCATGTTGTCGCGGCCCCAGACCACCATCGCGCGCTCGGTGCCCAGTTCGCGCAGCACGCGGGCCTGGATGCCCACCAGATCGGGATGGAACACGCCCATCAGCACAGACGGCGCGCTGGCCGGATTGGTCAGCGGGCCGAGGATGTTGAAGATGGTGCGCACGCCCATCTCGCGGCGTACCGGCGCGACCACCTTCATCGACGGATGATGGATCGGCGCAAACATGAAGCCGATGCCGGTCCGCTCGATGGCCGCGGCCACCTGATCCGGCTGCAGTTCGATCACCGCGCCCAGCGCTTCCAGCGCATCGGCACTGCCGGACTTGGACGACACGCTGCGGTTGCCGTGCTTGGCCACGCGCGCACCGGCGGCAGCGGCCACGAACATCGAACATGTGGAGATGTTGAAGGTGTGCGAGCCATCGCCACCGGTACCGACGATATCAACCAGGTTGGAGGTATCGGCCACCGGCACTGGCCGGGCGAATTCACGCATCACGGTGGCCGCCGCGGCGATTTCGTCCACGGTCTCCTTCTTCACGCGCAGGCCGGTGAGGATCGCGGCGGTCATCATCGGAGACACATCGCCGCGCATGATCTGCCGCATCAGGTCGACCATTTCGTCGAAGAAGATTTCGCGGTGCTCGATGGTGCGTTGCAGGGCTTCCTGGGGGGAGAAGCTCATGGGTATGCTCCTTGGATCAGGCCGCCGGGCGCTGGAGGAAATTGCGCAGCAGCGCGTGGCCGTGTTCGGTGAGGATGGATTCGGGATGGAACTGGACGCCTTCCACCGGGAACTGGCGGTGGCGCAGGCCCATGATCTCTTCGATCGAGCCGTCCTCGTTCTCGGTCCAGGCGGTCACTTGCAGGCAGTCGGGCAGACTGTTCTTGTCCACCACCAGCGAGTGGTAGCGGGTGGCCTGGTAGCGGTCCGGCAGGCCGGCGAACACGCCCTTGCCCTCATGGCGGATCGGCGAGGTCTTGCCGTGCATGATGTTGCCGGCGCGGATGACGGTGCCGCCGTAGACCTGGCCGATGCCCTGGTGGCCCAGGCACACGCCGAGGATCGGCGTGGTCGGGCCCAGGCGTTCGATCAGCTCCAGCGAAACGCCCGCTTCGTTGGGGGTGCACGGGCCGGGCGAAATGACGATGCGCTCGGGCTTCTGCGCGGCGATCTCGTCCACGCTCATCACATCGTTGCGCACCACCTTCACTTCGGCGCCCAGCGTCTGCAGGTACTGCACGAGGTTGTAGGTGAAGCTGTCGTAGTTGTCGATCATCCACAACATGGTCAGGTTCCGTCGCTTATCAGGAAAATGGCGTACACGTTTTCGGTGTAGGTGATGGGGCCGGCTTCAATGGATTCGGGCTCAGCGGGCGCGGGCGCGGAGGCGGGCGCGTAGCTGCCGGTCACCGAGATCCTGTCGAGGTCCCCGCCGTCCTCGCCCTGCTGGGGCCATTGCCCGGCCCGGATGCCGTAGGCGAAGTCCGGCGCCACATCGGAGATGCTGTACAGACCACGCACTCTTGTTCCATAGGCCTTGGCCAGGCCCTGCGCGGACTCGCGGGTCTGGGCCGCTGCCTCGCCCTTGAGTTCGCGGCGCAGCGCCACTTCGCCCGAATAGGTCGGCGCCAGGCTGCTCACCTGTACGTTCTCGTTGGCCTTCAACGCCCCCAGAACATCCTGCATCGCCTTCACGCTGGCGAAGCTGGCACGCAGCTGGCGCGATACGCGGGTACCGATGAAGACCTGCCGGTTCTGCTCATAGCGCGTGGCCGGGCCGATCCGCAGGTTGTCCGCACGCACGCTGCCGTCCACCGCCTTGTGCTGCTTGAACAGTGCCAGCACGCGCGCCACGTTGTCCTGCACGCGGCGGCGCGCCGCGTCGGCATCCATGTCGGTCTCTTCGATGTTCAGCTGCAGGCCGAACCGATCGGGCATCACCGTGCGGGTACCCTGCCCCTTCACCAGCAGATGCGGCTGCGAGGGAATGGTATTGGCCTGCGCCCACGCAGACGGGGCCATCGTGGCCAGCAGCGACGACCACAGCAATGCGCTCAGCAGCTTCATGCGGTACTCCTTGTCTTGAATGGGAACAGCGGAAGGTGCCGCGGCGCAGGCCACGGCACGGGGAGGATCACAGGCCCTTGGCGGCCTGGGCGACGGCGCGGAACAGCGCGCGGCCCTTGTTCATCGTCTCATCCCATTCCTTGTCCGGGTCCGAGTCGTAGACGATGCCGGCGCCGGCCTGCACGTACAGGCGGCCGTCCTTGATCACCGCGGTGCGGATCGCGATCGCGGTATCGGCATCGCCGTGCCAGCCGATGTAGCCGATGCTGCCGGCGTAGACATTGCGCTTGATCGGTTCCAGCTCGCGGATCACTTCCAGCGCGCGGATCTTCGGCGCGCCGCTGACCGTGCCGGCCGGGAAGGTGGCACGCAGCACGTCGGCATAGCTCAGGCCCGGCTGCAGCTGCCCGGTCACTTCGCTGACGATGTGCATCACGTGGCTGTAGCGTTCGATCACGAACTGCTCGCCCACCTCCACGGTACCTGCCTTCGAGACGCGGCCGGCATCGTTGCGGCCCAGGTCAATCAGCATCAGATGCTCGGCGCGTTCCTTCGGATCGGCCAGCAGCTCGGCTTCCAGCGCCAGGTCCTGCTCGGGCGTGGCACCACGCGGGCGGGTGCCGGCGATCGGGCGCACGGTGACTTCGCCATCCTGAAGGCGCACCAGGATTTCCGGCGAGGAACCGACCACCTGCAGGTCGCCGACATCGAGGAAATACATGTACGGCGACGGATTCAGTGCACGCAGCGCGCGGTACACATCCACCGGGCGCGCCTTGAACGGCACGCTCAGGCGCTGGCTGAGCACCACCTGGAAGATGTCACCGGCGCGGATGTATTCCTTGCTGCGCTGGACCGCATCGACGAAGCCTTCGCGGGTGAAGCCGGAGACGAAGTCGGACTCGTCCAGCACGTCGCTGTTGAGCGGTGCGGGATAACCGGCGCCGGGCGCGCGCAGCTTGGCAGTCAGCGCATCCAGGCGTGCCTGGGCCTGCTCGAAGGCGCCCTCGACCCGTGGGTCGGCGTGCACGATCAGGTACAGCCGGCCCTTGAGATTGTCGAACACCGCCAGCTCGTTGGAATCCAGCAGCAGGATGTCCGGCGTGCCCAGCTCATCGCGGCCGGCCGGCGGGGCCAGGCGCGGCTCGATGTAGCCGATGCACTCGAAACCGAACCAGCCGACCAGGCCACCGGTGAAGCCCGGCAGGCCTTCCAGCTTCGGCACCGAGTGGGCGCTGCGCAGCGCCTCGACTTCGGCGAACGGGTCGGCCACTTCGCGGGTGTCCGCCACCTGGCCGTCTTCGCGCACAGTCAGCGTGTGGCCATGGAAGGCGTACACGCGACGCGCCGGCAGGCCGATGATCGAGTAACGACCAAAGCGCTCGCCGCCTTCGACGGATTCAAACAGGTAGGTATTGGGGCCGTCGGCGAGCTTCAGATAGACCGAAAGCGGCGTGTCCAGGTCGGACAGCACTTCACGGACGACGGGAATGTGGGTGTGGCCTTCAGCGGCCTGCTGCTGAAACTGAGCGTGCGAGTTCAAGACGACTTTCCTTCCGGGACACAGCGTTATGGGGGCGGACGACGGCAACGGGCCACCATCGCCACCAACGGCGTGCGGAAGAAAGGGTATGCGGGGTCGTCAGGCTGGACACCCCCTGACTGTATCGCAGCCGGGGCGGGAGGGGAACCCTGGGAAACTGAACCACGGGAAAGCACAGGGCTCATGGCGGGGACCGGTGGGGGACCGGCGCGGGAACCGGTGGAGTCGACTGTTAGTCGACTGCTCTTCGTCCCGACGGTAAAACCGGCGCTACACGCGTAAGTCGACTAACAGTCGACTCTACCCCGCCTACCCCGCCAGCAACGGGCAACCGACCGGCAGATGCATGCGCACCCTGCCCGGCACGCACGCGATGCGGAACTGGCGGGCCTGGACTGGTTCGCCGTCCAGGTTGAGGGTCAACGGGCGCTCGGACTCCACCTGCAGCCACGGCAGCCGCGCACGCGTGGCCAGCTGTTCCAGCGCCGCCTGGGTGCCCGACTTCAGCATCTGGCCGAGCGTGGCGGTGACCTCACCCTCCAGTTCCGGAAGCACGGTGACATCCAGCAGCCCATCGTCGATCACGGCCTGCGGGCACAACTGCTGGCCACCGCCGGCCTGCCGGCCATTGCCGATGCCCAGGGCGATGAAGTCGCCTTCCCACGCGAAATCCGGGCCGGACAGCCGCGCGGTGATCGGCTCGATGCGGCCCAGCTTGGCGATGCCGGTGATCACATAGGCCAGCCCGCCCAGCATCTTCTTCAGGCCGGCATCGGTCTCCACCGTCACCTGCGTGCCGAAGCCACCGCTGGCGAGATTGGCGCACCACCATTGCGTGCCATCGGCGTCCACGCGCAACAGGTCAATGGCGTGCGGCGTCGCCTGCCCGATCAAGGCGAAGGCCTCCTTCGGCTCAGTGGGAATGCCGGCAGCAGTCGCGAAATCGTTGGCGGTCCCCATCGGAATCAGCGCCAGCGAGGGCAGCGCATCTGCCGGCTCCTCACGATGTGCCAGTGTCTCGGCCACCGCACTGAGCGTGCCATCGCCACCGGCGGCCACGATCACGTCCACGCCATGATCGATCGCCTCGGCCACGTAGCGTTCGGCGTCACCGTCTTCCCAGGTCACCCGCACTTCCAGCTGCACGCCCTGTCCGCGCCAATGGCCGACGGCGTCGCGCAACTCATCGTTGCCGGCGGATTTGCCGTTGAGGATCAGGCGCCAGCGCGGGGTGGTCATGCAGAGCTTCCAGGGATGCGGTGGCACAGGCTAGCAATGCGCTGTTTGCCCGCGGTGAATGTCACGCAGATGTCATTCAGCTGCTGGAGAATGGAAGGCCATAGCAGGGACGACGGATGGAGGCAGGATCAGCCTCCCACGCATGCAGCGAGGCCACGCCAGTGATTGGCGTGGCCTTTTTTTTGCCGGCCGTAGATCCACGCCATGCGTGGATGCATTTCACGTCAACCGTTGGCGAAATCGTGCAGCGCCTGGCCCTGCAGCCGGTACACGGTCCACTCGTCCTGCGGCTTTGCGCCGGCGGCGGTGTAGAACTCGATGGCCGGGGTGTTCCAGTCCAGCACCGACCATTCGAAACGACCGCAGCCTTCGGCCACGGCCTGGCGGGCGATGTACTTCAGTAGTGCCTTGCCGGCGCCGCCGCCGCGCTTCTCCGGGCTGATGTAGAGGTCTTCCAGGTAGATGCCCTTGCGGCCCAGCCAGGTGGAGTAGTTGTAGAAATACACCGCATAGCCGATGGCCTCACCGTCGGCTTCGCAGATCAACGCGCGGGCAGTCGCATCGGCACCGAACAGGCTTTCGGCAATACCGATCTCATCGGTCTGCACCGAATGCTCGGCCTTCTCGTAGATGGCCAGTTCGCGGATGAAGCGCAGGATCAGGCCAGCGTCGGCCACGGTGGCCGGGCGGATGTTCAACACGGCCACCGTACCCATGGCTCAGCCCCTTGCCGCAGCAACGTTCGCGCGCATCTGCGCGATCACGTCCTGGTAGCTGGTCCTGGCGTTGAAGATGGCCGAACCGGCAACGAAGGTGTCAGCGCCGGCGGCGGCGATCTCACCGATGTTGTCGGCTTTCACGCCACCGTCGATCTCCAGGCGGATGTCCTTGCCGCTGGCATCGATCATCTTGCGCACCACCTTCAGCTTGTCCAGCGCCGAGGGGATGAAGGCCTGGCCGCCGAAGCCCGGGTTGACCGACATCAGCAGCACCAGGTCCAGGTCATCCAGCACCCAGTCGAGGATGTCCACCGGGGTGGCCGGATTGAGCACGATGCCCGGCTTGCAGCCCAGCGAGCGGATCAGTTGGATGGTGCGGTGCACGTGGCGGCTCGCCTCCGGATGGAAGCTGATGTAGGTGGCACCGGCCTCGGCGAAGTCCGGGATGATGCGGTCCACCGGCTCGACCATCAGGTGCACGTCGATCGGCGCGGTCACGCCGTGCTTGCGCAGCGCCTGGCAGACCATCGGGCCGATGGTCAGGTTCGGCACGTAGTGGTTGTCCATCACGTCGAAGTGGACCCAGTCCGCGCCGGCGGCGAGGACGTTGTCGACTTCCTCGCCGAGACGGGCGAAGTTGGCAGAGAGAATGGACGGGGCGATGAGGCAGTTGGACATGGCCGGGGCCTTCGGAACGGGGAAAGGATTCTCCCGCCCGCAGGCGGGACTGTCGGATCAGCGCTTGCGCAGGGTCTTGATGCGGTCGTAGGCGGCATTGATCCGCCGCGACTTCTGCTCGGCCTGCTGCTGCAGCTCGGGGGCGGCGCCGCCAAGCTTGTCGGGGTGGTACTGCGAGATCAGCTTTCGGTAGGCGCGCTCGATCTCGGCATCGGTGGCCTCGGAGGTCAGCCCCAGCTCCCGGTACGGGTTCTCCTTGTTCAGGCGGAACCAGTCCGAATCAAAGGCATGGCCGATCAACAGGCCGACTACCGCGCCGAACAGCGGATTGGGCCGGAACAGCAGGGCCCCGGCGATGAAACCGAGCAGTTTTCCGTACCAGCGCATGGCGCCCCAGGGTCGACCGGCGAAATGGATGCTCATTTTACGTCACAGCGGGCCCGGACCGCTTTACACTAGGCCGCCCGCTGGTCAGCGGGCCCGCCGGGTCCGCTGGGCAGCCGTATCGACAACGCCCCAGGAGTGCCCGTGCCAACCACGCTGTTGCAATCCGATCTCCCCGGCCTGCCCTTGCGCCATCGCGGCAAGGTGCGTGATGTGTTCGATATCCCGCGCGAGCGGCTGCCTGCAGGGACCCCGCCGGGCGACTACCTGCTGATGGTGGCCACCGATCGCCTGTCGGCGTTCGACGTGGTCCTGCCCGACCCGATCCCGGGCAAGGGCGAGATGCTCTGCCAGGTCTCCAACTTCTGGTTCGCCAAGACCGCGCACCTGATGCCCAACCACCTGACCGGCATCGACGTGGCCAGCGTGCTGCCCGAAGGCGTGGACCCGGCCCTGTATGCCAAGCGCGCGGTGGTCACCCGCAAGCTGAAGCCGGTGCCGGTGGAAGCGATCGCCCGCGGCTACCTGATCGGCAGCGGCTGGAAGGATTACCAGCGCACCGGCAAGGTCAGCGGCATCGATCTGCCCGACGGCCTGCGCCAGGCCGAGCAGCTGCCCGAGCCGATCTTCACCCCCTCGACCAAGGCCGCCGTCGGCGACCACGACGAGAACATCGATTTCGACGCGATGGTGAAGCAGGTCGGTGCGGACCTGGCCGAGCGCGTGCGCGACGCCACCCTGCGCATCTACAAGTTCGCCGCCGATTACGCCCGCGAACGCGGCATCCTCCTCGCCGATACCAAGTTCGAGTTCGGTACCGACGCCGATGGCCGCCTGTACATCATGGACGAGATGCTGACGCCGGATTCCTCGCGTTACTGGCCGGCCGACGAGTACGAAGTGGGTACCAGCCCGCCGAGCTACGACAAGCAGTTCGTGCGCGATTACCTGGAGACGCTGGACTGGGGCAAGACCGCCCCGGGCCCGACCATCCCGGCCGAGATCATCGAGCGCACCCGCGCCAAGTACGCCGAGGCGCTGCAGCGCCTGGCCGGGATCAGCGTCGACTGATCCGCCTGCGCCCCCGGCCGGACAGGCGGGGGCACTCTGAAGGGGTAGTGCCGGCCGCTGGCCGGCTACCTCGGCGAATCCGCAGCCAGGCATGGCCTGGCTCTGGTAGTGCCGGCCGCTGGCCGGCAACCTCATGAACTCGGCTATGCTCTGGAGTGCCGGCCAGCGGCCGGCACTACCGTTGTCCGAGGAAGCAACGCAGCATGCAGACATCCACCGAGCTTGCGCGGCCGATCGACCGCTATTTCGCCAGCTACTCCGACGACCATCGCAATGTGATCAACCAGCGCATCCACGTGGTGGCGGTTCCGGCGATCCTGTGGTCGGTGGTGGCCCTGCTGTGGTGCCTGCCGCCGCTGATCACCTGGTTCCAGTACGGCATCTGGTCGGCGTTCGCGATGTTCAGCGCCTGGTGCTTCTACAACAAGCTGTCGCGCCCGCTGGGCATCGGCATGCTCATCCAGTTCTTCGTGTTCGGCTGCCTGTGCCGCCTGCTGGAAGCCGAAATCGGCCTGCAGGCCCTGCGCTGGCTGGCGGTGGGCGTGTTCGTGGTGGCCTGGATCGCGCAGTTCATCGGCCACACGTTCGAGGGCCGCAAGCCCAGCTTCCTGACCGACCTGACCTACCTGCTGATCGGCCCGGCCTGGGTGATGGCCAAGTTCTACCGCAAGCTCGACTGGCGCTACTGACCTGCCCAGGGCCGACGGCGCACCTCGTTTCCTGAACGGGCAGATCCCGTCACCCGCACTCCACGACGGCCCTGCCAGCCTGCGCCGGTGATCCGCTCCCCACTTCCCGCCCGTCGACGGCAGCCCCTGTGCGACAGGGCCTGCGGTCTCCCTGCGTGGGCGTAGGGCGTCCCCCGAGGGCAAGCGAGGAGAACACGCAGGAACGCGATGTTGCGTCGCAGAAAATATGAATCAGCGGACGTTACATGCAATTGATCGCTGTTCGATGGGTTTCAGCGACATTTCGCAGCCTGTTATTCTCCCTGACCTGCTCGTGAATCATGGATTCCCTGCATGCTCCCCAGCCTGCCCCTGCTGCTGGCCCTGCCGTTCCTGATGGCAGCGGCTGTTGCGGCCTTCCCCCGTAGTTCGCGCTCGACTGCTGCCTGGCTGGCGGCGCTGGCGCCGTTGGGCGGGCTGGCCATCCTCGGCTGGCTGACCCCGGCGGTGCTCGATGGCCAGGTGGTTCGCACCCTGGTGCCCTGGCTTCCACAGATCGGGCTGGACTTCACCCTGCGCCTGGACGGGCTGGCGTGGATGTTCGCCGGGCTGGTACTGGGCATCGGCGCGCTGGTGGTGCTGTACGCGCGCTACTACCTGAGCCAGCAGGACAACGCGCACCGCTTCTACTGCTACCTGCTGCTGTTCATGGGCGCCATGCTGGGCATGGTGCTGTCGGGCAACCTGCTGTTGCTGATGATCTTCTGGGAAATGACCAGCATCAGTTCGTTCCTGCTGATCGGCTTCTGGTCGCACCGCCAGGACGCCCGCGAAGGCGCACGCATGGCGCTGGTGATCACCGGTGGCGGTGGCCTGGCCCTGCTCGGTGGCGTGCTGCTGATCGGCCGCATCGTCGGCAGCTTCGACCTGGACGTGGTGCTGGCCGCTGGCGAGCAGATCCGCGCCAGCGCGCTGTACCCCTACGCCCTGTTCCTGGTACTGGCCGGCATCTTCACCAAGAGCGCGCAGTTCCCGTTCCACTTCTGGCTGCCGCACGCGATGGCGGCGCCGACCCCGGTCTCGGCGTACCTGCACTCGGCCACCATGGTAAAGGCCGGCGTGTTCCTGCTGGCGCGGCTGCATCCGGCACTGGCCGGCAGCGACCTGTTCTTCTACACGGTCAGCGGCATCGGCGCACTGACCCTGCTGATCGGCGCCTGGAATGCGATCTTCCAGCATGACCTGAAGGGCCTGCTGGCGTACTCGACCATTTCCCACCTGGGCCTGATCACCCTGCTGTTCGGCCTGTCCACGCCGATGGCGGTGGTGGCCGGCGTGTTCCACATCCTCAACCACGCCACCTTCAAGGCCTCGCTGTTCATGGCCGCCGGCATCATCGACCATGAGACCGGCACCCGTGATATGCGCAAGCTCGGAGGCCTGCGTAAGCTGATGCCGTTCACCAGCGCGCTGGCGATCATCGCCTCGCTGGCAATGGCTGGCATCCCCCTGCTCAATGGCTTCCTGTCCAAGGAAATGCTGTTCGCCGAGGCGATCACGGCCGGCGGCCCGGGCATCATGCGCACGGCGGTGTCGATCGCCGCGTTGCTGGCTGGCGTATTCGGCGTGGCGTACAGCCTGCGCTTCGTGCACGACACCTTCTTCGGCCCCGGCCCGCAGGACCTGGACCGCGTGCCGCATGAACCGCCGCGCTGGATGAAGGTGCCGGTGGAACTGCTGGTGGTGATCTGCGTGGCAGTAGGCATCGCCCCGGCACTGACCGTGGCGCCGGTGCTGCATGCCGCTGCGGCGTCGATCCTCGGCAGTGCCATGCCCGAGTACAGCCTGGCGGTATGGCACGGCTTCAACCTGCCGCTGGCGATGAGCGCGATCGGCGTGATCGGCGGCGTGGCGCTGTACTTCGGCCTGCGCAAGCTGATCAACCTGCACGCCGTGACCAACGTCAGCACTGGCCGCAATGTGTTCCATGCGCAGCTGGACGCGATCTCCGCGCTGGCCATGCGCCTGACCAACGGCATCGCCAATGGCAGCCTGCAGCGCATGCTGCTGGGCCTGGTGCTGGTGGCCATCACCGTGGCCGCCGCGCCCTACATCGCCAACCCGGCCTCGCCGAACTGGACCGCGCCGCAGCCGGTTCCCTTGCTGGGCTGGGCGCTGTGGCTGGTGATGATGGCCTGCGCCGTTGCCACCCTGCGCATCTACAAGCAGCGCCTGCTGGCAGTGCTGCTGGTCGGCGGCGTCGGCCTGATGGTGGCGCTGACCTTCGTGTTCCTGTCCGCACCCGACCTGGCCCTGACCCAGCTGCTGGTGGAGATGGTCACCCTGGTGCTGATGCTGCTGGGCATGAACTACCTGCCGGCGCAGTCCGGGCCGGAACGTCCGCGCTGGCGCAAGCGCCGCGATGCGGTGATCGCGATCATCGCCGGCGCCGGCCTGGGTGCGCTGGCCTATTCGGCGATGACCCTGCCGCCGAACACCATGGCCGGCGAACTGCTCGCCCGTGCCCTGCCCGAGGCCTATGGCCAGAACGTGGTCAACGTGATCCTGGTCGACTTCCGCGGCTTCGATACCTTCGGCGAGATCACCGTGTTCGGCATCGCCGCGCTGGTGGTGCATGCCCTGCTGCGGCGCACGCGGATGGCACCGGAGCAGATCATGCCCGGCCCTCCGATCAAGCTGCCGGTTCCAGCCGACCTGGCCCAGATCATGTTCCCGCTGACCCTGACCGTATCGATCTTCCTGTTCCTGCGCGGCCACAACGCGCCAGGCGGTGGCTTCATCGCCGGCCTGGTGCTGGCGGTGCCGCTGCTGATTCAGTACGTGATCCAGGGCACCGCATCGGTGGAATCGCGCTTCGGCTTCGATTACATCCGCTGCATCGGCATGGGCCTGCTGATCGCCCTGCTCAGCGGCAGTGCCTCGATGCTGTTCGGCGTGCCGTTCCTCACCAGCGGCCACCTCGATCTGCACCTGCCGCTGATCGGCGACGTGCCGCTGGCCAGTGCGATCGGTTTCGACATCGGCGTCTACCTGGTGGTGTTCGGCGGCGCGATGCTGATGCTGTCGATGATGGGCACGATCAAGCCGTCGCGTACCCGCACCGCCCGCAAGGGCGAGATCGACCTGCAACGCCGTTCGGCCCGCACCGGGGAGATGCACTGATGGAACTGGCCCTGGCCACCGCGATCGGCGTGCTGACCGCCATCGGCATCTACCTGCTGCTGCGTGCGCGCAGCTTCGATGTGATCCTCGGCATGACCTTCCTGTCCTACGCCACCAACCTGCTGATCTTCGCCGGTGGCCGCGTGGTGCTGGGCAAGGCGCCGGTGCTGCAGGAGGGCGTGGACAGCCACCTCGGCAACTACACCGATCCGCTGCCACAGGCGCTGGTGCTGACCGCGATCGTGATCGCCTTCGCGATGACCGCAGTGAGCATCGTGCTGGCCATGCGCAGCCGCAGCGACAACCACAGCGACCATGTGGACGCCCACGAGCCCGACGATGACCTGCAGGATGAGCGCGTGCCGCCGCGCCAGGGCGAGGACCGCGCATGAACCACCTGGTGATCCTGCCGATCCTGATTCCCCTGCTGGGCGCTGCGCTGTCGCTGTTCGTCGAACATCGCCGCTACGGCCCCAGGGTGCAGCGCGCCGTCGCGTGGACCGCGCTGTCGGCGCTGGCGCTGGCGGTGGGCCTGCTGTTCGCGTCGACCGCGGGCGGTGACATCAATGTCTACCTGCTGGGCGACTGGCCGTCGCGGCTGGGCATCGCGCTGGTGGCCGACCGGCTGTCGGCGTGGATGCTGCTGACCACCCTGCTGCTGGCCATTCCCTGCCTGCTGCACGCCTGCTCGGGTTGGGACCGCCGCGCACCACACTTCCATGCGCTGTTCCAGTTCCAGCTGGTCGGCCTCAACGGTGCATTCCTGACCGGCGACATCTTCAACCTGTTCGTGTTCTTCGAGGTGATGCTGATCGCCTCCTACGGCCTGCTGCTCAGTGGTGGCCGCGGCCTGCGCATGCGCATCGGCCTGCACTACGTGGTGTTCAACGTCACCGCCTCGACCCTGTTCCTGATCGCGCTGGGCCTGCTGTACGCCACGCTGGGTTCGCTGAACATGGCCGAGCTGTCGCAGCGCATCGCGCAGGTGCCGCCGGCACAGCTGACCCTGGTGAAGGCGACGATGGGCCTGTTGCTGCTGGTGTTCTGCGCCAAGGCCGCGCTGATGCCGCTGTACCTGTGGCTGCCGGAAGCCTATTCGCGTGCGCCAGCAGCGGTGGCTGCGCTGTTCGCGATCATGACCAAGGTCGGCCTGTACTCGGTGCTGCGCATCCAGATGCTGTGGTTCGGCGATGACGCAGGCGCGATGGCCGGCTATGGCCGCGACTGGCTGCTGTGGGCCGGCGTGGCGACGCTGGTGCTCGGTGGCCTGGGTGCACTGGCCGCGACCCGCCTGCGCGTCCTGATCTCGTACCTGGTGATCGTGTCGGCGGCCACGCTGTTCATCGCCTTCTCGGTGGGCACGCCGCAGGTACTCTCAGCGGGCCTGTACTACCTGCCGCACAGCAGCTTCGTCGCCGCCGCGCTGTTCCTGATCGCCGACCTGATCCGCCGTCGTCGCGGCGGTGCCAGCGACCGAAAGGAAGTGGTGGCACCGATGCCGGGCAAGGAAACCCCAGCGGTGCTGTTCCTGATCGGGGCAGTGTCGGTGGCCGGCCTGCCGCCACTGTCCGGCTTCCTGGCCAAGGCCGCGCTGCTGGCCGGCATGCCGGCGCAGTACACCGGGCCGGTCTGGACCGCCGTGCTGGTCAGCAGCCTGCTGGTGATCATGGGCCTGACCCGCGGCGGCATCCGCCTGTTCTGGCGCGTGCCGCCGGTCGATCCAGAAGCACCGAAGCCGCGCAAGGCTCCCCTGCGCCGGGTAGAGCTCTACGCCGCCTGCCTGCTGCTGGCCTACGGCATCGGCATGACCTTGGCCGCTGCACCGTTGATGCGCTACACCGACGCCACCGCCGCACAGCTGCTGCACCCCAGCGAGTACGTGCAGCAGCTGCGCGCGACCACGCCGGAGATCCGCCAGCCATGACTGCCCAGCGCTCCCTGTTCCGTCGCCTGATCCCCTCGCCGATGCTCAGCATCATGGTGGTGGCGTTCTGGCTGCTGATGTCCGACAGCTTCACCCTCGGCCAGATCGTGCTGGGGCTGGTGCTGGGCGTGGTGGTGCCGCTGTTCGCCGCGCGCCTGGACCGCGAGTTCGCGCGCATCGGCACCCTGCGGCCGCTGCCCAGACTGGTGTGCGTGACCCTGTGGGACATCCTGATGTCCAACATCCGCGTCGCCCTGCAGGTGCTGGGCCCGGAAAAGAACATCCACCCGGGCTTCATCTGGCTGCCGCTGGACATCGCCAACATCCACGGCATCGCCGCGCTGACCAGCATGATCACCCTGACCCCGGGCACGGTCTCGGCCGCGCTCAGCGACGACCGCAAGTTCCTGCTGGTGCATGTGCTGCACCTGGAGGATCCACAGGACCTGATCGATACGATCAAGCGCCGTTACGAGGCGCCGTTGATGGAGATCTTCCCATGACCGGTTTTGAAGTCATCCAGACCACCCTGGTGGTGTGCATGCACGTGGTCGGCCTGGCCATGCTGCTGGCCACCTGGCGCCTGCTGCGCGGGCCGACCGTGCCCGACCGCATCCTCGCACTGGACACCCTGTCGGTGACCGCGATCGCCGAGCTGATGCTGTTCGGCATGTACCTCAATTCACCGATCTACTTCGAGGCGGCGTTGATCATCGCCATGCTCGGCTTCGGCAGCACCGTGGTGCTGAGCAAGTTCGTGCTGCGCCGGGACATCGTCGAATGATCACTGCCATCCAGATCGGCCTGTCGATCCTGCTGCTGTTCGGCTGCTTCTTCATCCTGGTGGGCGCACTGGGCCTGGTGAAGCTGTCGACCTTCTTCAAGCGCCTGCACGCGCCGACCAAGGCCAGCACGCTGGGCGTGGGCTGCGTGCTGGTGTGCTCGGTCTGCTACCACATCTTCCTCGGCCAGGACCCGCAGCCGCGCGAGCTGCTGATCACCGTGTTCCTGTTCATCACCGCACCGATCAGCGCGCACATGATGGCCAAGGCCGCGCTGTCGCTGCTGATGGAGACCCGCCCCACCCTGCCGGGCAACGAACGTGCCGCCGAGGAGCAGCTGCCACCGCCGGAACCGGTGCGGGAAGAAGAAACCACGCAGAACCGGTAGAACCGGCCGCTGGCCGGCAATGTGACGCCCGGTAGGTGCCGACCGCTGGTCGGCACGAACAGCAGCCGAGCATGGGCTCGGCTCTACAGCGCCGGTGCGCCGACCAGCAGCAGTTCCAGCACGAACCAGCCGACAAACGCGACCAGCAGGATCACACCTTCGCCGCGGCTGATCTTCAGGTCGCCACGCAGCATCGGGTACAGCACCAGCGCGAACGCCAGCAGCGCCGGCAGTTCCAGGCGCACGAACGAGGCCGGCAGCGCCAGCGGCTGCAGCACGGCCATCGCACCGATCACCAGGAGCAGGTTAACCACGCTGGAACCCAGCACGTGGCCCAGCACCATGTCGCCATGCCCGCGACGCGCGGCGGCGATGGCGGTGGCCACCTCCGGCAGTGCGGTACCGATCGCCACCGGCAGCAGGCCGACCAGCAGCGGCGTCCAGCCCAGGGCGACGCCAAAGTCGGCGGCGGCGCCCACCACCAGGCGCGCGCCCCAGTACAGCGCCAACGCGGCAATCAGCACGCGCAGCACGTTCAACGGCAGGCTGGTGCGGCTCAGTGCGGACTCGGCGATGGCCACCTGCACCTCCGCGCTCTCGCTGCGACCACGGCGCAGCAGCAGCACCTGCACCACGATGAAGCCGGCCAGCAGTATGCCGCCCTCCCAACGTGCCAGGCCGCCATCAAGCCCGAACAGGATCAGCAGCACACCTGCCGCCAGCAGCGACCACCACAGCACCGTCTGCAGGCGCGCGCGCAGCAGCAGGGGCGCAGCCATGGCCGCCACGGCCAGGGTCAAGCCCAGGTTGACGATGCTGCTGCCCACCGCGTTGCCCAGTGCCAGCTCCGGTTGGCCCATCGCCAGCGCGCGCGCGTTGACTGCCAGTTCCGGCAAGGAGGTGGTCACCCCGAGCAGCAACAGCCCGGCAGTGAATGGGCTGGCCCCGAAACGCTGGGCCAGGCCGGACACGGCCTTGACGATGGAGTCCCCGCCCAGCGCCAGCAGCAGCAGGCCGAGCAGGAACCACGCAATGGCAATGGCGATCATCGAGCACTCCCCCAGCAATGGTGGCGCGATTCTACGCGTGGCCCGAGCGCATGGCTGGGCGGTGGATCAAGGATCAGCCACAGCCTTCGGCGTAATCGACCTGTGGGGTCTTGCCGACGCGCCAGGCACTGACCCGACCATCACCGCCGAGCGCGAAGTCGATGACCGCACCACCCTCCTGCGCCGGGCGCACGCGCAGGTGCTGGGCCTTCTCGTCGTACTTGTCAGGGCCGACATCGGCCCGCTCCGGGTACAGCACCTGCAGCTCACCCAGGGTCATGCCGACCTTGCCGCCGCCTGGTGCGGTGATGGCGGCGCTGCGCACGTCGTAGCGCACCAGCTTGCGGCCTTCGATCATCAGGCGCGGCTCTTCGGCATCCTGCGGGCGCAGGAAGTAGCAGCCGTCGTTGCTGTCGTCAGCCGGCAGCGGCTTGCCGGCCGCATCGGTGCCCAGACCCTGCAGCGGCGTGCCGAAGCCGGCACGGACCTCGGCGATGCCGGCACCCAGCTTCGCCCCAGCGAAGCCATCCAGGCGCGCGGGACTGTCCTCGCGACGGTCGTTGGCGGGGCGGGTTGCCAGATCAGGATCGGCCGACTGCGCTGGCCCGGTCGCCGAGGCGGTTTCGGCCGGGGTGTCGCTGCCGCTACCGGCCGCCCCCTGCTTGTCGGGGCCCGCACCGCAGGCGGCGAGCGAAAGGAGCAACAGACCAGCAATCGGGAGGTGCTTCATCGGTGCGGTTCCCTGGCACGAAGATGGCTGCACGCTAACCCATCCGGTGTGCAGGCGCTGCATTGTCATCGCGGTTTCATCGCCCTCGTTCAGGCTCGGCGAGCACCGATCTGGCCGTCCCTTCCATGCAACCGCGCAAGACCGATCTCGCCCGAACCGCGCTGCAGGCCCACCGCGCGCCGCTGGACATGCGCCAGCGCCGGCTGCTGATCCTGTGCGACGGCCAGCGCACCGTTGCCGACCTGACCGGTCTGCTCGGCCAGGAAGCACCGGCGATGGTGATCCAGCTGGTGCAGGCGGGCTATCTGGCGACCGGCACGGCAACGGCGGCGGCACTCCCTCACGCCGCTGCCGAACCGGCCAATGCGGCGCTGGTGAAGGTGCCAACGAACGCCAGCGCCACGCCGGTCGAACGTCGCCGTTCGCTGGTGGCAGCGCGCATCTACCTGCTGGGTATCCTGGAAATGCAGCGGCATCCGCAGGCAGCGGCGCTGTTCCGCGATCTGCAGCAGGCGCGTGCGGAGGATGAGGTGCTGCAGCGGCTGCAGTCGGCGATGCAGCTGCTGCCCGCGCTGACTTCGGATGGCTATTGCCAGCGCGTGCGCCAGCGCCTGCTGGAGGCGTTGCCGCTGGAGCATTGCGACGCCTTCGCCGAGGTGGCGTAAGCGCAGGTTCCGGCGCATCGTGCCGACCAACGGTCGGCACCCACCACGCTAGCGGGACGACCGGAAATTGTTGCGCAGGCCGTTCCAGCACTGCTGGTAGTCGCCCTGGCGGTGGCCGGCGGCCAGTGCCTGTGCGGTCGGGCGGATCACCGCGCGGGTCTCGAACATGAAGGCCATCGTGTCCTTGATGACATCGGCCTTGGAAAGGTCGGCATTGGACGCCTTGTCGAAGGTCGGTGCATCCGGGCCGTGGCCGCTCATGCAGTTGTGCAGCGATGCGCCACCCGGCACGAAGCCTTCGGCCTTGGCGTCGTAGGCGCCATGCACCAGGCCCATGAACTCGCTGGCGATGTTGCGGTGGAACCACGGCGGGCGGAACGTGTTCTGCGCCACCAGCCAGCGCGGCGGGAAGATCGCGAAGTCCATGTTGCTGGTCCCCGGCGTGTCGCTGGGCGAATGCAGCACCAGGAAGATCGACGGGTCCGGGTGGTCGTAGCTGATCGAACCGATGGTGTTGAAGCGGCGCAGGTCGTAGCGGTACGGCGCGTAATTGCCATGCCAGGCCACCACGTCCAGCGGCGAATGGTCGATCGGTGCACGCCACAGGCGGCCTTCGAACTTGGCGATCAGTTCGAAGTCGCCATCCACATCCTCGAACGCCGCATGCGGGGTTTCGAAGTCGCGCGGATTGGCCAGGCCGTTGGATCCGATCGGGCCGAGGTCGGGCAGCTTCAGCAGCGCACCGTAGTTCTCGCAGATGTAGCCACGGCTCGGGCCATCGGGCAGTTCAACGCGGAAGCGCACGCCGCGCGGGATCACCGCGATCTGCTGCGGCTCGATCTCGATCACGCCCAGCTCGGTCAGCAGGCGCAGCGCGCCCAGCTGCGGCACGATCAGCAGCTCGCCGTCGGCGTCGTAGAAGTAGCGGCCGACCATGTCGCGGTTGGCAGCGTACAGGTGGATGCCCACGCCGGCATGCGCATCGGGCGAGCCATTGCCACCCATCGTGTACAGGCCTTCGACAAAATCTGTCGGCAGCTCCGGCAGCGGCAGCGGGCTCCAGCGCAGCTGGTTTGGCGAGGCCGGCTGAGCGCCGAAATCACACTGCAGCTGCGACTGCGCGAAGGGGGTGAACTCGCCATGGGCCACTGCCGGGCGGATCCGGTACAGCCAGCTACGGCGGTTGCTGCCGCGCGGCGCAGTGAAGGCGGTGCCGGTCAACTGTTCGGCGTACAGGCCGTGGGCCACCTTCTGCGGTGAGTTCTGTCCGACCGGCAGCGCGCCGGCGACTGCCTCGGTGGCGAATTCGTTGCCGAAGCCGGACTGGTAGCCGCGGGCGGTGATGGCGGGGGACATGGGAACTCCAGAGATTGCCGGCCAGCGGCCGGCACTACCATTCGGACAGGCAATGTCGACCGGAAGCCGACATTGCCTGCAGACCTTACAGCACGCCGCGGCGGATCTGGTCGCGCTCGATGCTCTCGAACAGCGCGGTGAAGTTGCCTTCGCCGAAGCCTTCGTTGCCCTTGCGCTGGATGATCTCGAAGAAGATCGGGCCGATGCAGTTCTGGGTGAAGATCTGCAGCAGCTTGCGCTGGTGGGTTTCCGGATCGGCATCGATCAGGATCTTGTTCTTGGCCAGGCGCGGCACGTCTTCACCGTGGTTCGGCACGCGCTGGTCGATCACCTCGAAGTAGGTCTCCGGCGTATCCAGGAAGTCCACGCCCTGCGCGCGCATTGCTTCGACGGTCTCGTAGATGTTCTCGGTGAAGCAGGCGATGTGCTGGATGCCCTCGCCCTTGTACGCGTCCAGGTACTCGTTGATCTGGCTCTTCGGGTCCGAAGATTCGTTCAGCGGAATGCGCACGATGCCATCGGGCGCGGTCATCGCCTTGGACACCAGGCCGGTCTTCAGGCCCTTGATGTCGAAGTAGCGGATCTCGCGGAAGTTGAACAGGCGCTCGTAGTAGTCCGACCACTGCTGCATGTTGCCGAAGTACAGGTTGTGGGTCAGGTGGTCGATGAAGGTCAGGCCGAAGCCGACCGGGTGCAGGTCGGCCCCTGCGATCGGCTCGTAGTCGCCGTCGTAGATGCTGCCGGCCGCGCCGTAGCGGTCGACCAGGTACAGCATGCAATCGCCGATGCCCTTGATGACCGGGGCGCTGACCGCCTTGCTGTCCGCCTTGAAGGCGATGGCTTCGGCACCGTTGCCCAGCGCGGTCTGGTAGACCTCCTGGCCCGGCTTCTTGAAGCGGATGGCGAAGCCGCAGGCGCACGGACCGTGCTTCTCGGCGAAGTCGGCGGCGAACGAATCGGGGTCTTCATTGACCAGGAAGTTGACGTCGCCCTGGCGATAGACGGTAATCGGACGCTGCTTGTGCTTGAGCACCGCGCTGAAGCCCATCTTCCGGAAGTACTCGTGCAGCTCCTGGCCACGGCCGGCAGGGGCGGCGAATTCGACGAACTCGAAGCCGTCGATGCCCATCGGGTTCTCGAAGGTGGTGACCTGCATGCCGGGGTTGGGGTGCGAGGCGGTCGGGACTGCGGTATTCATGGCGTGGCTCCGAATCGGTACCGCATCGGTACAAACCAGGTGCGGGCAGGTAGGGACCCGGCGAGAATGCAGGGTCTGGACCCACCCCTTATAGTTACACTTGAAACCACCAGCAAGGTGCACCGCAACATGAGCCCCGATCCCGCCTCGACCCGCCTGCGTGCCTCGCACGTCCTGCTCGACCTGGAACAGTTCCTGCCGTACCGGCTGAGCGTGCTGTCCAACCGGGTCAGCGGCAACATCGCCAAGCTGTACGGTGATCGTTACGGTCTGGCGATTCCCGAGTGGCGGGTCATCACCATCCTGGCGCTGTACCCGGGCTCCTCGGCCAGCGAGGTCTCCGACCGCACGGCGATGGACAAGGTGGCGGTCAGCCGCGCCGTGGCCCGCCTGCTGGAGCGCGGCTTCATCAAGCGCGAGACCCACGGCGATGACCGCCGCCGCTCGGTGCTGGCGCTGTCCGCGGCCGGTTTCGAGGTGTACGAGACCATCGCGCCGATGGTGATCGAGATCACCCGCAAGCTGATGTCGGTGCTGAGCGAGGAGGAGGAACAGCTGCTGGAAAAGCTGATCCTGCGCCTGGCCGGTGACGGCCTGGAGCGGATGGGCGAAGGCGTCTGAAAGAAAAAGGGGACGGAGGGGATTAAGTCGTAATGAGTACAGGTGTGCCTGAAACGACTTAATCCCCTCCGTCCCCTTTTTTCAGCTCAGGTGCTTGCGCCGCGCGTGGATCCACGGCACCGCCAGCGCCGCGATGGCACCACCGGCGAAGCCAAGTGATGCAGCAACCGTGGCCGCCTCGACCGCACCGGGCAGCGCCAGCGCCGCCGCCACCAGCAGCAGCGACGGCAGGCCGACGAAGGTGCCCAGGAAGAAATGCCAACGCGGTGACCAGGTGTTGAGCTGCAGCAGGCTGACCGGTTGCCAGGCTTCGGATGCGGCCTCTTCGGCGATCTTCGCCACGGCCTTGCCCAGATCCACTTCCGGCAGCGCGCGCCCCTGCCGTGCGGTTGCCAACAGCTCGGCCACGGCCTCCACAGGCGGGAAACTGGACGGCCACGCGACCGGCGCCGGCACGCCATACGCGGTCAGCAGCGGCACGCTCAGCCACGGCGCCACCAGCGGGCGCATGCGACGGCGACCATGCACGCACCAGATCTGCGACTGGCCGTGCGCGGTGACGCTGTACAGCGCCAGTTCGTTGGCCGGCGGGTAGCCGAGCATGGTCACCCGTGCCGCCAGGCTGTCCTGGCCCATCGCGCGCAGGAAACCGGGGCGGCTACGCCCCTCCTGCATCCACGCCAGGCCGAGTGCACCCACCAGATAGGCCTCGGCCACGTCCTTGCTGCCGGCGGTGGCGCGTTCGTCGCTAGCCAGGTACCAGGCCAGCGATTTCGGTTCGGCGACATCGTCCAGGCCCCAGCGGCTGTCGTCACCCAGCACATGGCGCACCGGCAGGCGCGCCGGCGCGGTTTCGCCACGTTCGCCGGGTTGCAGGAACGGCAGCACGCCCTGGATGAAGGTGGACAGTTCAATCGCGCGCACGCCATGGCCCTGCCACTCCGGTGGCAGCAGCCCGGCCAGCTGGCCATCGGTGGCCAGTGCATCGAGCCGCGATTTCTGCTCGACCAGTTTCTGCACCGCACCCTTCAGCACCACGTTGTCGGGCAGCGCGATCTGCGGTAGGCGATGGCGCGGCGGTGCCAGGTCGACGGTGGCCTCGCCGGTACCGGCGTCATCCAGCAGCGCCTCCTGCGGCGGCAGGGTCACGCCCTCGCCTGCTCCACCCTCGGCCAGCTCACTGGCGGGTCCGGGCAATCGTTCGGCGTGGTCGCTGTGCATGGGCGTTCCGGAAGGTTGCATCGACGGGATGTCGACTGAGGTCCTTGCCGGTAACGGCGAGCGCGTTGCGATATTGAGATGCCGATTCCGGGAATGTGACCGCAACCACAGTAGATCCACGCCATGCGTGGATGCACTTCTGTGCCGACCAACGGTCGGCACCCACCGGGGATGGCGGTCAGCGGTCGGCATCCGCCGGGGTTGGCGGTCAGCGGTTGGCATCCGCCGGGGTTGGCGGTCAGCGGTTGGCACCCACCCACTACCACCCCTGCCGGCCAGCGGCCGGCGCTCCCCTATTCCGGTTTGTCGGGTGCCCACTGCTTGAGGAACGCGCTCACCCGCGCAGGCTGGAACGCCTCGCCCCTGCGCAGCTCAGCGGTCGCCTGCGACACCAGCAGGCCACCATCGGCGTCCAGCACCAGCAGATGCGGATAGTCGCGTTCCATCACCGGGAACTGGGCAAGGAACGCGGTGTTGGGCTGCTCGTCGCTGGCGTTGACCTTCACCCACACGTAGTGGGCATCGCGGAAGCGACGCAGGTCGCCGTTGCCTTCCACCACATCGTCCAGCGCCCGGCAGCGCTCACAGGCGGCGTTGCCGATCTCCAGCAGGATGCGCTTCTTGCCCCGCTGGGCTTCCACCTTGGCGGTGGCCAGGTCATCGGCGGGGTTGCGGGCCGGGTCGAACTGCGCACCGAGCCCGGCGATGGCGGCGATGTCCGCCGCCACCGGGGTGTTGCCCGAGGCCACCGGTTCGCTGGGGTCAGCGACCGGTGGCTCGGTGGGTCGGGTATCCAGGGGCTGCGTGGGCTCGGCGGTCGCAGGTGGTTGCGGTTGGGAACAGGCGCCGATCAGCGCCGCACAGACCACCACTACCGCAGTACCGAGCTTGCTACGCATGCCTTCTACCCTCTCATCATCATTTGACGCCGTGCATCAGCTTGTTGATCAGCGGGGCGATCAGGAACAGCACCACGCCGGAGCCGATCAGGGCCCAGAACCCGAAGGTATACCCCTTCAGGGCCGACTCGACCGTCATGCCGCCTTCACCACTGACCACGCCAGCGAAGATGCCCGACAGGTTGTTGCCGATGCCGGTGGACAGGAACCAGCCGCCCATGCCGAAGCCGACCAGGCGCACCGGGGCCAGCTTGGTCACCATCGACAGGCCGATCGGCGACAGGCACAGCTCACCCACCGACTGGATGACGTAGACCATGAACAGGGTCCAGAACGGGATCTTGCCGTCCACCACCATCTGCGACAGGGCGAACATCAGCAGCGCGAAGGCGGCGCCGTTGAACAGCAGGCCCAGGCCGAACTTGCGCGGGATGGACGGATTGGCGCGGCCCATGGCGACCCAGATCCAGGCGATCACCGGGGCAAGGGTGATGATCGCCACCGAGTTGACCGACTGGAACCACGCGGTCGGGAAGGTCCAGCTGCCGAACTGGCGGTTGACGATGTTCTCGGCCAGGAAGGTGAACGAGCTGCCGGCCTGCTCGAAGAACATCCAGAACATCACGTTGAAGGCGAAGATGATCAGCATGGCGATCACGCGGTCGCGCTGCACCTTGCCTTCGCGGATGCCCTCGACCAGCAGCAGTACGGCCAGCGCGGTGAACATCGCACCCAGGATCCAGGCCAGCGCGGTGGCGCCGGTGGCCAGCAGGAAGTACGCGACCGGGATGGCAACCACGGCACCGGCCAGCACCATGATGATGCGGCCGAAACCTTCAGCGCCGGCCGGCGGTGCGCCGATGCCCTTCAGGCCGGCACGACCGATGTAGAACCACACCAGCGAGATCAGCATGCCTACGCCCGAGGCGATGAACACGACCTTGTAGGACGGCATCGCATCGGTACCGAACACCTTGCGGGCCAGGTACTCGGTCAGCACCGGGGCGATCATCGCGCCGATGTTGATGCCCATGTAGAAGATGGTGAAGCCCGAATCGCGGCGCTCGTCCTTCAGCCCGTACAGCTTGCCGACCATGGTCGAGATGTTGGGCTTGAACAGGCCGTTGCCGACGATGATCGTGGCCAGGCCGAGCTTGAAGATGTGCTCCTGCGGCAGCGAGATCATGAACAGGCCGGCGGCCATGATGATCGCGCCGGTCAGGATCGAGCGCTGGTAGCCCAGTACCCGGTCGGCCACGTAGCCACCGAAGATCGCCGCGGCGTACACCAGGGCCAGGTAGGCGCCATAGATGCGGCTGGCGTCGCCTTCACCGGCAGCGCTGCCGTTGTAGAACTGGGCGACGATGTACAGCACCAAGGCCCAGCGGATGCCGTAGAACGCAAAGCGTTCCCAGAACTCGGTCATGAACAGCATCCACAACGGGCGCGGGTGGCCCAGCGTGGTCTTGAAGTCCGGCAGCGCCGGCTCTGGGGTGTTCGCAGTGGCGTTTACGCTCATGCGGATTTCCTGGTTCGGTGGATGACGAGCACGTCCGCTGTGCAGTTGAAGCAACGCGCGAGGATCACCGACTTCTGGCGTTCACGTCAAATACACGCCGTTTGAGGCAGGTGGCAGCCTGCTCCCTGAACTTGCATCTGAAACGATCCAGCCGCCGGCTGGGATCCAAGCTGAATGGGGATCAACCCAGCGCTGTCGGGGGCGCGGCCTGCAGGCTGGTGCGCACCTGGAACAGCTCGGGGAAGAAGGTCAGCTCCAGTGCCTTGGCCAGGAAGCCCACGCCGGACGAGCCACCAGTGCCGCGCTTGAAGCCGATCACCCGCATCACCGTGCGCATGTGGCGGAAGCGCCACAGCTGGAAGGCGGTCTCCAGGTCCACCAGGTCCTCGCACAGCGCGTACTCGCGCCAGTAGCGGTCGGTGTCCTGGTAGATGCGTTCGAAGACCGGCTGCAATGCGTCGTCAGCCACGTGCGGCTGGGTCCAGTCATGGGCCTCGTAGACCGCCGGCACGGCATGGCCGAAGCGGGCCAGGTACTTCAGGAACTCCTCGTACAGGCTGGGCGCCTCCAGCACGCTGCGCAGCTGCGCCTGCCCGGCCGCATCGTGCTCGAACACCTGCAGCATCTGCGCGTTCTTGTTGCCCAGCAGGAACTCGATGTAGCGGTACTGCAGCGACTGGAAGCCCGACGACGGGCCCAGCACGTCGCGGAAGCCCATGTACTCGGACGGGGTCAGCGTTTCCAGCACCGACCACTGCTCGGTCAGCTGGCGCAGCACCTGCTTGCTGCGCGCCAGCACCTTGCGGCACTGCCAGACTTCATCGCGCTGCAGGAAGCCGATTGCGGCACGCAGCTCATGGCCCAGCAGCTTCAGCCACAGCTCCGAGGTCTGGTGCTGGATGATGAAGAGCATCTCGTCATGGTGCGGTGGGCTGGACAGCGGCTGCTGCGCGCTGAGCAACTGGTCCAGCCGCAGGTAGCCGCCGTAGGTGAGGCGTCCCTGCAGGTCGGTGTGGATGCCGGCTTCGAGATCGCGTTGGTTGTTGTCGACGGACATGGGCGGGACCAGATCGGGGGCGGCAAGGGTAGCGCGTTGCCGCCGCGCTGGCAGCCGCCGGGTCCATACCGGAGCGTGCGGTTGGCCGTGGAGCATCGGCCGATCCCGGGCCTGCGCGTGGAACCGTCCAGGCCGTTGTACTGGCGGTCAGCCAGAGGCGTATTCTGATGCTTTGCAGCAACGACTGAATACGTTGTTGTTATTGGCCCCCCACCCGCCGGCAGGGGTAAAACGGGGAATCCCCGTGTTGCGGCGCAGGAAGGCTATTCCGTACGCGTTCCTTAACATGGCGATTCATATCATTTGTAACTTCTCTGTCGAAGGTGCAGTACGCAATGACGGTTGCCGCTGAATTCAAGATCGAATACCTGCAGTACCTGGACACGGACGGCACGCTCGTCCGTGACGACCTGCCCGCGTCGCTGCGCGACCCCAAGGTCCTGGTACCGCTGTTCAAGCAGATGCTGTTCGTACGCACGTTCGACAGCAAATCCATCGCGCTGCAGCGCACCGGCAAGCTGGGCACCTATGCCGCCTGCCTGGGCCATGAAGCCGCGCACGTGGGTATCGGCGCGGCGATGCAGAAGGACGACGTGTTCGCGCCTTCGTACCGCGAGTATGGCGCGATGTTCATGCGTGGCGTGCGCCCGCACGACGTGCTGATGTACTGGGGCGGCGACGAACGCGGCAACGATTACGGCGGCAACGCGGCCAAGGACTTCCCGTTCTGCGTGCCGATCTCCACCCAGTGCCTGCATGCCGCAGGCGCGGCGCTGAAGTTCAAGCTCAACAAGGAACCGCAGATCGCGGTGGCGGTGTGCGGCGACGGCGGCAGCTCCAAGACCGACTTCTACGCAGCACTGAATTCGGCCGGCGCCTACAAGCTCCCGCTGATCCTGTGCATCGTCAACAACGGCTGGGCCATCTCGGTTCCGCGTTCGGCCCAGACCGGTGCCGAAACACTGGCGCAGAAGGGCCTGGCCGGCGGCCTGCACTGCCTGCAGGTGGATGGCAATGACCTGATCGCGGTGCTGGCGGCCATGGAGCAGGCGCGCGAACGTGCGCTGGCCGGCGACGGCGGCACCGTGCTGGAACTGATGACCTACCGCCTGTCCGACCACACCACCGCCGACGACGCGCGCCGCTACCGCGACGACGCCGAAGTGAAGGATGCCTGGCAGCGCGAGCCGATGCTGCGCCTGCGCAAGTACCTGATCAACGCCGGTGTGTGGAGCGAGGACGAGGAAAGCGCCTGGGTCGCCGAGTGCGGCACGCGCGTGGACGAGGAAGTGAACCTGTACCTCAACACGCCGGTGCAGCCGGTCGAGGCGATGTTCGACTTCCTGTATGCCGATCCGCCGCCGGACCTGCTGGCCCAGCGTGCCCAGGCGATCGCCCTGGAGAAGCGCCATGGATGAGATCAAGAACGGCGCGCCCGGCGCGCACACCAACGCCGCCGACAGCGCTGCGGTCGCGCGCGGAGAAGAGAGCATGACCACCACCCCGATCACCCTCATCGAAGCCATCACCCAGGCGCTGGCCTGGGAGCTGGAACACGACCCGTCGGTGCTGGTGCTGGGCGAGGACGTGGGCGTCAACGGCGGCGTGTTCCGCGCCACTGCCGGTCTGCAGCAGCGCTTCGGCTCGGACCGCATCCTCGACACCCCGCTGGATGAAACCACCATCGCCGGCCTGACGATTGGTCTTGCCGCGCAGGGCATGAAGCCGGTGGCAGAAGCCCAGTTCGATGGCTTCATGTACCCGATGGTCGACCATATCGTCTGCCACGCCGCACGCCTGCGTTACCGTACCCGTGGCCGCCTGCACTGCCCGATGGTGCTGCGCGTGCCGTGGGGCGGTGGCATCCGCGCGCCGGAACACCACAGCGAAGCCAACGAGGCGATCTTCACCAACGTGCCGGGCCTGCGCGTGGTGCTGCCGTCGTCGCCGCAGCGCGCCTACGGCCTGCTGCTGGCCGCGATCCGCGAGCCGGATCCGGTGATCTACATGGAGCCCAAGCGCATCTACCGCCAGTACAAGGAAGTGGTCGTCAACGACGGCGAAGCCTTGCCGCTGGACGTCTGCTTCGTGCTGCGCGACGGCACCGACGTGACCCTGGTGACCTGGGGCGCGCAGGTGAAGGAAGCGCTGGAAGCGGCCGACAAGCTGGCCGGCGAAGGCATCAGTGCCGAAGTCATCGACGTGGCCACGCTGCGTCCGCTGGACTTCGCCACCATCGCCGAATCGGTGGCCAAGACTGGCCGCTGCGTGATCGTGCAGGAGGCCCCGAAAACCGCGGGCTTCGGCGCCGAGATCGCCGCGCGCCTGGCCGAGGAATCGATCTACGACCTGCTGGCCCCGGTCGAGCGCGTCACTGGCTACGACACCCACATTCCGCTGTTCCGCCTGGAAATGAAGTACCTGCCGAGCGTTGAGCGGATCGTGGCTGCGGCCAAGCGCGCGGTGGCGGCCGGCTGACATGCGGGCCCGCCTTCTGGGGGCTTACCGCAGCCAGTATCCCAACCCGCTCCGGTTCCACACCGGCCAGATCGTCGAAGTAGGTGTGCGTGACGAGGAATGGCCGGCGTTTGCCTGGGTACGCACCAACGATGGGCGCGCTGGCTGGGCGCCCATCGCCTGGTTGCAGCTGCTGGACGAGGGTCGCGCCGAAGCGCTGTGCGACTACGACGCCCGCGAGCTGGATGTGGAAAGCGGCGAGATGGTGAAGCTTCATCACGAACACGGCGGGTGGTGGTGGTCCGAGCGCGCCAATGGCGCGACGGGTTGGCTGCCGGCCCGCGAACTGGAACTGCTGGAAGAGAACTGCAAATGAGCCAGACCAAGAACTTCAACCTGCCCGACCTGGGCGAAGGCCTGCCGGACGCGACCATCGTCGAGTGGTTCGTCAAGGAAGGCGATGTGATCAAACTGGACGAGCCGCTGGTGTCGATGGAGACCGCAAAGGCCGTGGTGGAAGTGCCCTCGCCGTTCTCCGGCAAGGTGCTGAAGCTGTCCGGCGGTGCCGGCGACATCATCCCGACCGGCTCGGTGCTGGCCAGCTTCGAACTGGACCCGAACCTGCCGCAGCGTGCCGATGGCCAGGACACCGGCCACAGCCATGGTCATGCCGCACCGGCCACGCCGGCTGCCGCACCGACCCCGCCGCCGCTGCCGGCTGCGGCCGCTCCGGTTGCCGCCGAGGAAGCCAAGCCCGCCGCTGCCGAGCGCGATGATGCCGGTACTGTGGTCGGCGCCATGCAGAGCTCCAACGCCGTGCATGCCGAACAGGCGCTGGCCGTCGGTGGCGTCAAGGCCGTGCCGGCCGTGCGTGCGATGGCGCGCAAGCTGGGCGTGGACCTGAGCCGCGTGGCCGCTACCGGGACCGATGGCGCGGTCACCATGGCCGACGTCAAGCAGGCCGCCGCCAACGGCACCGCCAAGCTCGGCGCAGCGCCGGCACCGGTTGCCGCTGCTGCCTATGCCGCGCCGGCCCCGGCGCAGGTGTCTGCCCCGGTGCAGAGCGAAGCCCGCACCCCGCTGTCTGCCGCCGGCAAGCCGATGCGCACCCAGCCGCCGGGCGTGGTCGCCAAGGGCCAGCCGGAACCGCTGAAGGGCGTGCGCCGCAACATGGCCCGCGTGATGGCCGATGCGCACAGCAAGGTCGTGCCGACCACGCTGAACGACGACGCCGACATCCACGCCTGGCTGCCGGGCAACGACGTCACCGCGCGCCTGGTGCGCGCCATCGTCGTTGCCGCACAGAAGGTGCCGGCGATGAACGCCTGGTTCGACGGCGAAGCACTGACCCGCACCCTGCACGCGCAGGTGGACATCGGCATCGCCGTGGACACCGACGACGGCCTGTTCGTGCCGGCCCTGCGCAATGCCGACATGCTCGATGCACGCGGCATCCGCGAAGGCGTCAATCGCCTGCGCGAGCAGGTGGAATCGCGTTCGATCGCCGCCTCGGAACTGAGTGGCTACACCATCTCGCTGTCCAACTTCGGCATGTTCGCCGGCCGCTACGCGACCCCGGTCGTGGTGCCGCCGTGCGTGGCCATCGTCGGTGCCGGCCGTGCCCGCCACCAGATGACCCCGGTGATGGGCGGCGTGGAAGCGCACAAGGTGATCCCGCTGTCGGTCACCTTCGACCACCGCGCAGCCACTGGCGGTGAAGCCGCCCGCTTCCTGCGCGCGATGATGGACGACCTGGCACTGGCCAGCTGATCGGCCACCTGACCGGTGGGTGCCAACCGTTGGTTGGCGCATGAAACTGACTGGTGAGTGCCAACCTTGGTTGGCACATGAATTGGAGAAACGCCGGGCACTGCCCGGCGTTTTTTTGTGCCCGCTCCACTGTAGAGCCGAGCCCATGCTCGGCTTGCTTCATGCTTTCATCTACGCATGGCGTGGATCTACTGAAAAGCGGCCGAGCATGGGCTCGGCTCTACAGAATTCGTGCGATCAATCGCGCGCGACCAAACCCTCGGCGCGACTGTAGACACGCAGGCGGTGACCATCAGGGTCGGCACCGACGAAGGTGTGGCCGAATTCCAGTGTCACCGGTTCCAGCAGAATCCGCACGCCGAGCCCGCGCCACGCATCGTGCATCTGCTGCACGGTCTCCGGGTTGGCGACCACCATCGCCAGTTCGGCGGCACCGGCCTGCGCGGACACCGGCGGTTGCACGTCGTCGCGCTGCCACAGGCCCAGTGCGGCGCCATCGCCGAGCAGGAACAGGGCGAAGCCGGGCGACTGCTCGACCGGCGGCTTGCCGAGGATGCCGCTGTAGAAAGTGGCGCTGGTGGCGACGTCGCGCACGTACTGCAGCAGGGTGCTGGGCGTGAACATGGGGAAGCTCCGTTGTTGGGAGCGCTCATGGTGGTACTGGCCTGCTGACAGATTCTGTCAGCATATTCGACTGTCGGTAGAGTCGTCTGTCGGTAGAGTCGACTGTTAGTCGACTGCTCTTCCTTCAACGCGCTTGAAACCCCGCGCTGCGCGCGATAGTCGACTAACAGTCGACTCTACCCCGCCGCCCGCTCCCCGCTGTTGCTGTGGCTACGAACGGTCCAACCAGTCCGGCGCGATGCCCTGCGCCTTCTGCCAGCGCCGCAGCAGCGTGGCGCGCGGCACGAGGTAGCGATCCTCCAGCACGCGCACCTGGCGGATGCGGTCCAGGCGGAAATGGCGGAAGTCCTCGCGGCCTTCGCACCACGCCGCCAGCATCGGCACTTCATCGAAGTAGCCCAGCGCGAACGGCCAGACAATGCGCTCGGTACGTTGGCCCTGCGCATCCTGGTAGCCGAACTGCAGGCGTTGTTGCGCGCTCACCGCTTCGCGCACAGCCTGCAGGCGTGCAGCAGGTACCTTGGCCGCAGCGCGCGAAGGGCCAACGCGCAGGCCGCTATCACGCAAGGCTTCCCGGCGTGCTGCGGGCAGCACATGCGCGATACGCGCCAAAGCATCACGCGCGGCCTCAGCCAGCGCCGGCTCGGTGCGGGCCGCAACCCAGCGCAGGCCAAGCACCAATGCATCGATCTCGGCGGGCGGCAGGATCATCGGCGGCAGGGTATCGCTCGGCGCCAGCTGGTAGCCGACGCCGGCCTCACCACGCAGGTCGGCGCCTTGCTCGCGCAGGGTCTCGATATCGCGATACAGCGTGCGCAGGCTGATGCCCAGCGCTTCGGCCAGCACCTGCCCGGCCACCGGCCGCCGATGGCGGCGCAGCAGCTGTTGAAGCTGGGTCAGACGCAGCGCACGCGACATCAGCCGGCCAGCGCGCTCGATGCCACCACGTGTTCACCCGGTTGCGGGGCGAGTGCGGCCTCGACCAGTGCCTTGGCAATTTCGCTGGCCGGATTGATCCGCCACGCCCGTGGCAGTACTGGCCCCAGTGCGCCGAGTACCGTCAATGCGAAACGCTCGCCGCGACGCACCTCGTTGCGCTCACCCCCGATCAGCCCTGGGCGGACCAGGGTCAACGAGTTGAAGCCCTGCGCACGCAGGTCACGCTCCAGCTCGCCCTTCACCCGGCTGTAGAAGATCGACGACTGCGGGTTGGCACCGGCTGCGGAATTCAGCACATAGGTCTGCGCCCCCTGTGCTTTTGCCAGGCGTGCGAACGCCAGCGGGTAGTCATGATCGATGCGATGGAAGGCCTCGCGGCTGCCGGCCTGGGCCATGGTGCTGCCCAGCGCGCAGATGATCGCGTCCACGCGCGCCCATTCGGGCGAAGTAGGCAACGCGTCGAATGCCAGTACCGGGTTCTCCAGCTTCCCGTGAGTCAACGCCAGCGGGCGGCGGGTCGGGGCAACCACGGCGCCGCAGCGCGGGTCGTCCAGCAGCCTGCGCAGGGTCAGCCCACCGACCAGGCCGGTCGCCCCCAGCAACATCACGCGCATCACCACCTCCACTGCGGCATCCTGTCGCCCATCCTAGCCGTTCAAGCCCTCGGCGGCCGCGCCGATATGCTGGAACCAGTCCCTGCCAGCCCCAGGATTCGCTCCATGACGGACCAGCCCGACCACCGCCCTGCCCCCGGTACCGCCCTTGGGCCGCCGGCACGCGTGCGCGCGGTGGTGGACGATGGGCGGGGTGACCGCGTAGTGCTGCAGGGCGGCGGTGGCGTGGCGCTGCAGCAGCTGTTCGCGGGCGCCGATGCGCCGGAACCGCTGCTGGCGGCGTTCGCCAACGGCATGGCCACCCTGCCCGGCGAACTGGGCGACATGGGCGACCGCCTGCAGTCCGCACAGGCCAGCGCCGATTGGCCGCGCTATGGGCGCGCGATGCGGCAGCTGATCGACAAGTACATCCGCACCATCGAGCAGCATTCGCCGGACGGGCAGCCGGAAAGCCTGCGCCTGTCCGAGCAGTTGCGGCTGCTGCTGGGCGGTGCGGTGGTGGCCCTGCTGCAGCACGACCCGGATCTGCGCGAACAGGCGCAGGCCCTGGCCACGCGCCTCCGCCAGTGGCAACCGGGTACCGCACTGGAGCCGATCGAACAGGGCGTGCGCGAACTCGGCCACCAGGTCGGTGTGCGTGCCGAGAGCTGGCAGGAGCAGCAGGCGCTGCTGCTGGAGCTGTTCGCGTTGCTGCTGGAGAACGTGAGCGAGCTGCTGGATGACCGCAGCTGGCTGCAGGGCCAGATCGCGGCGGTGCGCCAGTTGCTGGACGGTCCGTTGGAAGCCGAAGCGGTCGAGCGCACCCGCGCCGAGTTGCGCGAAGTGATCTACAAGCAGGGCCTGCTGCGCCAGGGCATTGATGATTCGAAGGCCGCGATGCGCGGGTTGATGGGCGAGTTCATCGAGCGCATGGATGGCATGGCCACCAGCACCGGTGAATACCACGACCGCATCGGCAGCTACGCGCTGCAGCTGCGCGAGGCACGCAGCATCGCCGACCTCAACCAGCTGCTGCAGGAGGTGATGCGCGATACCGGCAAGGTGCAGCAGCAGGCTGCGCAGGCCCGCGATCACCTGGCCAGCGCGCGGCAGGAAGTGGAACGCGCAGAGCAACGCATTGCCGAGCTGGAGCAGGAACTGCGTGCTGCCGGTGACCTGGCGCGTATCGATCCGCTGACCCAGGCACTGAATCGCCGCGGCCTGGACGAACTGCTGCAGCGTGAACTGGCGCGTGCCGCGCGCAACAACTCACCGCTGGGCGTGGCCGTGATCGACCTGGATGATTTCCACCTGACCAACGAGGCGCACGGTCACGCGGGTGGCGATGCTTTGCTGCAGCACCTGGTGGCCGTGTGCAAGCTGCTGCTGCGCGCCACCGACGGCATCGCACGGTTGGGCGGCGACGAGTTCGTTCTGGTACTGCCGGAAACCCAGGGCGCCGACAGCATGGCCACCGTGCAGCGCCTGCAGCGTTCGCTGGCGCATCGCGTGCTGACCGTGCAGGACCGGCGCGTGCCGGTGCATTTCAGCGCCGGGCTGGCGCAGTGGCAGCCCGGTGACGATACCGAAACCCTGCTGCGCCGCGCCGATGACGCGCTGTATGCGGCCAAGCGGCAAGGCAAGAACCGGGTGCAGGCGGGCTGATGATCCAGCGTGCAGACGCTGTAGCGCCCGAGCCCATGCTCGGGCGGCGGCGCGCAGCGCCGTAGAGCAGCCGAGCGTGGGCTCGGCTCTACAGATCATTTCCCGCGCAGCTTCTGGAACCCGGTCACCGCTGCCAGCACGATGGCGCCGGCGATGATGCCGACCACCATGTTGCCCACCGCGCTCACCAGCCAGCCCCACTGCCCCTCGCCGCCCAGCGCCTGCACCGCGTGGTGCAGCGCCGGCACGTTGTGCACCAGGATGCCGCCACCGACCAGGAACATGGCGATGGTGCCAGCCACCGACAGGAACTTCATCAGCCACGGCGCCGAGGCCACCAGGCCGCGACCGAAGGCGGCAATGGCACCGCCCTTGCGCGACAGGTACAGCCCAACGTCATCGAGCTTGACGATGCCCGCCACCAGTCCGTAGACGAACACGGTCATCGCCAGTGCGACCACGCTCAGCGTGAGGATCTGGTTGGTGAACGACGCAGTGGCGACCACGCCCAGGGTGAGCACGATGATCTCGGCCGAAAGGATGAAGTCGGTGCGGATCGCGCCCTTCACCTTGTCCTTCTCCCACGCGACCATGTCCACCTGCGCGTCAGCCAGCGCCTTGCGGCGTTCGGCCTGGCGCTCGGCATCGTCGTCGGAGGAATGCAGGAAGCGGTGCGCCAGCTTCTCCACGCCTTCGAAGCACAGGAAGGCGCCGCCGATCATCATCAGCGGCACGATCAGCGGCACGTTCCAGCCGCGGCTGCGCAGCCAGGCTTCCAACGCACTGATCGCCAGGGCCGCCGGCACCAGGATGACCTTGTTGACCAGCGAGCCCTTGGCCACCGCCCACACCACTGGCAGCTCGCGGTTGGCGTTGACCCCGGTCACCTGCTGCGCGTTCAGCGCCAGATCGTCGCCCAGCACACCGGCGGTCTTCTTCGCGGCGACCTTGGTCAGCACCGAGACATCGTCGAGGAGGGTGGCGATATCGTCGAGCAGGGCGAACAGGCTGGCACCGGCCATGGGAAGTCCAGAGAGGGAATGAGCGGATTCTGACCGATCCGGTGTGGACTGCGGAAGACGTCGGATTCACCGCGTGCCCACCGCCCCCCGGCGACACTGCGGAATCCGGACATTGCCGGCCCGTGGCCGGCGCTACCTGTCTTCGTCGCATGGGAGTTCCGCTTGAGCAATCCGCCCACCGCCAATGGCAATCCTCCGCTGGTCAAAGGCATGAACCGGCGCAGCCAGATCCTGCGCCTGCTGATGCGCTATCGCCATTCAGGGGTGTTCTCGGGCATGAACCTGGATGCCGCAGGCAATCCAGCCGACGTTCCCGCGGACGGCAACCCGGAACAGTTCGTCAGCGATCTGGAAGCGCTGGGCCCGACCTTCGTCAAGCTGGGCCAGATGCTGTCCACGCGCCCGGACATGGTGCCGGTAGAGTTCGCCACGGCGCTGGAGCGCATGCAGGAAAAGGTAGCGCCGATTCCCGTCGAGCGCATCCACGCCATCATCGAGCAGGAGCTGGGCGTAGGGGTGAACAAGCTGTTTGCCGCGTTCGACCCCGAGCCGCTGGGCTGCGCATCGATCGCGCAGGTGCATCGGGCCGTGCTGCACGACGGACGCCAGGTGGCGGTGAAGGTGCAGAAGCCTGAAGTGGCCGCACAACTTCGCTCGGACCTGGAGGCGCTGCGCAGCTTCGCGCTGGCCGCCGACCACCTGACCCAGGTGGGCCGCCGCGTGCGTCTGCGCGACTGGCTCAACGAATTCGCCAAGACCCTGATGCAGGAGCTGGACTACCACGCCGAGGCCGAGAACCTGGCCCGTTTCGGCCGGCACCTGAAGCCGTTCCGCCGCCTGTGGATACCGCAGCCGCTGTGGGACTACAGCAGCCAGCGCGTGCTGACCATGGAACTGGCCACCGGCGTGCGCGTGGATGCGATTCCCGATGTGCGCCGCACCGAACAATCGATGGACCCGCTGGCGGCGGCGCTGATCCGCGGCTACCTGGACCAGATCTTCGTGCACGGCGAGATCCACGCCGACCCGCACCCCGGCAACCTGCGGGTGATGCCCGATGGACGGCTGGCGATCTTCGACCTGGGCATGGTCGCGCACATGCCGCCGCGCCTGCGCGAGCGCCTGCTGAAGATCCTGTTCGCCGCGGTCGATGGGCGTGGCGAGGAAGTGGCTGACGACCTGATCAGCATCAGCACGCGGCTGGAGGCGTTCGACGAGGAACGTTATCTGCGCGAGACCGGCCAGTTGATCGCGCGTTACGCCGCCAGCGGCACGTTCTCCGAAGGCCGCGTGGTGTTGGACATGGTGCGCATCGCCACCGCCTGCGGGCTGCGCACGCCGCCGGAACTGAGCCTGCTGGGCAAGGCACTGCTCAACCTGGAAACCGTATGCCGCTTGCTGGCACCCGAACTGGATACCCGCCGCATCGTCGAGCGCCAGCTGCAGCATGTGATGCGTGCGCGCCTGAAAAAATCACTGTCCGCAGCCAACGTCGCCAGCGAGGCGATGGAGCTGCAGCAGCTGCTGCGTGATGGGCCGCGCAAGCTGTCGGACATCATGGCGCTGCTGGCCGAGAACCGCCTGCAGATGAAGGTGACGGGCCTGGAAGAATCGCGGCTGATGGAGAACCTGCAGAAGATCGCCAACCGCGTGGCGGCCGGCATCATCAGCGCGGCATTGATCATGGCCGCCGCGATGATGATGAAGATCGACACCGGCTGGCACCTGTTCGGCTATCCGCTCATCGCCCTGATTCTGTTGTTCATCGGCGTGGTGCTCGGCCTTGGCATCGTAACCAGTGCATTGCTGTTCGACCGTCGTGCGCGGGCACGCGAAGAACGCGGGCATCGCTAGCGAATCTGGGAAAAAACACGCATTCATGCGGTTTTTAATGTAATCCAACGAAGCCTTTCACGCTCGTTTTACCTTCTGAGCGCGATTGCGCGCGCGTCATTTCAACAAACATTTCAGTCAGGTTCGTGCATGCACTATCGGGTCATCGGCCTGTCACATGCATGTGCTTGCGGCAGCGCCGGTCGGATGGACACGCGTCGGTACGACGTCCATCACCACCACCCCGTCACTGCCGAAGCTGCCTATGCTCTGGATACTGCTGCTGTCGTTGTTGCTGCTGTGCTGGTTGTTCCTCGCGTCCGAGAAATGGGTGTGGTGGAAGGCCAGTGCGTTCTCGCTGCTGCTGCTCATGCTCAGCGCATGGTGGCTGATCGACAAGCTGTCCGGTGATGGGCTCAACGCTGCCACCCTTTATCACCTCGGCGCCGACATGGAAGGCGCCGGTGTCTCCGACTTCAAGGGCTACATCGCCGGCTTCATCGTGCTGGCGCTGGTCTCGCTGCTGCCGCTGTTCGCCACGCGGGTGAAGCGCTGGCGCCGGCCCGGCCACGGTGGCGCGCTGTTCGCGGGCTTCGCGGCCGTGTGGGTGGCCACGATCATGATCAGCCCGCTGGCCCGCGACGGCCAACGCCTGTACCAGCAGCTGCGCCCGGTCGACTTCTCCCGCATCGCCCCCGAGTATCAAGTGCCGACGCAGCCCTTGCAGCGCCCACGCAACATCGTCTGGATCTACGGCGAGAGCCTGGAGCGCACCTACCTGGACGAGAACGTGTTCCCGGGCCTGATGCCCAATCTCAACCGCCTGGCCACGAAGTCGCTGGACGTGCGCGGCCTTGCCTCGGCCGAAGGCAGCGGCTGGACCATCGCCGGTCTGGTGTCGTCGATGTGCGGCGTGCCGCTGACCACCTCGCAGGGCGATGAAAACAGCATGGACCGGATGGGTAGCTTCCTGCCCAAGGCAGTGTGCCTGGGCGACTACCTGAAGCAGCAGGGCTATACCAACCATTACCTGGGCGGAGCCAACGGCCAGTTCGCCGGCAAGGGCCAGTTCCTGGCCAGCCACGGTTTTGACGAAGTGCATGACCTCGCCTGGTTCAAGCAACAGAAAAAGATCGGTCGCATCCACTACTCGGCCTGGGGCGTGCACGACGACGTGCTGCTGGATACCGCCTACCAGCGCTTCGAACAGCTCTCGCGCGCCGGCTCGCCGTTCATGCTCACCACGCTCACCATGGACACCCACCACCCGGCGGGCCATCTGCCGGTGTCGTGCAAGGGCGAGCGCTACCAGAGCCAGTACGGCAACATCAACATGCTCAACGCGCTCAAATGCAGTGACCGGCTGATCTCGCAGCTGGTCGAACGCATCCAGGCCAGCCCGTACGGCAAGGACACACTGATCGTGATCGCCTCCGACCACCTGGCGATGCCCAACGATCTGACCCACATCCTGACCCGGCAGAAGCGCGAGAACCTGCTGCTGTTCCTGGGCGATGGCGTTGCGCCGCAGCAGCTCAGCGCCGACGCCGGCACCACGCTGGATTCGGGTGCGACTCTGCTCAGCCTGCTGGACCCGAACCTGAAGACGATGGGCTTCGGCCGTTCACTGATCGACCCGCAACGCGCGCCCAGCGCCAGTGTGGCCGCCCAGCGTGATGGCGGCCGAGATTACCCGCAGTACCTCGCCTTCGCCCGCTCGCTGTGGCTGGGTGAGCCGACCCGCGAACTGAGGATCGACGGCGATGACCAGGTGGTGGTGGGCCTGCAGCACGTGCAGCCGCCGGTGCTGCTAGAGTACGACAAGGACTGGGGCCTGAAGTCCGTGTATCTGGAGAACACCTCGCGCCAGTTTGATGATGCCGACCCGGACAACACCCTGGCCTATGTCGATCGCTGCACCGCGTTCGAGGACGGCTCGGCCGACGGCGACTGGTGTGCGCTGCTGGTCAACCGCGACAACGGCATCAAGCTGTACCGCGACAACGATCTGCGCGGTGGCATCGCGGTGGATGCACCGCTGGATGCGCTCCAGGGCCCGCGCCCGAGCGTGCGCCAGGCACACATGATCACCCAGAAGGGCCGCCGCACCCGTGCCGGCCAGTACATGCTGCAGCTGGTGGCGAGCACGCGCCCGGATCGCGGCTTCTGGATCGAAGCAGTGTCGTCGCAGCGCAAGGTGGTGCTGGCCCAGCAGTGGGTGCAGCCCGATGCCGACGGCAAGATCAACGTGACGTTCGGGCTGGACCACGAAGTGGATGATCTGGAGATCCGCGCGTGGTTGAACCATGCCGAGAAGCTGGCGGTGGATACGTTCGCACTGGTGCCGTCGCGCAGCCGACCGCGAGGATAGGGTTCTTTGCAGGGCTGCGCCCTGCACCCGCCGAAGCAACGGCCGAAGCAAGAGCAACAGCAACGGCAACAGCGGGCATTCCGTGGTTTGGCGGTGTGGGTCCGGTTGCGGGGGGCGCTGCAAGTACGTCCATGTAAGCTCGGTCGCCGCATCCATGCGGCTCACGCCCCCGCAACCGGCCCCACACCGCCTTCGACAGTTTGCTGCGGTCTGTTGGACATGCCGATGGGATCAGATCCGTTTTCCGGAGAAAAACGGATCTGATCCCAGATTGATTTCGATATCTGACAGAAATGTCGACCAAGGTCGACACCTACCGACAGCCGCAGGAATCTGTCAGAGGTGGGGCGATGTCGGAGTGCGGGGTGTCAGCCGCATGGATGCGGCTGCCAAGCCTCCATGGACGGATTCACGGCGTCCCCGCACTCCGACATCGCCCCACCATCCCACGGAATGCACGCTGTTGCTGTTGCTTCTGCTCGTAGCGGGTGCAGGGCGCAGCCCTGCAGAACACCCCCTACTCCTGCGGATCGCGGGTGATGTGGATGTCGGTCGGGGTCGACAGCGGGATGTTCCGCTCCGCCAGGATCTGCAGCAGGCTGAAGTACAGATCGCTGCGGGTTGCATACACCTGCCGCGGGCTGGCCACGTAGGCAAAGCTGTTGATGGTGATCTGGCCACCGGCAATGCTGTCGATGTAAACCGTCGGTGCCGGCTGCTGCAACACGTTGGTGTGCGCGGTATACGCATCCAGCAGCGCCTGCCGCAGGTTGCCGACATCAGTGCTGGGCGGCACCGCGAACTGGATCTGGATGCGGCCCTGGTTGTTGCCCATCGTCATGTTGCGCACGGTCTTGGTGACCAGCTCGGAGTTGGGCACGATCAGCGTCGACTTGTCGCCCACCTGGATCTCGGTCGATCGCAGGCTGATGCGGCGGATGTCGCCCTCCTGGTCACCCAGCTTCACCCAGTCGCCGATCTTCACCGGCCGCTCGGCCAGCAGGATCAGGCCGGAGACGAAGTTCTGGGTGATCACCTGCAGGCCGAAACCGATACCCACCGACAGCGCGCTGACCAGCAATGCCAGCTTGCTCAGCTGCAGGCCCATCGCCGACAGCGCCCAGATCACCGCGATGATGATGCCCACATAGCGGGCAACGGTACTCACCGAATTGCGCGCGCCCAGGTCCAGCTCGGTCTTGGGCAGGTAGGTGTCGGTCAGCCAGCGCTGTACCAGCTGGGTAACGGCCAGGCCAGCCAGCAGCACCAGCACCGCCAGCACGATGCGCACCGGCTCCAGCTTGGTTCCGCCAATGTCGAATCCAGAGGTGAACAGCGAGGAGAAGCGCTCCACCACCGCGCCGATGTTGCCGAACGGTGCCACCAGCGCCAGCAGCGCGATCAGTACGACGATGGTGCGCAACGCCGCCGACAGCAGCACGCCCGCCTGTTCCAGCCGCGACACGCTCAGGCCGGTGCTGAGCAGGATGGTCTGGCCCACCTTGCTGTCGGCATTGAGCGCCCACGTGCTCAGGTCATCGACGAACTTGAACAGCAGGGTCGCGGCCAGCACCACGATGCTGCCGCCGATCAGCTGCTGGTTCACGAACTTGGCGAAATTCAGGTAGCCCATCAACGTCGCGGCGATGGCGGCCACCACCGCGACGTTGCCCGCTACGCGTGCCAGTACCAGCCAGCTGCTGCGACGCACCGGCGTTGCCGCACCCACGCCATCGGCCTGTGCCTCCAGCTTGGCCTCGGCTTCGGCGGTCTGCCGCCGATGCAGGCGCGCCAGGGTCACCAGCATGGCCATGATCAGGCCGAGGTAGGTCAGGGCAATCAGGCCGTCCAACGCCACCGTGGTGACGTCGCTGGTGCGCGTAGCCTGGTCGAGGGCCACCAGCACCGTGCTCAGCCAAGCCAGCGCCGCCGCGCCCCAGGCGTATTTGCGCAGCTTCAGCGCGGCGGTGTCGTCCAGGTTCAACAGCCGCCATGACGAGCGCTTGGGCACCAGCAGGCAGGCGCTGAGCGCGGCAATGAAGGCGGCGCGGAACGTGGCCGTCTCCAAGCCGTCGGCCACCGCCTGCAGGCGCGGCGCGATGGCATCGATGGCATCCAGCGCCGCCATCAGTACCACCGCGGCATAACCGGGCAGCAGCGTGCCCACCAGCAGCAGCCACATCGCCAGTCCGGACCGGCGCAGGCGACCGTCCGGCGCGCGCTCGGACGCGGCGAACTGCCGCCCCAGCCTACGCAGCCACAACCGCAGCGGGAACATCATCACCAGCGCGGCCAGCAGGCCCAGCAACGGCGTACCCCAGCCATTGGTGCGGATGCCGGCGACCAGCGCGTCACGCCCCTGCTCGGCCAACGGCGCAACGCGCGCGATATCGATCGGCAGGCGCTCGGCCACCTTGCTCCACAACGCAGGCGACAGCGGCGAGGCGACCTTCTGGCCCAGTTCTTCCGTACGTTGTGCGGTGCGCTGCTGCTCGATGTCCGCCGCCAGCTGCTGTGCACGCACGGCACTGGCCTTGGCCTGCGCCACCGATGCGGCCAGCCCATCGCGCTGCTTGTTGAGGGTGCGCCGCTGCGCCGCCAGTTCGGTCGGCTCGGTGGCGCCCTCGGCAGGCGTGCCCAACTGCGCCAGCTGTTCGTCGAGGCGGTCCAGCTGCGGCTGCAGCGACTTCTCCAGCGCCTCGGCGTCACGCCGGGCCTTCGAAGCATCCTCGGACAGCATGGCCAATGTTTCGATGGCCGCGGCATCACCACGCTTGCGGTCGACTTCCTTCAGCTTCGCATCGATATCCGCCAACTGCTGCTTCGGCGTGGGGTCCTCATCCTGTGCCAGCACCGGTGCGGACAGCAGGAAGGCAGTGCACAGCAGCAGGGCCAGCCAGGGCCCCCGTGCACGGATCGATCGCAGGAAAGAAGACACGCCAGACATACCAGTTCGCGCGGACCACCGCGCCTGCGCGCGACTATACGGCACAGGCGGTCAACAGCGGATGGGCGGCCCCGTCAGCGTCGCGCGTCAGTACTTCAGGCGCAACTCTTCCACCGTCGGCTGTTGCAGGGCATACCAGTCCTGGAACTCTTCCTCGGTAATCTCATCGGGCGCGTACACCGCCACCGGGTGCCAGTCGTGGTCGGTGGGCAGCGGCTGGCGCGGGCCGGCGCGCAGGCTGTAGCTGACGCCCTCGTAGTCGACCAGGTCATCGACCTGCGGCCACTGCTCGCGTGCGAACGCGGATTCACTCTTCAACAGGATCACCTGGTACATCGGCACCTCCACCTCGGTTGGATCAGGAAAACACGGCGCTGGCGGCAGCATACCGCCACGCCGGTGACAACGGACACGCCGCAGCGGCGACGGAACGTTCTGGACACGGCCATCGCCCCGGCTTCACCCGCCCATGGCAAGGCCATCGGCATCGTGGAGGCCCACCCCTGCCACGACCGCCGATGACCGACCACCCGCCGCTGAAGACCGTCGCCGACCTCAAGCTGCCCCGCTACCTGGGCACCTGGTACGAAATCGCACGCCTGCCGATGCGCCACGAGCCGGAAGGCTGCACCGATGTGTCGGCGCACTACACCCTGCTCGACAACGGCAACGTCGGCGTCACCAACCGCTGCCGCATGGACGGCGAGATCGAAGAGGCAACCGGCGAGGCCTGCGCCGTCGACAACGACAGCGCGCGCCTGGAAGTCAGCTTCCTGCCCAAGGGCCTGCGCTGGCTGCCGTTTGCCAAGGGCGACTACTGGGTGATCCAGATCGCCCCGGACTACAGCGTTTCGCTGGTGGGCAGCCCGGATCGCAAGTACCTGTGGCTGCTGGCACGCGAGCCGCAGCTGGACGCCACCGTGCAGGAACATTATCTGGCCGCAGCGCGCCTGCAGGGCTTCGATCTGTCCGAACTGATCCAGACCCCGCATACCGGCCACCCGACCGCCTGAGCAGCACACTTCATGGACCTGAAAAGTGGCTACCCGTGGTGGGCCATACGCAACGGACTGATCCAGGCGTTCCCGCCGCTGGAAAAGGACCTGCGCTGCGACGTGCTGGTGGTCGGTGGCGGCATCACCGGTTCACTCATCGCCGACGAGCTGTCCCGGCATGGCCATGACGTGGCCTTGATCGAGCAGCGCGACATCGGCTGGGGCAGCACGGCCGCGAGCACCGCGCTGCTGCAGTACGAGATCGACACCCACCTGCTGGAGCTGGCCCAGCGCTATGGCAACGATGCGGCCGCCCTGGCCTACCGTGCCTGTGCCGATGCGATCCCGGCATTGGGCGAAGTGGCACGTGGGCTGAAGGACGTGGATTTCCAGCAGATGGACAGCCTGTATCTGGCCAGCCGGCGGCGCGACGTGCCGCGCTTGATGGCCGAAGGTGCTGCGCGCCGCGGCATTGGACTGGACGCCCGCTGGCTGGACCGCGAAGCCCTTCGCGAACGCTTCGACGTGGACGCCGGCGGCGCCCTGCTGACCCGCCAGGCGGCCCGGGTTGACCCCTACTGCCTTACCTACGGCCTGCTCAAACGGGTGCGCCGGCGCGGTGGCCATGTGCACGACCGCACGGTGCTGCACACGCTCAAGCCCGGCGCGCAGGGCGTAACCGCAATGACCGAGGCCGGCGCCACGGTCCGCGCCCGCCATGTGGTCCTGGCGATGGGCTACGCCAGCCAGCGCTGGCTCGAGCAGCGGGTCGCACGCAACCGCAGCAGCTATGCCTTCATCACTGATCCCATCGATGCGGGCGCGCTCGGCCGGCTGCGCAACACCATGGTGTGGGAGAGCGCACGCCCGTACCTGTACCTGCGCGCCACCGGCGACCGCCGCCTGCTGGTGGGCGGGCAAGATGACGCCATCGACATTCCGGCTCGCCGCGACCGGCGCGTGCAGCACAAGGCCGACAAGCTGATGGATCAGCTGCTGCACTGGTTCCCGCGTCTGGCTCCGGTACCAGCGTTCTCCTGGGCCGGCACCTTCGCTGAAACCGCCGACGGCCTGCCGTTCTTTGGCCCGCACGACCAGTGGGGGCCGCGGGTGCATTTCGCCATGGCCTACGGCGGCAACGGCATCACCTATTCGATGATCGGCGCGCAGCTGCTGCGGGCCCGGATCGAGCGGCGCAGGCATGCGCTGGAGGGATTGTTCGGATTCGGGCGGTTGTGACCTGCGGCCAGGCACGGCCTGGCTCTACCCCAATCCGGTGCCGACAGGCATCATTCAAGCAACCCCTGCTAGCGTCGGCCTGTACCGCCGCGTGTTGCGTGGCCACCTGTCCGCTGGAGCGCCGTCATGATCCGCCCCCTGACCCTGCTGCTGTGCCTGGCCCTGCCGGGAACCGTGCTGGCCCAGTCCGCCGCTGGCGCCACTGCGCCGCAGGCCGCTGGCCTGGACCTGACCCTGCCGCAGGCGCCAATGCGCTACCTCAACGACCCGGCCCTGCAGCAGGACCCGCCGGGCACGTACTACGGTGACAAGAGCGGCCCGCGCGTGCACGACGACGCGAAGATCGCCGACGTCACCGACGACAAGGTCAAGGTATCCGGCAGCTTCACCACCGGCATCGGCTATTCCAAGAACGGTGGCAACAGCCACTACAACGCCGCCACGCTGAACCTGAGCAAGAACTACACCACCGATGAGGGCAAGACCCACGGGGTCAACGTCAACATCCACGTGAGCGAAGGCAAGGGACCGGGGTTCTTCGGTCCGTATGGCGGCTACTACGGCCGCGGCCCGGGTTACTGGGATTACCCGCCGCCGTTTGGCTGGTAAGCCAGCTCCTGTAGAGCCGAGCCCATGCTCGGCTACGGTTGGCCGCAAAGCCGAGCATGGCTCGGCTCTACATGGGCAAACGTCAATCCAGCCAGCCATCGCGCTCGCTGTGCAGGATGCGGCCGTCATAACCGCTCAGGCGCACGTCCACCTTCTGGTTGCGTGCATTGCGGGCCTCCATCGACCAGGTCGCACCATCGCGTTCCAGCGAATGGATCTCGCGCAGGCCATGCGCCTGTGCCCGTGCCAGCACCTGCTCGGTGGTCAGCAGCGCGCGGCCGCTGTGCTCGTCGAAGATCTCGCCGGTCTTCGGGTCCACATAGACCTCGCTGAAGCGGCCATCAGCGCGGCTCACGTCGGCCTCCCACAGGCCGTCATCGCGCTCGATCTCGTGGATCTGGGTGTAGCCGGCCTTGCGCAGGGTCTGTTCAACCTGGGCCATGCCCAGCGGCGCGGCCTGTACGGCCGGCGCGACGGCCAGCAGGGCAACAGTGGCGAGGGTGAGTGACTTCAACATGGGGGTTCTCCTGTTCGAGTTCGTGGCCGGACCATCCCGGCAACGCCACGATGCACCCCGTGGTTAACAGCGCCTTAGCCGGCACTGTTAGCCAGCTGTTAGTCACTCCCTCCACACTCGCGCCTGTTCCTAAGCCCTGCGCCCCGATGCTCTCCACCCTGCCCCTGCTGCTGGCCCTGGCCAACGCCCCGACCGCCGCCGCGCCCGCACAGGACCCGGCGCAGCAGGTCGCGCGCCGCGCCGTGCAGCAGGGCCGTTACGTGCCGCTGGAAAGCGTGGTGCGCGATGCGCTCAAGCGCTACCCGGGCCAGCTGCTGGAAGTGGAGCTGGATGACGGCGTCTACGAAGTGGAGATCCTGCGCGGCGACGGCGTGGTGGTGGAGCTGGACTATGATGCGCGCAGCGGAAAGCTGCTGAAGACGGAGCTCGACGACTGATGCGCATCCTGTTGGCCGAAGACGATGCCGCACTGGCACAGCGCTTGGTGCCCCTGCTGGAACAGGCCGGCTATGTGGTGGAGTTGGTTGCCGATGGTCGCCAGGCCGAGGAGATCGGCCAGATCGAAGACCTGCAGGCCGCCATCGTCGACCTCGGCCTGCCCGGGCTGGACGGACTGAGCGTGATCGAGCGCTGGCGCGGCAATGGCCGCAGCTTTCCGGTGCTGGTACTGACAGCGCGCGGGCGCTGGCACGACAAACTGGCCGGCTTCGACGCCGGTGCCGACGATTACCTCACCAAGCCATTCCAGGCCGACGAACTGGTGCTGCGCCTGCGCGCCCTGATCCGCCGCAGCCATGGCCACGCCAGCCCGCGCCTGCACTGCGGCCCGCTGCAGCTGGACGTCAATGCCGGCCGCTTTGAACTGGATGGGCAGGCGCTACCCCTCAGCCCGCAGGAGTTCCGCCTGCTCAGCTATTTCATCCACCACAGTGGGCAGGTGATCGGCCGCGACCGCCTGGGCGAACAGGTGTTCGACGGCGGCCATGACCCGGACTCCAACGCACTGGACGTGCTGCTCGGACGGGTCCGCCGCAAGCTCGGCATCGACCTGATCCAGACCGTGCGCGGCCAGGGCTGGCGGCTGGCTGCGCCATGAACCGGCAACCGTCGCTACGACGGCGCCTGCTGCTGGCCGGCGGCGTCGGCCTGCTGCTGGTCTCGCTGCTGGCCAGCGCGCTGCTGGGCGAGCTGTTCAAGCGCAGCGCGCGCGACCGCCTCGACCACGAACTGCAGCAGGACATGCTGACCCTGCTGGCACAGGCCGAAGTGGATGCGGACGGGCAGCTGCGCCTGCGTCAGGAACCCAATGACGCACGCTTCCAGCGCGTGTTCTCCGGTGCCTACTGGCAGATCGCCGGTGCCGATGGCCGCGTGCTGCTGCAGTCACGCTCGCTGTGGGATGAAAGCCTACCGACGCCGGCTGCCGGCCCGGCCACGCGCAACCTGCACGGACCGTTGCAGCAGTCCCTGCGCACACGCGTGCAGCAGGTGCGACTGCCACGCGCCAGCGAACCGTTCGTAGCCGTGGTCGCCACCGATCGCAGCGCGCTGGATGCCGATGTCGCCGCGTTCCGCAAGCGCAGCGCCATCGCCCTGGGCGTACTGGTTGCGGCGTGGCTGGCGGTGCTGGCAAGCCAGGTGCACTTCGGCTTGCGCCCGCTGCATCGCCTCGGTGCGCAGCTGGAACGGGTGAGTCGCGGCGATGCGCAGCGCATCGACACGCAGGGGCTGGGCGCGGAAGTCGCACCACTGGGTGAAGAACTCAACGCGTTGCTGGACCACCAGCAACGCATGGTCGCGCGTGCGCGCACCAGTGCACAGGATCTGGCGCATGCGCTGAAGACCCCACTGAGCGTATTGGCCACCGAAGCTGACAGCGACGGCACACACTGGCGTGCCACCGTGTGCGAACAGAGCGCACGCATGCAGGCCAGCATCGACCGTTACCTGGCCGCCGGGCTGGCCGCCGACCATCGCCAGCGCACCGACGTGGCCGCTGTCGCGCAGGCGCTGTGCCGGCTGATGGCACGCGTGCATGGCGAACGTGGCATCACGTTCACGGCGGCAGGCATCGATCCGGCACTGCAGTTCGCCGGCGCCAGTGCGGATCTGGAGGAGATGCTGGGCAACCTGCTGGACAACGCCGGGCGCTGGGCGCGACAGCAGGTAGACATCACCGCAGACATCAGCGACGGACAGCTACGCATCGAAGTACGCGACGACGGCCCGGGCTTGGCCGCAGAGTCACTGTCACAGGTCACCCAGCGCGGTGTGCGGCTGGATGAGCGCGAGGGCAGCAGCGGGCTGGGCCTGGCAATCGTGGGCGATATCGCCGCCAGTTATGGCGGGCGCGTGGCGCTGGAGAATGTACAGCCGGGCCTGCGCGCGACGTTGTGGTTGCCGGTGGGGTGACGCGACCAACCCAACAGTGGGTAGTGCCGGCCGCTGGCCGGCATCCACGTGATCACCGGGAACACCCGGCGGAAGCCGGCCAGCGGCCGGCTCTACCAAGCGCCAATCCGACCGGTCGCCGTGCACCCGGTAGGTGTCGACCTTGGCCAACCCAACGGTGGGTAGTGCCGGCCGCTGGCCGGCAACCACGTGGTCGCCGGGAACGCCTTGGGGAAGCCGGCCAGCGGCCGGCTCTACCAAGCGCCAATCCGACCGGTCGCCGTACACCAAGCATCAACGGTGATGCATCCACCAGCAATCAATCGCGTCCAGCACGATGTGGATGATCAGACCGATACCGAACAACCGCGTTTTCTTCGGCACGCACAGCCCGGCATAGACCGCGATGGCCGGTGCGGTGTGCAGCGGGTGGAACCCGATGCTGCAGCGGTTTGGTGCATAGATCGGGTCGGCCAGCAGATGGTCCAGGTCGATGATCCAGCCCAGCAGCATCAGCAGCCACGCCGAGGCAAAGCGCTTGCGCCAGAACAGCCATGCCAGCAGAGCTGGCACGGCGGCATGCAGGAACAGGTGGAAGGTCGCGCGGGCGCTCATCGGCAACGGTGGCACCGGGCAGGCCCGGTGCCGTCCATCACACCAGCGGTTCGTCGGACAGGTAGGTGTAACCGGTCAGGCCGGCTTCCAGCGCGTCCGACAGTTCCTGCGCGCGTTCCGGCGACAGCTGCGCTGCAGCCACGCGCTGCGCATAGGTTGCACGCAGTTCGTCCAGGCGGTAACCCACGTAATCCAGCATCACGTCGGTGGTGTCGCCACGGCGCTGCTGGGTGATGGCGTAGCCATCGGCATCGGCCAGCACTTCCACCGCGTCGGTATCGCCGAACAGGTTGTGGATGTCGCCCAGGATTTCCTGGTAGGCGCCGACCATGAAGAAGCCGATGCGGTAGCTCTCGCCCGGCTTCATCTTGTGCAACGGCAGCGAGCTGTCCAGGCTCTCGTTCTCGACATAGGTTTCCACCATGCCGTCCGAGTCGCAGGTCATGTCGGCGATGATGCCGCGGCGGTCCGGGGTTTCGTCCAGGCGCTCGATCGGCACGATCGGGAACACCTGGTCGATCGCCCACACGTCGGGGATCGATTCGAACACGCTGAAGTTGACGAAGTACTTGTCGACCAGGCGCTCGTTCAGTTCGTCCAGCACCGGGCGATGGCTCTTCTCGTCATAGCTCAGGCGCGCACGCACGCCGTGGGCGATGGCGTAGAACAGATCGTCGATGCGCGCACGCTGCGGCAGGTCGATCTGGCCCAGCGCGTAGCTGGCCAGGCCTTCGGCATGGAAATGCTGGGCTTCCTGGAACAGTTCCACCGCCGGGCGCACGTCCAGCTCGTCATGGATCTCGCGCAGGTGGCGGATCGCCGCCGGCTCGTCGTCGTGCTGGTCCGGCACGCGGCCTTCCTGCGCCTCTTCCACTTCCGAGACGTTGGCGATCAGCACCGCGTGGTGCGCGGTCATCGCACGGCCGCACTCGGTGACGATGCGCGGCGGGGTCAGGCCGAACTCTTCGCAGGCATTGGCCAGCGGCTGCACGATGTTGCTGGCGTAGGAATGCAGGCCGTAGTTGATCGAGCAGAAGCTGCGCGAACGGGTGCCTTCGTAATCCACGCCCAGGCCACCGCCCACATCGACGTGGGTGATCTTCGCGCCCAGGCGCGACAGCTCCACGAAGTAGCGGGTGGCTTCGCGCATGCCGTTGGCGATGTCGCGCACGTTGGAGATCTGCGAGCCCATGTGGAAGTGCAGCAGGTTCAGGCAGTCGGCGTACTCGGTGTCACGCAGCGACTTCCACAGGTCCAGCAGCTGGCGCGGCGACAGGCCGAACTTGGCCTTGTCGCCACCGCTGTTCTGCCACTTGCCGGCGCCCAGCGAGGCCAGGCGCATGCGCACGCCCAGGCCCGGCTTCACGTCCAGCGCCTTGGACTCTTCCAGCACCAGCTTCAGCTCGGACGGCTTCTCGATGACGATGAAGGTCTGCAGGCCCAGCTTGCGGCCGATCAGGGCCAGGCGGATGTACTCGCGGTCCTTGTAGCCGTTGCAGACGATCAGGCCACCCGGGCGCGACAGCGCCAGCACGGCCATCAGTTCGGGCTTGCTGCCCGCTTCCAGGCCGAAGCCTTCGCCGTGGTGGCTGGCCAGGGTGCCGGCCACGCCGCGGGTCTGGTTGACCTTGATCGGGTACACGGCGGTGTAGCCGCCGCTGTACTCCCAGTCCTGCTGGGCCTGGGCGAAGGCCGCCTGCAGCTTGCCCAGGCGCTGGCCGAGGATGTCCGGGAAGCGCACCAGCAGCGGCAGCTTGGCACCGGCCGCGCGCGCAGCGTCCACCACCTTGGGCAGCGACACCACCGGGCCGTCCGCCCCGGTCGGTCTCACCACCATGTGCCCGGCCTGATCCACGTCGAAGTAACCGTCCGCCCAATGCGGGATCGAGTAGGTCTTGCGGGCTTGGTCGAGGGACCAATCGGTCATTTCAGTCGGCCTTGTTGGCAATAAAAGGGGGGGCATGATAACGCCTATGTGCCCACAGGTTCGTTATCATGCGCGCCCGCGCCCGTGACAGGTTCCAACCTGAACGGGCCGATCCGTCCGGATGTGGCATCTGTGCCACGCGGCCCCGCCCGCCAGCCCGGCTCCACCCCTCCGAACAGGACTGTTTTCCCATGACTGACAGCAACAACTGGTACATCGAACACTTCGAGCGCACCGGCTCGGCCATCGGCTACCGCATCACCGGCAAGCTGGACGAGGTGCAGTCGCCGTTCCAGAAGATCGAGATCTTCCAGACCACCGACTGGGGCAACCTGATGACCATCGACGGGGCCATCATGCTGACCAGCAAGGACAACTTCTTCTACCACGAGATGATCAGCCACCCGGTGCTGTTCACCCACGCCGCGCCCAAGCGCGTGGTGATCATCGGTGGCGGCGACTGCGGCACCCTGCGCGAAGTGCTCAAGCACAAGGGCGTGGAGAGCGTGACCCAGTGCGATATCGACGAGCAGGTCACCGTGATGGCGCGCAAGCACTTCCCGGAACTGTGCGACTCCAACGACGACGCCCGCGCCGAGCTGCTGTTCGACGACGGCGTGGCCTACATGGCCAACTGCCCGGCGGGCAGCGTGGACGTGGTGATCGTCGACTCGACCGACCCGGTCGGCCCGGGTGAAGGCCTGTTCAACAAGGCCTTCTACGAGAGCTGCTTCAAGGCCCTGAAGGACGACGGCATTCTGGTGCAGCAGTCCGAGTCGCCGCTGATGCAGCTGGAGCTGATCAACGAAATGCGCACCGAGATGGGCAAGGCCGGCTTCGGTTCGTTCAAGACCCTGCCGTTCCCGCAGCCGTGCTACCCCACCGGCTGGTGGAGCGTGACCATGGCGCGCAAGGGCGACAGCAGCTTCGACTTCCGCCAGGCCGACTCGGCCGCCAAGACCTTCAACACGCTGTACTACACCGCCGCGCTGCACACCGGCGTGCTGGTGACCCCGCCGTTCGTGCAGGCGGCACTGAAAGGTTGATCCAAACAAAAACCCGCGCTGTCGCCAGCGCGGGTTTTTGCTTTCTGTAGAGCCGAGCCATGCTCGGCTGCTGTTCGGACAGGTTGCGATAAATCAAGCCGAGCATAGGCTCGGCTCTACAGTCACAGCGCCCAGATGCCCGCGATCACCGCCACCACCAGGCCCCACTTGATCAGCTGATACGCCACCACGCTGCGCTCGCGCAGTGCCTTGGCCTTCAGGCGCACTTTGTAGACGCTGCCAAATGCCTTGTTGACGCCACCGGTCGGGTCGCCCGGCAGGTTCGGCGATGCACCACCGGCCAGCAGCGTGGCCGCCACCGCGCGGTTGAACAGCCCCGGCAGGCCGAAGCGCAGCGGGCGGGCGATATCGCAGAACAGGATCACGCGGTCCTGCTGCGTCTCGTTGTGTGCATGGTGGATGTAGGTCTCGTCGAACATCATCCACTCGCCGTCGCGCCAGCTCTTCTTGATGCCGTCCACTTCGATGTAGCAGGCATCGTCGTTGGGTGTGCTCAGGCCCAGGTGCAGGCGCAGCGAGCCGGCGAAGGGGTCGCGGTGCGGGCGCAGCTCACTACCCGGCGGCAGCTGCGCGAACATCGCCGCACGCACATCCGGGATCGACTCGATCAGCGCCGTGGTCTTCGGACACAGCGTCTTGGCCGACGGGTGCGACGGGCCGTACCACTTCAGGTAGAAGCGCTTCCAGCCACGACGGAAGAACGAATTGAAGCCGGCATCGTTGAACGTGCTGGAGGCAGCGATCTTCTGCGCGTCGCGCAGCGCCAGCGCCTCGTCGCGGATCATCTGCCAGTTCTGGCGCAGCGGCTCCAGCTGCGGGAACTCCTTGCCCGGGTCCAGGAACGGCGTGGTCGGCACCTTCGAGAACATGTACATGACCACGTTGATCGGGGCCATGAAACTGGAGTGGTCCAGCAGCTGGCGCGACCAGCGCGCGCGGACCTTGCCACGGAAGTGGATGTACAGCACGCAGGCCACGAACAGCGCTGCAATGACGATTTTGATGATCAAAGCACTTTCCTCCAGCCGCGGCCGGAACGGGAAACGGGGCGATGCACGGCCAGGCGGCCAGCACCGGTGGGGAACGCGGCAGGGGACGGGGACGTGCCGGAGGGGGCGGCCGCCGATGTCGCGGATTAACAGCTTATGGTCGGCAGGCCGTGCGCCGGGGTCAAGTTGCCCGTGCGCCGTGTTCATCCGGTTGCGAAGGAGGCGCAGGGCTGGGCGCGCAAGCTGTTGATGCTAAAGGCCAGCTGGAATAAGTGAGACAGAATTGTCCGATTCTGCGCGACGAACTGTTCCAGCCACGACCCCGACATTTCTCCGACAAATCGTGGAATAGCGAACTGGCGAGTACTAAAATTAACGAAAACTTAGTAACTCCCTGTAACACCGGTTCGTAGACGGGCAACCATAGGTTTGCGTTTTGGCTGAACCTATGGTTGCGCAAGGGCTGAGAACCTATGGTTGCAGTGACTTAGGGGCAGAGCTGACGTCCGCGGCTGATTGGCCCTCGCCAACAGCCCAGGAGGCAAGCGCCGCCGTGACATCGGTCCAACCTTGTCGGTCCTTAACAAGTAAGGAGCCCCTTTATGTGCCCTACGAGGGTTCGCGGGGAGTCGGACGAAGCATGCGGTTGGCCTTAGCGACTCAGGACTAGTAGTGGTCGACATCGCTAGAGTCTCGTCCGCTACGGGCCGTACGCTGACGCGCCTCGCTCCTCTTGAAGTTCACGGCTGCTTCATGCCAGAAGCTGACATCGCTAGGCTACCTCCGACGCTTCTCAGAGGCCTTAATATCAAGCCCGCCTTAACGCTGCATGCGGCTAAGACCGGCGGCACTCCATCTACTAAATGGGCCCTGCGTCGGGCCGGCATTGTGGAGCGTTGCCGAAGGGCTATGGAAGGTGCCGGACGACCTGGCCGAGCGTGGCCGCCAGTACGACGCGCAGCGCCTGGGCGGCGTGGCCGTGGAGCTGAAATCGCACTTGCCCATCGAGCGGCAGGCCCGCGTGATCGGGGCCACGTGGCTCGACCAGCAGTTGATCGGCGGCGGCTCGGGCCTGGGCGACCTAGGCTTTGGTGGCGAGGCCAGGCCATGCAACAGCGCGCCGACTTCCTGGCCGAACAGGCGCTGGCCGAGCGGCGCGGGCAGCGCGTGATCCTGGCGCGCAACCTGCTGGGCACGCTGCGCAACCGGGAACTGGCACAGGCCGCGAAGGACATTGCCGCTGAAACCGGCCTGGAGCATCGCCCGGTGGCCGACGGGCAGCGTGTGGCTGGCATCTACCGGCGCAGCGTCATGCTCGCCAGCGGGCGCTACGCGATGCTGGACGACGGCATGGGATTCAGGTTGGTGCCGTGGCGGCCGATGATCGAGCAGCGGCTGGGGCAGCATATCGCCGCCGTGGTGCGCGGTGGCGGCGTATCTTGGGAGCTTGGACGGCAGCGCGGGCCAAGTATTTCTTGAGACCCTTCATCTACTTGTCGAACGGCCGAGCGCCTTCATCAGCCCCGGCTTCTGGCTCGCAAAGGTGCCATAGAAGACCTCATTACCGATGAGCGTGATCGGAGCCACGCGCACGCCGGTTCGTGACTTGGCTTCCGCAGAAATCTTCGGGTCGGTCAGGTCGCGTTCTTCAAACACGATGCTCTGCTGGGACAGCCACTCCTTCAGCACCCGGCAGTCCGGGCAGGCTGGAGTGCTATAGATGATGATGCGCGGGGTGCTGGCTTGGTTCATGGTCGTGCCTTCACTTTCCCCGAGCGGCAAGCCAGCTCTTCATCATGGCGATCTCTCCTTCCTGCGCAGAGATAACCTCCTGAGCCAACTCGCGGACCTCCGGGTCCTTGCCGTACTGCAACGCCACCTTGGCCATGTCGATCGCGCCCTGGTGATGCGGGATCATGCCGCGCATAAAGTCCACATCGGCATCGCCGCTGAAGTCAATCATCATGTCGGCGTGCATGCGGTCATTGCCGGCACGGTAGGCGGTCGTCGAGGCGTCGCCCGAGCTGCCGGTCCCCGCCTGTTGGCCGCGTTCTCCAAGCCACTTATTCATCATGGCGATCTCGCCTTCCTGCGCAGAGATAACCTCCTCGGCCAACTTGCGGACCTCCGGGTCCTTGCCGTACTGCAACGCCACCTTGGCCATGTCGATCGCGCCCTGGTGGTGCGGGATCATGCCGCGCATGAAATCGACGTCGGCGTTTCCAGTGAACTGCGCTCCCATCCCCGCGTGCATCTGGTCGTTCACGGCGCGATACGCGGTCGTGGAAGGACTGTCATTGGCCGAGGCGCTGGAGGGCATCGCGTGCCCATGGTGACCTCCGCTCGCATTGGCCTGCATCACTTCACCCGACGGGACCACCTTCTTCTGAACGGCCCTCAGGCCGATGGCGACCACGACGGCGCCCGCAATGAACAACAGGCTGAACTTGTTGACTCTCATGAAAAACTCCTTGAATGAGGTTGATGGAGTCACTGTAGGGCCTCCCATTGTTGGAAGGTCAAGGCCCTCATTTCGCCGTTGATGCCGATGAAAACCCTCGGCGCAAGATCCAGTCCTTCACTTCCGCCGCCTACGACAACGCGCTGTCGAAGCTGCAGCGGTGGAGGCAGGTGATGTAGCGCCTGAGGTGACCGCTAGATGGAACACCTTCCGCATCGGCCCGATCAGCCCGGACCTAGCCGCACCGGCTTTCGCGCGGTCTGCCACAGCAGCGGCACCAAGATCAGCGCCAGGGCCGGGAAGATCATCCAGTTGACCGCCTGCCAGCCCGAGTTGTGCAGGATCGATCCCGCGAGGAACGACACGGCCGCCGTGGCGGCGAAGACGAAGAAATCGTTCATGCCCTGCGCCTTGCTGCGCTCGGCCGGGGTGTGGCAATCGGTGACCATCGCCGTCGCGCCAATGAAGCTGAAGTTCCAGCCGATGCCCAGCAGCGCCAGCGAGCCCCAGAAGTGGGACAGGCCGAGCCCGCCCAGGGCCACCACCCCGGAGGCGGCGAGCAGCACCATGCCCACGGCGGTCACGCGCTCCTTGCCGTAGCGCACCATCAGCCGCCCAGTGAAGAAGCTCGGCCCGAACATCGCCAGCAGGTGCCACTGGATTCCCAGGGCGGCGTTGTCCACCGAATGCCCGTGGTTGACCATCGCCACCGGCGCGGCGGTCATCACGAACGCCATCACCCCATAGGACACCACGCCTGCGGCCACGGCCAGCGCGTAGCGCGGCATCGCCAGGAGCTGCAGCACCGTGCGGCCGCTGTCGGCGGCGGCTTCGGCCGGGGTCTGGCGCGGCGTGCGCAGCATCAGCAAGATCGGCAGGGCGATCAGCGGCAGCAGCGCTTGGCTGAGGAAGCTGCCGACGTAGGGCGTGCCCGCTACCGCGTCGCGCGTGAAGATCACCAACTGCGGCCCGATGATGGCACCCGCGAGAGCCCCCACCATCACCCAGGAAATCGCCTTGGCCTTGAGCGCGTCCTCGGCGGTGTCGGCGGCTGCGAAGCGGTAGCTCTGCACATACGCGCCGTAGAAGCCCGCCAGGAAGGTGCCGGCGCAGAAGATCCAAAACGAGGCCAGCATGATGCCCAGCGCGGCGATCAGGCCCGAGGCCACGCCGAAGCCGACCCCGACCACGTATCCGTTGCGGCGGCCATGGCGCCGCATGATGAACGCCGCAGGCAAGGTGCCGATGGCAAGACCCAGGCCGAACAGGCTCACAGGCAAGGTGATCGAGGCCGAGTCCTTGGCAAGCTGCTGGCCGACCAGCCCGCCCAGCGACATCACGATGGGCGCGCTGGCGCCACCGAGCGCCTGCGCGGCGGTGAGAACGCCGATGTTTCGGCGCGTGATGCTCTGGTCGGTCATGGGCGGTCCTTCTTGTTCGTTTGTCTGGCCGGAATTATTACACGCATGAATATATGTTCAGTTATTAGACCATGATTCGGCCATACGATGCTCATGAACCGCCGCAGCCTGGTCGCTCCTCGCAAATCTCCCGAGCGGCAGAAGGAACAGCCTGCCGTTCCAATGCGAGCAGGTGCTCTTTCACCCGGGTCAGTTGCGCCATGCGTTCCTCGACACAGGCGAGATGGTCCCGGACAGCCTGCGTCAGCAGCTCGGGTTCCGGGGACTCGCGATGCGTCCAGCCCAGCAAGTTGCGCATGTCATCCAGGCCGATGCCCGGCGCGCGGTAGTTGCGAATCAGGTAAAGCCGCTCGACATGGGCCGGGCCATAGCGCCGGTAGTTGTTGCGGGACCGCTCGGGAGCGGGCAGCAGGCCCTCCCGTTCGTAGAACCTGATGTTCTCAGGGGCGTGCCGGTCAAGCGCGCGAGTTCACCAATCCTCATCCAGCTCTCCGCGCGCAGCGATGGGGGACGCCACCGCTGCGCGCCGGCCCTCATCCCGGCGACCGGGCGGGCTGCTGCGCCGTGGCGCCCGATTGCACCGTGTGCTCAGTCCAGCCGCCGCCCAGCGCCTTGTACAGATGGATGAGGTTGTTCAGCCGCGTCAGGCGCGTGCGCACCAGGGTCTGCTGCGTGCCGTAATGCGTGCGCTGCGCGTCGAGTACAGTGAGGTTGTTGTCCACGCCCTCCTGGAAGCGCTGCTCGGCCAGCTCGTAGGCCTTCTGGCTGGCCGCCACCAGGAGCTGCTCCGCGCGGATCTGCTCATCGAGCGTGCGCTTGCCCGCCAGGCCGTCGGCCACCTCGGCGAAGGCCGCCTGGATGGACTTCTCGTAGTTGGCGATCTCGATGCGCTTCTGTACGTGCGCCACGTCCAGGTTGGCGCGCAGCGCGCCGCCGCGGAAGATGGGCAGCGTGATCTGCGGCAGGAAGCTCCAGGCCCGCGAGCCCGAATCGAACAGGCCGTCCAGCGAAGCGCTGGCCGTGCCCGCCGAGCCCGTGAGGCTGATCATCGGGAAGAACGCGGCCCGCGCCGCGCCGATGTTGGCGTTGGCGCCGATCAGCATCTGCTCGGCGGCGCGGATGTCCGGCCGGCGCGCGAGCAGTTCGGACGGCAGGCCGCTCGGCAGGCCGGTCGGCACGATGTCGTCCGGCAGCGCCATGGCCTCGTCAAGCTGCCGGGACAGCTCCGGCGTCAGCGGCTGGCCCAACAGCAGCACCAGCGCGTTGCGGTCCTTGGCCGCCTGCCGCGTGTAGGCGGCATGGTTGGCCTCGGCGGTGCGCAGCGCGATCTCTGCGCGGCGCAGGTCGAGCTGCGTGGAGTTGCCCGCTTCCACCAGTTGGGTGGTCAGCCCGTAGGAGCGCTTCTGCGTGGCGAGGGTGTCGCTCGTCAGGCGCAGCAGTTCCTGGTCGGCACGCAGCGTGAGGTAGGCGCTGGCCACCTCGGACACCAGGCTCATCTGCGTGGCGATGCGGGTCTCGTCGAGGGCCAGGTAGGACGCCAGCGCCCGGTCGCTGAGGCTGCGGACGCGGCCCCACAGGTCCAGTTCCCAGGCGGCCGTCACCCCGGCCACGTCGTAGCGCCGGAGCACGTCGCTTTGCCCCGTGGTGCTGAGGTCGGCCGGTGCGCGCTCTGACGCGCCGCGGGCGGAAACGCCCAGGTTCGGCAGCATCTCGGCACGCTGGATACGGTACAGCGCCTGAGCCGCCTCCACGTTGAGCGCGGCCTTGCGCATGTCGCGGTTGTTCTCCAGTGAAATGCCGATCAACTGCTGCAGCAGCGGGTCGCGGAAGAAGTCCCGCCAGCCGATCTCGGCCGTGATCGCGTCGTCGGGCGTCGCGGCCGCCGGTTCCACATAGGCCGCGCCCGAGGGATAAGCCGTGTCGATCGGCGCTGCGGGCCGGTCATACTTCGGTGCCATGGAGCAGCCAGTCAACGCCGCCGCGAGGGCGAGCGGCGCCAGCGTCCTGGCGGGTCGTGTGAATGCGAAAGATGTTTTCATGTCGTATGTCCTCCTGGCCGTCATGCGTGCTGGTCGGTCATGCCGACACGGGCATGGCGCGCTTCGCGGCGCAGCGCCAGCTTGCGCACCACGACGTAGAACACCGGCGTCAGCACCAGGCCGAATACCGTCACGCCCAGCATGCCGGCGAACACCGCGATGCCCATGGCGTGGCGCATCTCGGCGCCCGCACTGCTGGCCAGCACCAGCGGCACCACGCCAGCGATGAAGGCGAACGACGTCATCAGGATCGGGCGCAGCCGCAAGCGCGCGGCTTCAAGCACGGCTGCCAGCGGATCGGCCCCTTCGCTTTCCTTCGCGCGGGCGAACTCCACGATCAGGATCGCGTTCTTGGCGGCCAGGCCGACCAGCACCACGAAACCGATCTGCGTGAAGATGTTGTTGTCCCCCCCAGAGAGCCAGACGCCGGCGATCGCCGAGAGCAGCGCCATGGGTGCAATCAGCAGCACAGCGAACGGCAGCGACCAACTGTTGTACTGGGCCGCCAGGAACAGGAAGGCGAGCAGCACCGCCAGCGCGAAGATATAGATAGCAGTATTGCCAACTCGCTTTTCCTGGAAAGTCAGGTCCGTCCATTCGTAGGTCATACCGTCCGGCAGCGATTCGCTCACGATCTTCTCAATCGCGGCGGTGGCCTGGCCGGATGAGTAGCCCGGCGCTGGCCCGCCGCTGATGTCGGCCGAGGGGAAGCCGTTGTAATGCATCACCCGGTCGGGGCCGGAACTGCGCTCGATGGTCGCGATCGCGCTCAGCGGGATCATGTCGCCCGCTGCATTGCGCACCTTGAGCATGCCTATGTCCTCAGCCTGCATGCGGAACTGCGCATCGGCTTGGGCCATTACCCGGTAGGTGCGACCGAAGCGGTTGAAGTCGTTGACGTAGAGCGAGCCAAGGTTGACCTGCAGGGTGTCGAACACCTCGGTCAGCGACACGCCCTGCGACTTGGCCTTCACCCGGTCGATGTCCACCTGCAACTGCGGCGCATTGGTCTGGAAGCTGGCGAGCATGTTCGCCAGCTCGGGCGCCTGCATGGCCTTGCCCATGATCTGGCCCTGTGCTTGTGCAAGCGCCTCGGGACCCAGGCCCGCCCGGTCCTCAATCTGCAGCTTAAAGCCGCCCATAGAACCCAGGCCCGGCACCGGCGGCGGCGGGAAGATGCCGACGAAGCCGTCCGGGATCTGGCTGAACTTGCCCATGAGCTTGCCCTGGATGGCGAAGGCCGACAGCGACGGGTCCTTGCGCTCATCGAAGGGCTTGAGCATGGCGAACATCAGCGCGGTGTTCGGCTGGTTCACCGGTCCATTGACCGACAGGCCCGGGAAGGCCACCACGCTCTCGACGCCCGGCTCAGCCAGTGCGATCTTGGTCATCTCCTTGACGACCGCCTCGGTGCGATCCAGCGAGGCGCCGGTCGGAAGCTGGGCGATGCCCACGAGGTAGTACTTGTCCTGGGCGGGCACGAAGCCCGCAGGCACCTTGTGGAAGCCCAGCCAGGTCAGGCTCAGGAAGCCGACGTAGAGCAGCAGCACGATGGCGCTGCCGCGCACCGCGCGGCGCACGCCCCCGACGTAGGAATTCGAGGCGCGGTCGAAGAAGCTGTTGAAGCGGCGGAAGAAGCCGCCGAACACGCCATCGATGATGCGCGTGACGCGATCGGGCTTGGCCGCGCCGTGGTGCGGCTTGAGCAGGATGGCGGCCAGCGCTGGCGACAGCGTAAGCGAGTTGATCGCCGACAGGATGGTCGAGAACGCGATGGTTAGCGCGAATTGGCGATAGAACTCGCCCTGCAGCCCCGACAGGAACGCCGAGGGGATGAAGACCGCTGCCAGCACCGAGGTGATGGCCAGGATCGGGCCAGTCACTTCATCCATCGCCTTGCGCGCCGCGTCCTTGGGTGATTCGCCCAGCGCTATGTGGCGCTCCACGTTCTCCACCACCACGATGGCGTCATCCACCACGATGCCGATGGACAGCACCAGTCCGAACAGCGACAGTGTGTTCAGCGAGAAACCGAACATGTGCATCACCGCGAACGTGCCGACCAGCGAGACCGGCACGGCGATCAGCGGGATGATCGACGCGCGCCAGGATTGCAGGAACAGCACCACCACGATCACCACCAGGAAGATGGCCTCCAGCAGCGTGACGGCGACGGACTGGAGCGAGGCGCGCACGAAGACCGTGGGGTCGTAGGCGACGCTATACTCAATGCCGTCGGGGAACTTGGCTTGAAGTCGGTCCATTGCCGCGCGCACCGCGCTAGACACATCCAGCGCGTTCGCGCCCGGGCTCTGGATGATCTGTATCCCCACCGCCGGCTCGCCATTGAGCAGGCTGCGCAAAGAGTAGGAATCGGCCCCCATCGAGATGCGGGCGACATCCCGCAGGCGAGTTACCTGGCCGTCGGCGCCCGTCTTCACGACGATCTCGCCGAATTGCTCCTCGCTCGACAGTCGGCCCAGAGTGTTGACCGTGACCTGGAACGCCGCCGAGGCATCCGGCTGCTGACCAACCGAACCAGCGGCAACCTGTATGTTCTGCTCGCGGATGGCGGCAACCACGTCGCTCGCGATCAGCCCACGAGCAGCGACCTTGGCGGGTTCGAGCCAGACCCGCATCGAATACTCCCCGGCGCCCCAGACTAGGACATCGCCGACGCCTGGCGTACGAGCCAGCTCATCCTTCACATGAAGTGTGGCGTAGTTGGAGACGTACAGCGGATCATATCGACCTCCAGGCGAAAGCAAATGCACCACCATGAGAACGTCCGGCGACGTTTTCTCGGTGACAACACCGATGCGCTGAACTTCAGGCGGTAGGCGCGGCAACGCCCGCGAGACCCGGTTTTGCACCTGGATCTGCGCAATGTCGGCGTTGATATGCTGCTCGAAGGAGACGGTGAGCACCATTTTCCCGTCGGTGGACATCTGAGACTGCATGTACATCATGCCTTCTACGCCGTTGATCGCCTGCTCCAGCGGTGATGCCACGGTATCGGCGATCACTTGCGGGTTGGCACCGGGATAGCTAGCGGTGACCTGCACCGTGGGAGGCGTGACCTGCGGGTATTCGCTCAGCGGCAGCTGGAAGTAGCTGATCGCGCCCGCGATCAGCATCAGCAGCGACAGGACGATGGCGAAGACCGGCCGGTTGATGAAGAAGCGGGGGAAATTCATTTGCGGGCCTCCGCCGAGCCGGCCGCGCCGTCAGCCTTGGCGGGGTCCGCGCCACCGGCCTTGGCAGGCGCCGCAGCGGGAGCCGGAGCGTTTGCCGCAGCCTTGGTCGCGCCGGCCGCGCCTGCGGCCGGTGCCGCGGGCGCCTGCATGGGCACCATGCGCGGCGTGACCGCCATGCCGGGGCGCACGAGGCCCTTGATGATGATCTTCTCACCGGCCTGCAGGCCGCCGTTGATGACGCGCAGCCCGTCCACCACCGGCCCCAGTTCGATGGGCCGGTACTGGGCCTGGTTGTTCTCGCCCACAACCAGCACGTAGTTGCGCCCTTGGTCGGTGCCCACGGCCTGATCGTCGATCAGGACGGCCTCGCGCGCCGCGCCGGTGGACAGCTTGGCCCGGACGAACATGCCGGGTGCCATGCGCCCATCCGGATTGGGCACAACGGCGCGCACGCGGATCGTGCCGGTGCTTCGGTCAATGGTGTTGCCCACGAAGTCGAGCGCGCCCCTGTGCGGGAAACCCTTGTCCGTGGTCAGCCCGACCTGCACGGGCAGCGAGGCCTTGCCGCCGGCGCCCGCAGCGGGCCGCGAGCGGCTCACGACGTTGAGGTACGTGGCTTCGTCGATGTCGAAGTACACGTGCAGCGGGTCGATGGACACGACCGTGGTCAGCAGCGTGGCCGCGCCGGCGACACCGCCGCTGACCAGGTTGCCCTCGGTCACGAGCACGCGGTCAACGCGCCCGGCGATGGGCGCCGTGACGCGGGCGTAGGACAGATCCAGCCGCGCCGCAGCGACGGCGGCCTTGGCCGCTTGCACCTGGGCCTGGCGCGCACTGCGCGCGGAGACGGCATCGTCGTAGGTCTTGCGCGCGACAGCGCCGGTCGCCACCAGGCGCTCGGCGCGGTCGAAGTCGGCCTGGGCCTGACTGGCCAGCACCTCGGCCTGTTGCAGTTGCGCCGCAGCCGTGTCGAGCGAGACCTGGAACGGCCGGGGGTCGATCTGGAACAGCAGTTGTCCCTTGCGCACCAGTCTGCCCTCGGGGACGCTCACAGCATCGACGGCGCCGCCGACCCGCGAGCGCAGCTCGACGGTCTTGGGCGCGGCCAGGAAGCCGGTGTACTCGGCCGATGGCGCGACCGTGCGGGTGATGACCTCGGCCACGGGCACCTGCGGCGCCATCGGCGCGTCCGCCGGGGGTGCCGCGGCCTTGCCCTCGTCCTTGGCGTCGCGGGCGGCAATCGCTATGCCCCCGACGGCTGCGATGACGCCTGCCACCACAACGATTCTGATTTTTTTACGCATGGAAGTGCCCCTTTCTTGGATGCAGGACTCCGGCCCTTCCGAAGCGCTCTGCAGAAATTTGTGTGGAGGCTGGGCGTTACAACGAAGGCAAGGTCAAGCCCTTTGGGTTGCCCTAGCGGGCAGGCTGCATGGACAAGGTGGTGGGGAACCCCGCGTCGTCGCCGTGGCCACTCCGACATCCAGCTCACGAATGCCGTTATGCGGTTGAACCGGTCGGTCTTGTGGGTGATTGCGAGCGCGGGAGGCTCAGGCGTCCAAGCTGCCGCCGCCCATTGCTGTGCCTGCGCGGCATCCCGGCGCCCAGGCAGGGCCCGCGATTCAGGCTGTTGCGCCCAGGCCGCATCGAGGACGTCCTTGAGGCTAACCGGCGGCGTGGGTACCGGCGCCTCGCAACCTGCCATTCGCCTGGGTGCTTGGGCCTGGTCAGTCGTCGGCTTTGTCCTCGGAAATGTGGACCGCCATGTCCTGCAGCACCTGGCTGACGTGCTGGTCCGCGATGCTGTAGAAGATGTGCTTGGCTTGGCGTTCGCCGCGCACGAGGCGCGCTCCGCGCAGCAGCCGCAGGTGATGGCTGACCAGAGACTGCGACAGGTCGAGCGCTTCGGCGATGTCCCCCACGGCGACCGAGCCATGCATGCACTGCAGCAGGATCTTCAATCGCGATTGGTCGCCCAGCAGGCGGAAGGTCTCGGCCAGAACAGCGACGTCACTTTGCGACATTGCGAGGGCATCGGTCGCCGCGTCGTGGCTGGTGGTCGAGCATTGCGCGGTGTCGGCGCTGGTGGTTTCGCGGGACGTCATGGATGCAAATCCTCAAGTGGAGTGCGAGCCGGCTCGCGCGGCCTCAATGCCTGTGACCAGGAGCGGAATGGTCGTGGTCATGGCCGTGGCTGTGCCCGCCGCCATGCTTGTGATTGCCATGATCATGGCCGCTGTGGTCATGACCGCTGTGATCGTGGCCGCTGTGGTCCTGACGCTCCGACGTGGGCTGCAAGCTGCAGACGTTCTCGTCGGTGCCCGAGTTCCAGTCGATCCCGACCGTGGCGTGTTCGATGCTGAATTGCTCTCGAAGCACCGCTTCGACGCGTTTGACCACGGCGCGTGCTTCCTCGTCCACGTTGGGGCGAACGTGCAGCGTGGCCATCGTGCGCCCGGAGGTGAGCTGCCACACGTGAACGTGGCTGACGGCCGCCAGGCCCGGCACGGCGCCCATCAGGCCTTGCTCCACCTTCTCCGGCGAAGCATCCTCCGGCGCGCCTTCCAGCAGGATGTGGATCGACTTGGCGAGCAGCTTCCATGCGCTGCGCAGGATCAGCGCCGCCACCAGGACCGACAGGATGGGATCTATCGGCGTCCAGCCCGTGAGGTAGATGACGATCGCAGCGACGATGGCGCCGACCGAGCCGAGCAGGTCGCCCATCACGTGCAGGATGGCCCCCTTCACGTTGACGTGATCGGTCTCTCCGCGGGTCATGATCCACAGCACGAGCACGTTCACCAGCAGGCCGAGCACGGCGACGATCATCATCGGGCCGGCAAGGATCACGGGCGGCGCCTGCAGCCGCTCCCACGCCTCGTAGGCGATCCAGGCGACGATCGCGAACAGGGTCACGGCGTTCAGGAAACCGGCGATGACCTCGAAGCGCAGGTAGCCGAAGGTGCGCTTGCTGTCGGCCGCGCGGCGGCCGAACCGGAATGCTGCGTAGGCCAGTGCGAGCGCCGCGGCGTCGGTCAGCATGTGGCCCGCGTCGGCCAGCAAGGCCAGCGAGCCCGACAGCACGCCTCCGACGGCCTCCACAACCATGAAGCCGAAGATCAGGAAAAAGGACAGCAGGACCTTGCGCTCGTTGGCGCTGGTCACGGTCGGGGTGTGGTCATGATCATGGTCGTGATCGTGATCGTGACCATGGTCATGTGCGTGGGATTGGGACATGGGGCCTCGGGAAACTGGGTCTTTGACTGTGGCTCAAAATATAACACATGAATATGTGTTCATGTGAATTGATTTGCACATTTGTGTCCGCGTCTCACCACGGCCGGGATGCCGCTCCGGGCAATTGCCTTAGCCTGGCTCGGCGACCATTCCCCACGCCTGGCAAGCAGCCGTTGATCTAACATCCAGTGGCAATATCCCCCCTGGGGGGATATGATTTCAGCATGGAAGACATGCATAAGCACACCACCCATCCCGACCTGGTGAAGCGGCTCAAGCGCGCCGAGGGGCATCTGCGGCACGTCATCGGGATGATCGAAGGGGGAGAAACCTGCCTCGACATCGCCCGCCAGCTCGCGGCGGTGGAAAGCGCGGTGACGGCGGCCAAGCGCGTCCTGATCCACGACCACATCGACCACTGCCTGTCCCATGACGAGGACTCCGTTCTGACCGAAATGAAGGCGCTGACCAAACTGCTCTGAGGCCGTCCGATGCTCTCCGTGCTGAAGAACCGCACCTACCGCCACCTGTTCACCGCCCAGGTGATTGCGCTCGTCGGCTCCGGCCTGATGACGGTGGCGCTCGGCCTGCTGGCCTACGAGCTGGCCGGCGCGGATGCAGGCGCGGTGCTCGGGACGGCGCTGGCCATCAAGATGCTGGCGTACGCGGGGGTCGCGCCGGTCGCGCAGGCCTTCGCCGACCGGCTCCCGCGGCGCTCGCTGCTCGTGGCGCTGGACCTCGTGCGAGCGGCCGTCGCGCTGTCCCTGCCCTTCGTCACCGAGGTCTGGCAGATCTACCTGCTGATCTTCGTTCTGCAGGCGGCGTCCGCCGGCTTCACGCCGACCTTCCAGGCCACCATCCCGGACATCCTTCCCGACGAAGAGGACTACAGGAAGGCGCTGTCGCTGTCCCGGCTGGCCTACGACCTGGAAAGCCTGATTTCCCCGATGCTGGCCGCCGCGCTGCTGACCGTCATCAACTTTCACAACCTGTTCGCAGGAACGGTGCTCGGTTTCCTCGTTTCAGCCGCTCTCGTGGTCAGCGTGCGGTTGCCCACGTCCGTCCCCGGCCGGCGCCGCGGCATCTGGGAGCGAACGACGCGCGGCACGCGCATCTACCTCGCCACGCCACGCCTGCGGGGCCTGCTGGCGATCAGCCTGGCCGTCTCGGCGGCAGGCGCGATGGTGTTCGTGAACACGGTGGTGCTCGTGAAGGCGCGTTTCGGCCTGGGCGAAGTCGAGGTGGCGTGGGCACTGGCGGCGTTCGGAGGCGGCTCGATGGTGGCCGCCTTCGTCTTGCCGTCCCTACTGGAGAAAGTAGCCGACCGACCCGCGATGCTCACCGGCGCCGCTGTCCTCGTCGTGGGCACGGCGATCGGCGCACTGCTGCCGAGCTATGTGCTGTTGCTGCCGCTGTGGCTGGTGATCGGCTTTGGCTACAGCGTGGCGCAGACGCCATCCGGCCGTCTTCTGCGCCGCTCGGCCCACGCCGAGGACCGTCCAGCGATCTTCGCGGCCCACTTCGCGCTGTCGCACGCCTGCTGGCTCATCTGCTACCCGCTGGCCGGACGCTTCGGCGCGGCCACGGGGCTGCAATCGACGTTCGTCGTCATGTCCTTGATCGGCCTGGCTGGCGTGGCGCTGGCGCTTCGGCTGTGGCCGGCCAGCGACCCGTCGGACTTGGCCCATGACCATCCGAACCTGTCGGCGGATCACCCCCACTTGCGTCAGCACGCGAACCAAGGCGGGCACCATCACGTGCTGGTCGTGGATGACTTGCACCGGATCTGACCGAAAGGATAGGCCTCACGGGACGCGGTAAGGGCTGTTTCGCACCAAGGCTAGTCGTCGCTGTTGTCCTCAACGATGTGGATGGCCATGTCCAGCAGCACCTGGCTCACGTGCTTGTCCGCTACCTCATAGAAGATCTGCTTGGACTGGCGCACGCCCCTGACCAGACGGGCTCCACGCAACAGTCGAAGGTGATGGCTGACCAACGACTGCGAGAGTTCGACGGCTTCCGCGATGTCGCTTACCGACGTGGACCCCTTCATGCAGCACAGCATGACCTTGAGCCGCGACGGATCGCCCAGGAGCCGGAAAGTCTCGGCCAGGATGGTCACGTCATTCTGTGACAGGGAGGCCAGATCGGTGCTTGGGCCCTTCGGTGGGGCACTGACTGGTTTGCGTGGAGTCATCTCTCAAAAATTCCTACCCTCGAACGGCTGTTCGTGCCCTTCAGGATCAACGAGGCTGCGACCGCTTGAGCGCGCGCACAGCCCGGGACCAGGGCGAGCCTGGCGACCAAGGCCCCTCGTTTCCCCCGTGCGCCGGGCCATTTCTGAAACCTGACAGTACCCGAAAAAAGCGCTTGACCTTCCCACGATGGTAAACCCCAAGCTCCCCCCGTGTCGAATATCAACTATGGGAAACAACCATGAGCATGCCAATAACGAGTGATGCTCGTGCCACCGCAGCAGCGATCAGCCTACCCATCGAGGGCATGACCTGCGCGAGCTGCGTCGGCCGAGTCGAGGCCGCCCTGGCCAAGGTGCCGGGCGTGGACAGCGTTTCCGTCAATCTCGCCAACGAGCGGGCGGACATCCGCCTGGCCGGTCCTGTCGATCGCATCGCGTTGATCCAGGCGGTCGAGAAGGTCGGCTACGACGTGCCGGCTGGCACCGTCGAACTGGCGGTCGAGGGCATGACCTGCGCCTCCTGCGTGGGCCGCGTCGAGAAGGCACTCAAGGCCGTGCCCGGCGTCACCGAGGCCACGGTCAACCTCGCGACCGAGCGTGCCACCGTGCGCGGCGTGGCCGCCGTGGCGGACCTGATCGCGGCCATCGAGAAGGTCGGCTACGAGGCCAACCCGGTGGATACCGGCGCGCAGGCCGACGAGGAAGCCGCCGAGAAGAAGGACGCCGAGCGCGCCGAACTCAAGCGCGACCTGACCCTGGCCGCCGTGCTGGCGCTGCCTGTGTTCGTGCTCGAAATGGGCTCGCACATGATTCCCGGCATGCATGAGTGGGTGGCTTCCACCATCGGCATCCAGCAGAGTTGGTATCTGCAGTTCGTGCTGACCCTGCTGGTGCTCGCCATTCCGGGCTGGCGCTTCTACGAGAAGGGCTTCCCGGCGCTGTTCCGCCTGGGTCCCGACATGAACTCGCTGGTCGCGGTCGGCACGGCCGCGGCCTTCGGCTATTCGATGGTCGCCACATTCGCGCCCAGTCTGCTGCCGGCCGGCACGGTGAACGTGTACTACGAGGCGGCCGCCGTCATCGTGGCGCTGATCCTGCTGGGCCGCTTTCTTGAGGCACGGGCCAAGGGCCGCACCTCCGAGGCCATCAAGCGCCTGGTCGGCCTGCAGGCCAAGGAGGCGCACGTGCTGCGCGACGGCCGCATCGTGGACATCCCGATCAACGACGTGGCGCAGGGCGACATCGTGGAAGTGCGCCCCGGCGAGCGCGTGCCGGTCGATGGTGAAGTGACCGAGGGCCGCAGCTTCGTGGACGAGTCGATGATCACCGGCGAGCCGATTCCCGTCGAAAAGGCGGAAGGCAGCACCGTGGTCGGCGGCACCGTCAACCAGAAGGGTGCGCTGACGCTGCGTGCCACCGCCGTGGGCGGTCAGACCATGCTGGCGCAGATCATCCGCATGGTCGAGCAGGCGCAAGGTTCCAAGCTGCCGATCCAGGCCGTGGTGGACAAGGTGACACTGTGGTTCGTGCCCGCCGTCATGCTGGCCGCCGTGCTGACCTTCTTGGTCTGGCTGGTGTTCGGCCCGTCGCCCGCGCTGTCCTTCGCGCTGGTCAATGCCGTGGCGGTGCTGATCATTGCCTGCCCGTGCGCCATGGGTCTGGCGACGCCGACCTCCATCATGGTCGGCACGGGCCGCGGCGCCGAGATGGGCGTACTGTTCCGCAAGGGTGAAGCCCTGCAACTGCTCAAGGACGCCAAGGTGGTGGCCGTGGACAAGACCGGCACGCTGACCGAGGGCCGCCCGGTCCTGACCGACCTGGAGATTGCCGACGGCTTTGACCGCAACCAGGTGCTGGCGAAGGTCGCCTCTGTCGAATCGCGCTCGGAGCATCCGATCGCACGCGCCATCGTCGAGTCGGCCGTGGAAGGTGGCATCGCGCTGCCGACGATGACCGACTTCGATTCGGTCACGGGCATGGGTGTGCGTGCCACCGTGGACGGCGCGCGTGTCGAGGTCGGTGCCGATCGCTTCATGCGTGAGCTGGGTTTGGACGTGAGCGGCTTCGCTCGCACGGCCGAGCGCCTGGGCAATGAGGGCAAGTCGCCGCTGTACGCCGCGATCGACGGCCGACTGGCCGCCATCATCGCGGTGGCCGATCCGATCAAGTCCAGCACGCCCGTGGCCATTGCCGCGCTGCACCAGCTCGGCCTGAAGGTGGCGATGATCACCGGCGACAACGCGCGTACCGCGCAGGCCATCGCCAAGCAACTGGGCATCGACGAGGTGGTGGCCGAAGTGCTGCCCGAGGGCAAGGTCGAAGCCGTGCGCCGCTTAAAGGCCACCCACGGCCAGATCGGCTACGTGGGTGACGGCATCAACGATGCGCCGGCGCTGGCCGAGGCCGACGTGGGCCTGGCGATCGGCACCGGCACCGACGTGGCGGTGGAGTCGGCCGACGTGGTGCTGATGTCCGGCAACCTGCAGGGTGTGCCCAACGCCATCGCGCTGTCCAAGGCCACCATCGGCAACATCCGCCAGAACCTGTTCTGGGCGTTTGGCTACAACACGGCCCTGATCCCGGTAGCTGCTGGCGTCCTATACCCCGCATACGGTGTGCTGCTGTCCCCAATTTTCGCGGCCGGAGCGATGGCGCTGTCCAGCGTGTTCGTGCTCGGCAACGCGCTGCGCCTGCGCCGCTTCCAGCCGCCGCTGGCGGCGGATACCGCTCATTGAGAAAGGAGGAACACCATGAACATCGGTGAAGCATCCAAGGCCTCGAAGGTCTCGGCCAAGATGATCCGCTACTACGAGCAGATCGGCTTGATTCCCCCGGCCGACCGGAACGATTCGGGCTACCGCGCCTATAGCCAGGACGACGTACACCGGCTGCACTTCATCCGGCGTGCGCGCGACCTCGGCTTCTCGGTGGCCGAGATCACGGACCTGCTGGGACTGTGGAACGACAAGTCGCGCCAGAGTGCCGACGTCAAGCGCCTGGCGCAGCAGCACATCTCCGAGCTGGACCGGCGCATCGCGAGCATGTTGGAGATGGCCGAGACGCTCAAGGCGCTGATCCGGTGCTGCGCCGGCGACGAACGGCCCGACTGCCCGATCCTGCACACGCTGGAGCAACTCGATACCAGCGACGACGAGCCCGAAGCGCGCACCGGCGCCGTGCCACGGCGTACAAGTGGCAACGCAGCGGCAACGAAGCCGCGTGCGCACTGAGCAGCCGGGAGAGACATGCCCAAGATCACCGTATTGCCCCATCCTGAACTGGCGCCCGAGGGCGCCGAGCTGAACGTGCCGGTCGGCACCTCGATCTGCGAGGCGCTGCTAGACAACGGCATCGAGATCGAACATGCCTGCGACATGAGCTGCGCCTGCACGACCTGCCACTGCATCGTGCGCAAGGGGTTCGATTCCCTCAACGAGGTCGAGGAGTGCGAGGACGACCTGCTTGACCGGGCCTGGGGGCTAGAGGCGCAATCGCGCCTGAGCTGCCAGGCCATCGTGGCGAACGAGGACCTGACCGTCGAGATCCCGAAATACACGATCAACCATGCCAAGGAGAACCACTAGGACCCAGCGTGCCGCCGCGGGCGCGCCGGCCTGCGGCGGGGTTGCTCTGGCAGACGGAGGACTGACGGCGTTGCAGCCTGACGACCGACCCGCGAGCCAGATGTCTACACCCCCTTGCACCACCGCCGGTTAGGCTGGAAATGTCGTCAAAGTCCTTCAATCCGTGATAGTCGGCGCTGCGGCCGGCCCGTGAAAAGTCCCACAGGAGAAGTCCAGCATGTCTGCGCCCAAACAAGCCACGCTCTACCGGATGGTCATGCCCGGCCATACCTGCCCCTACGGGCTGAAGTCGCTCGATCTGCTCAACCGCAAGGGCTACGAGGTCGAGGACAAACACTTGGCGAGCCGCGAGCAGACGGATGCGTTCAAGAAGGAGCATGGCGTCGAGACCACGCCCCAGGTCTTCATAAACGGGCGGCGCGTGGGCGGCTACGACGACCTGCGCAAATTCTTCGGCATGTCCGTGAAGGACAAGAACGCCGTGACCTACATCCCTGTGATCGCGCTGTTCGCCATGGCGGCCGCGATGGCGCTGGCGGCGAGCTGGGCGGCCTTCGGCCAGCTCTGGAGCATTCAGGCGGCAGAGTGGTTCGTGGCCTTTGCCATGTGTCTCCTGGCGCTGCAGAAGCTCAAGGACGTGGACGGCTTCGCGACGATGTTCCTCAACTACGACCTGCTGGCCAAGCGCTGGGTTCGGTATGCCTATTTCTACCCGTTCGCGGAGGCCATCGCAGGCGTCCTGATGGTCGCGGGCGTGGGGATGTGGGTGTCGATTCCGTTGGCGCTGTTCATCGGGACCGTCGGGGCCGTGTCGGTTTTCAAGGCGGTCTATGTCGATCGCCGGGAACTCAAGTGCGCCTGTGTGGGCGGGGACAGCAACGTGCCGCTGGGCTTCGTGTCCCTGACCGAGAACCTGATGATGGTGGCGATGGCCCTGTGGATGTGGGCCAAGGTCGCCTACCTTGGGATGCACTGAGCGCCGCGCCAGGTACGGCACAGCGCACGTGCTCGCATCGGCCGTCCTGTGTGCAGGCCGGCCACGACGCGGTGTTACTACGCGCGCGGCGGGAAGCCAGCTTCGCTCAGGGCCGCGGCGATCTGCTCTTGCGAGGCCGAGGTCTGGACCTCGACACGGCGGGTCGGCGGGTCCGTGACGATCTTAGCGTTGGGGTCGATCGTTTGGATCGTTTTCGTAACGGTGCGGGCGCAGCCGCCGCAGGTCATGTCTTCGAGATGGAATTGCATGGAAAACTCCTTTCGGGTTTGGGTGTTTGAAGTCTGGTCCTTGCCAAGGTTGGAAGGTCAAGCGCTATTTGCATCCCCGCTACACCAATCGGCCGAATGCTCATAGGGGCAAGGCCGTGGTGCTCTTTACCCGATCCAGCACGAAGCTTGTCTTGCAGTCCTGCACGCTGGGGTGCTTGAGCAGCGTGTCGAGCACGAAGCGAGAGTAGTGAGCCATGTTCTTGACGACCACCCGCAGCAGATAAGGCGTGTCCAAATCCAGCATCGTCGCCGCCGCCTTGGCGTCCTGGCTGTCGCCGGACGCGGCCGACCAGCGCGAGGCAGCCATCGCCAAGCGATTGGATCGGCTGTCGCGCCAAGCCGAGCGCATGGAGCGCGATCAGAACATCGCCATCGAAACGCTGGCTCTGTTCATCCGCTACTACCTCACCGTCAGCACGCCGGTTCCCGAAGCGCACCAAGAAGCGGCCCGCGCGCAGGGCAAGGCGCGATTCGAGCAGTTCACCGAGCAGCTTGGCCGCCACCTGATGCGCGGGCGCAGCCTGGCGCGTGACGTGGTGGAGGAACTGCACCCCGACCCGATGCGGATGGAGGACGCAGCGGCAGCCGCTCAAGCACGGGAGCGTGCGTCATGAGCGCCGTTCCCCAATCCATGAGCGCCACGTCGCTCGACCGGCGCATCCAGATGCTGCGCACGGCAATGGGGCCGCTGAACGCCACCGCGCTCGAAGACCCCGACGTCGTGGAAATCATGCTCAACCCGGACCGCACCCTTTGGGTGGATCGCCTGTCTGTAGCCACCTCGCATCCATGGCAGTGTTCGCTTCGGGTCGAATAGGGGCCCTAGCATTCCTGATCGCGTCGTCGGCGCCAGCTCGTCTGCTTTCGGCCGGAACCTACGCGTATGCTAGCAATCACAGTCCACAAAACCTTGTGGCGATTCAACTTGAATGGACTGCTATGCGCCAGCTTTGGATTGAAGACGAGTGATGTGGTCGAAGGCAGCGAGTTTCGCCTCCGCTTGAGACTTGTAGTTGCGGCGAGCGTGCAGGACAGTTGAGTCGTCTAGCGCAGCCAAGGTACAGGCCCATTCTCCGCCGCGCGGGTAAACGGTAATGCGGAATCCATCCGAAGTGATATGCGGATTCCCCTTTGCCGAAACTTTCCACGCACGCGCAGTCCAACGCTTGCGCTTTGCTGCGCGGCTTTTCATAGAGGCTTCACGGGCTCGCGAGGCCGCCAGGTCGCCTTCCATGTGGCCGGCACATACACACCCAACCTCGAGAACGTTCGGGTAATCTGGGTGCTCCATGTGATGGACGTAGCGGATGGTTTGCGACTCGCACATCTCGCAATCGATCTGCGGCTCTCCAAGATCCTCAATATCTACGCAAGTCCAGCCGCGATGCGGCACTCCGGCTACAGACCACTTGCCTCGCCTATGCGCGACCAGCTCTTATTCTGTCAGAGGATTAGTTACTGCCATAGACCCTGACTACCTAGTAGCCGGACCCTAGAGTCCGGTCAAATGAATTATTCACAGCGCACCTTGTGGCAGGCTATCCCCTGATACCGCTCGATCTTATGTCCGCTGCGTCCGGGTATCAAGCACATGCATACCCCCACCACGAACAGGGCGGGAGCGAGCCCTTCAGCGGAGGTCTCCCTGGAGTCGAAACTGGAGGCTAGCATCGCTCGGGCCGAAACCTGCCTCAGTGCCCGCTTCTGGCCAGAACCGGACGTTCTGCACGAGTAGCGAGCATGTCTGCAGAGAGATGGCGGTTAGGTGGTCGGGTCCCGACGCTGTACCTTACTTGGCTCCAGCGGGCTGATCCGACGAAGCGGTGGTTGGGGCCTCGGCCAGTTCAGGCGAAATGAAGTTGGCATGCACCAAGGCAAGCTGCCCACCTTCAGCAGCGTAGTACTCGGTGACCCCGCAGTTGGGCACATCGCCTTCGCGGTCAAGGTCGAGGATGGCATCCTCGTCCATGCCTTCTAGAAGGTATCGCATGCAATTCACAATCACTTGGTGCGCGACGATCATCACGCGTGCACCGGCGTGGTTCCGTTGGAGATCCCCGACAACGCCGCGTAGCCGCAAGATGACATCACACCAGCTTTCTCCGCCCGGTGGGCGAAAGTAGAACTTTCCAACCAGCCGTCTCTGCGCGGCCAGTTCCGGGAAGGTAGCGACGATGCCACTGGAGGTGTAGCGGTCCAGAACGCCGAACTCCTTCTCACGCAGGCGCTCATCAATGATTAGACGGTGGCCAGGGCCAAGCGCGTCGGCCACGGCTTGGGCGGTCTGCCTTGCACGCATGTATGGAGAAGTCAGCACGATTTGCGGGCGTTGGTGCTCGGCAAGTCCCAGTACCCAAGCACCCAGTGCTTGCGACTGGCGCTCCCCCAGCGAGGAGAGAGGCACGTCCGCGTCGCGGTGTTCCAACTCGATTAAGGTGATGTTATTTGCCTCAGCGTGGTCTCGCGCAACGTTTCCGGCGCTTTGGCCATGCCGTACCACCCAGATCCGCTCTGGCCACCGCGCGGCAACCCCCTCCATCGCACTGTTCTGCTGCATATCAATCTCCCGCTTATCTGTCCGGGCGTTGTAGCGGGCATAAAGTCCTGCAAACGACTGGGTTGAGACATGGTTGAGACCTTGTCGACGACCGAGCCACCTTATCCCCGCTTGACGAAAAGCCGATGTCCGCTGCAAGCGCTCCCTTTCGCAGCGAAGCGCTATGCCTTTGCCTAAGCCTCCACATCGCGCATTGTTAGCGCCGTTTCAAGGCCGGTTTAGTGTCGGCTGCATCGGGCACATGCGCGGCGCAAGAAGGAAGTTCTGTATGTCATTGGGGGAGAGCGCGACACTGTCATAGCATTCGAATTGACTGCACCCCAAGCGAAACCTTTCAACTTTGAAGTCTTCCCGAGCTGCTTCAATGCCCTCCCCCAAGCGAGAGCTGAGCTAGTCGCTCATCGATTCTTAACCGCGCCAGATCCAACCCCGTGTCATCGTTGGCGTAGGGTGAGCCAAACAACGGGACCTCTACCCACCAGCATTCCTGACCGGGGTGTACGTAAGGCGCATGATCGTCTAGCAGAAGGGCCTCCCCGGCGTGAGATGTAACAAATCGCAGGTCCTTAGTTGGTCCGTACCATGAAACGTAGTGAAGCTTCCCAAACCAGCTCGGGGCCACACCCTCCGCCACGAGAAGCCTACAGATTTCTCGCACTCTTGACTCCGGAACAGTCGTAAAGAGTACTAGCTGACTGAACTTGATCCGCATCGCTTCCAGGAACGCGAACAGGCCAGGGCGTGGGATCTGGCTGACCGCATTTGAGATCAGCGTTCCTTCTAGGTCCATTGCAAGAATGGTTGGTCTCATACATCCCTCTGATCTTTAGCCAGACCTGCACGAAAGTCAGACCGCTTCAGGTGCGCATGAACAACAGTCAGCAGTACGACCGTATTCCAGCGTCCATGGTAAATGGCACCCCTTGCCTAGGTGCTGACGTGCTGCCCATCCAAGTAAGATCGCACATCCCGAAGTTCGCGCAAGCCTCCGCGACAAATAAAATCCAGCACGGTGTTACCAGCAAACATGGGCGCCATGTTAGGTCGCCTTATCCAGCCATCCGCCTGAACGGGGTCAGGCAGAAGGATATGAAGAGCTTTGTAAATGCCGAGTAGATAGCTAATCCGCACCAGGACCTCGGCATCGATATGCTCGTAGGCCCCTCGCGCCCATGCCTCATAAAAAGCATCGGGTGGGCTTCCAAGCAAAGCTCTCTGCTGAGGTCCGGACAGTTGCCATCGCGCAGCGAGGTTGAAGAACGCTCTCAATGCTGAGCCTGAAAGCTCTTCGCGACTGAGCTCATCTGTAGGGATGGTCATCATGTACTCATCTTCCAATCAACCTCCCTTAGAGGCACATCGTGGCGCAGCACAACCCCACGCCTACAGGTGCGCCGACATCTCTTTCAACAGTCGGCAGCATGCCCATGCTAGCGCAATCCACAAACTGTATTGCGTACTAAATCATCTGACATGCCAGCCGCTGTAGCAGCATGCATATCAGATGATCTGATACGTGATCAGATAATCTGCGCCCCACAAGCAAGAAGATGTGCTCGCTGTTTGCAATATGAAAGAGAGTGAGTGATGCTCGCCTACATGGTGCCCTTGTCGATACAAACGCTAGCACTTCGCGCAACGACTCCTGACCAGCTCGCCGAGCAGGTGGCGGAGGAGTACGGGCTCTATGTCCGGCTCTCAGAAGTGTGGATGCTGCTTGGCTACAACAGCATCAGCGCGGCCAGGCGCGCGGCGTATGACAACCGCCTGGGAATAGCAACCTCGACCATTCCCGGCAGGAAGGGGCGCATGATCCGATCCAGGGATCTCGCCCAATGGTTGTTCAATGCATCACGCGGCGCAGATCCCGTAACCAGTCGGCGGACCGCTCAATGATCCCAATCTGCCCATGGAGGTCCTCCAGATGAGCTAAGAAGACTCTCTGGGGCAGAAAAGACAAACCCCGGCTGGCAGGCCGGGGTCTGTTTAAGGCGCAGCGATGAGAACCGCTATGCCGAATCTACCCCCTTACCCCGATAAGAATCAACCCCTAGGCATTCCGGGAGGGAGGCGGCTGCCCGCCTCCCAGTAGATAGGCAGGGTTCCATGAATCAAGAAGAACTGGCCCAGCGTCTGCGGGAGCATGAGGGCCTAACTGTCGAACAGCGACAGCACATCCTTGAGATGGCTAGCTCGAGTCCAGCGCGGAAGCCAGGAAAAGGCGCGCTGAACAACGTTGTGACCCACTTCAACTCAGTCAAGTGTGGCCAGCTCATCACGCTGGAGAGTCATACCGTTGAACATATGTTCGCGCTGACTCTGGAGCTGGATCCGGATGTGCTTGGCTACTTCCCGCAGGTTGCCTGTAAGGGAGTGAGACTTGGCAATCATGTAAGGAGCGGCACCTTGGATTTTCTGGTCGTCCGCACCCGTCGCATTGAGCTGGTCGAATGCAAGGCCGGCTCCGCTCGTGACAGCTTGCTTGCGGCAAAGTCCGGTGAATGGGTCGACGTCGATGGAAATCTTCAGAACCTTGCCTATGGCCCTTGGGCAAGGCAGCGCGGCATGGAGCACGTCCTGTGGCTCAGTCCCTCCCGCGTCGACACGCCACTCCGGAACCTGCAGGTCATCTATAACGAGGTGCGTATGGTACCCGCCAACGAGGCTCAAGCCTTGGGCAGACGCATCCATGCGCATCTCGCCGACGGCCCCAAGAGCCTCGATTGGATGATCGAGACTATCGAGGGATTCAACGTGAGCCAAGCGGCGCTTCTGCTTGGAACCCGCTGGGCCTTCGGTCCAGTTGAGCATGTTCCGCTCACGGACACGAGCAACTTCTTTTTGACCTTGAATCAGGCTCAGGCTATTGAGATAGGAAGCAACTTCTTTGAGGTTGCCAGGCACTCTCGCAATCAACTGAACTCTGCGTTCGCAACGGCGACGCTAGTCGACGCCACCAACGCCGAAAAGCGGCTCGCATTGATTCAATCCGCGCATGCGAAGGGTACAGCCGTCCCCAAACACCTGCGTGAGATAGCGCGGAAGGTGATCGAGGCGCGAAGCAGAGGTGACAACGAACTCGAGCAGTGCCTTACCAGGTTTCATGCAAGCGGAAACCGAATGAGCCGGCTTACCCCCGTTCAGGAGAAGCGGACGGCTGAGGCAATTCGCGCATACGCCGCAGGCAAGTATTCACAGAAGAAGGACGCATACGCTGCGCTCAAGGAGGCCTGTGAATCTGACGGCGAGTCGCCACAGAGCCGCCAGGCCTTCGAACGCAGGCTCGCTGATCCGCGCCTGGAGCTGCGTAAGGTCCTTGCAACGCAGGGAATGCGTGGCTACCAAAAGCAACGGCCGCGCTCGGACGCGCGCGACCGGTCGGGTACAGCCTTAGCTAAACATGCAGTCCTGCACGTGGACAGTACCAAAGTCGACGTGAGGGTGGTGAGCGACGATGGAATGGAAGCAAGCGCAGAGTCCCCTCTGATTTATCTAGGGACAGATGAGGCGACTGATCTGCCGATGGCGCATTCCATTGTCTTCGGGCCAGCACGGCGCGATGGTTTGGCCATCCTGATACGTGACTACGTCCGCAGACATGGACGACTGTTCAACAGCATCTTTGTCGATCGAGGAACGGAGAATCAGTCACACTTTCTCACTGCTCTGGCTTTGCGATATCAGTTCTCAATCCATATCTGCCCAACGGCAGGTTCGAGGTTCAACTCGGACGTAGAACGCTACTTTGGAAGGTTCAATTCCCAGGTCAGCCATGAGCTTGTCGGTAGCACCGATCCCGACAAGGCGGGCCGAGGCGTGGATGGGAAGTTCAAGAGCTACAAAACTGCCAAGCACCGCTTTGAAACCGTTCATACGGTTGCCAGGGAAACGCTTTATGAGCACTTCCCGAGCGTCCCTGTACAAGGCTTCGCAAGTCCGGCCGAACGGGCAGCCCACGCAGATCTTCTCTTTCCTAGTGCCGGCCTGCACGCATTGGTTGACGAAGAATTCCTCTTCAGAACCGCGATCCCGCACAGCAATAACAAGTATGTACCCGGACGAGGGTTCGAGGTGAATGGTCGGTACTTTCACTCCAATGAACTGAGGGAGCTCGACGCGTCATTCGATGTTGAGCAGCTTCGAACAGACCCGGAGGACCCGAGCTTCATCTGGGTTAGGACGAATCGTGGACTGTTCAAGGCGTTCTGCAACTTGATCGGGCCTCTAGCTAATTCCACCCTGATTGAGCGGTCATTCAGAGGTATGTATGACCAGCTCTACGCGCCATCGCTCCGCGAAGCAAAGCAGAGCGCGAGGCACGCTCAGGCGATGCGTACGGCAGCCGCGAACGCGAAGCCCAACACCGCGGCTCAACCCAAGCCGGGGGAGGCGGACTCCAGTAGCCTCCCTTCTCAATCAAATGACGCTCTTGACGAGATCGCTCTGCGCGGAATCAAGAAGCGAGCGATGGATGACTTTGACGATATTGAGTCGCCGTAGCTTGTGCAATTGGGGGCAAGCCCGCGCCAGTCATTCAAATTCACAGGAACCGATAGTGGACAGCAACTCTGGAATTCCTTTTGTGAATCATAGCCGCATGAGGACGGCTTACTCCGAACTCTTGAATGCCATCCAAGGTGCGCGCCCAGGTACGTTCGTCTGGGCATTGGCTCCTTCTGGCTCGGGCAAGAGTGAGATCAGACAAGCTATTCTTCCCGTCCTTGCCGGGAAGCAGAGCCTCTGGCCAGCTGGCACGCTTCCTTTGATATCGGTGCGTGCAATGGCCAATGATCGGGGAAAGTTCAACTCCAAGGATCTCACGCTGCGCCTCCATCACGCCGTGGTGGAACCAGACTTCGGCTGGCTGGAGAACAAGGACCGATCGGTCAGTACTGATGCGCACCATGTCCAGGCGGAGGCAGAGGTAAACAATCAGCTGTGGAAGAGAGTGAGGGCAACGCAGTCGCAGCCGAGATTGCAGCACAGCTTCGAATCTGTGGCGAAACAACGTCAACTTAAGTACATCTTCCTGGAAGAAGCGGCAACCTTGACGATGGTGCATCTTCATCAAACCAGCTATGGGTACATGTCGAACCTTGTGCGACTGATTGAAGAAATCGGCTGCGTCATAGTGATGCTGGCTACCCACACTGCGGAGAGTTTGTGGGCGGGACACCCCGACGTCTGGAATCGATCCCGGTTCGTCTACATCCGGCCGTATAACCTGAAGAATTCCCAAGACGAGCGGGATTTCGTTGCAGTGCTGAAGGGTATCGGGCAGAGCTTCAACCTGTCCGATCCCAAGCTCCTCGTTAAGAATACTGATTTGATGTACGCCAATGGTGCTGGCGTGTTCGGCCCCACTATCGACGTCGTCCATAGGGCTGAGCTCCGCCGAAAGAATGAGGGAGCGAACAGCATCACTGAAGCGCACTTGCACGCCAGCTCCTCAAGCGAGAAGGAGCTTGGAACCGTGTGGAGCAGCGTGCTGGCCTTCAACAAGCTTGCGGATCAGAGGCCCTTGAATGGTGAGAAGAGAATTGCTGACTTCCTGAAGCGCATGGGTACGGGGGAGTAGAGCGAAAATGACTACGGCACACATGCGGTATCGGTGGACAGCACTGCCGCCAATTGCACCGATCGACGGAGCCACCGCCCAGACTGAGTCACTTGGAGGGTACTTCCAGAGGATGTGCGAAACGACCGGGTTTACAAAGACACACCTCGCAGGAGTGCTTGACAAAGTTGCGGGTCAGCCAAGAAATGGACTGAGTGAGCGAAATAGCTTCGTGGGACCAGGGCAGGTGAGCCTTAACCGCGCGCGCGCGCTAGAGCAGCTGACTAACCAACGCCTGGTCGGCTGCACGCTCTCGCCTTTCATTAATGTCCTGCAGATGCGGGATGGCGGCCTTGCTGGCATCAATCGCCGCTGGTGTCCTGAGTGCCTGCTGGAGGCTGGCGAGAGTAACGGTCTAAGTGAGAGGCTCATCTGGAACTTCCTTCACTACTCGCATTGCTCCTTGCACTCAGTCAGAATCATTGATCGCTGCCAAGAATGCGGCAACAGTCAACAGTTGCGAAGGGGCAACGCGGCCTCGTGCGCCTATTGCGGTTGCAGCCTAGCGCGCGCAACCACGCACGAGAGGCCGAGCGCACTTCAGTCCTGGGCCAACGCCTCGATCGAGGACGTCGTACGCTGGACCGCAACCAACCCTGATGTGGTTATTCCTGCGGAGAACTATCAACGTTTCTTTGATGGGCTCCTTCAAGATGGGACATTGGATAGGCTGAAGATCGTTCATAACAGGTTCTGGAGGGATGCAATTCGCTTCAGACGAACTACTACCACTTTCAGAACGCTACTCAACCTATCCGCCATCAAATCTGTTGACATTATCGGAATTTTGACCGAACCAGTTCCGGCCTCATCGACTTCATTGTTTCCAAGCCATGAGGTGGACGGTGAGATCGCCTTTGATCTAGAGGACTGGGGGGCTCAGGCGAGGAAATTCGAAGTCGTGCTCCACGCGCTCTGCAAGGCCAATACGCGTGTGTTCCCTAGCCAGCAGTTCCTTAGCTTATTGTTGGTTTCTAAACGAAAAAGTTCTATCCACCGTGCGCCGTCATTCAGCGTCTACCTAGATCTTCAGAGGCAACCTGGCCAGGACCTTCTTGCGGGTCGGAACATGGCGAGCAGAATTATGGCCCTGTCCATGACCCTGCTTAAGAGCGGCATGCGCGAGCGGGGCGTAGCAAGTGAAGTTCTGAAGAGATTCGCCATTTCGGCAGAGATCGCTAGAGAGTGCGCCCGGACCGCAGTTGTTATTACAAAGGCCATGCGCTCTCCGGCCTTCCGAGCTTCCGGTGATCCCTTCCCGTGCCGCTGAAGAAGGCCAGAAGAAGACATCACTTCCCTGCGCAGCCGAGCGGGTTGTTCAACCGCGGGGTTCTACCCCGATATCACGGACGGTTCTAAAAGAGCTGCAACCTTCTGGTCCTGCCTGGCGACCCTTCGTCGCATCCTTGGGTTAGGGCGTCGCTCTATGTAGTCAAACGCATCCGCTCGTGCTGCATACTTTGTGGCGCAGTTCGTTCGATAGATCCGCTCACGCTTGAGTGGCCCAAAGAGGGCTTCGCAGGCCGCGTTGTCGCCACAATGACCCACAGCGCTCATCGAGCAGATCAGCCCGTTAGCCGCTAGATGCCCTTGGTAGTCGCGGCTGCGGAACTGGCTGCCTCAATCCGAATGCAGGATTACCTCATCGCTTCCTTGACGCTGCCACACCGCCATCTGCACAGCCCGGGTCACCATCTGGCGATCCTGTCGATCGTGTATTGACCAGCCCACGATGCGCTGGTCGTACAGATGCAGCTTGCCCTGTCGGGTCTTGATCTCGGTAATATCTGTCACCCACTTGGTTTCCGGCTCCAGCGCGAGAAAATCGCGTTCAAGCAGTTTGACCACGCCCGGCGCTGTCATGGCCGGAGTTGCGCACCGCCCGCGACGCTTGCGCTGGGGCCAGCCCTGCAGGCCGTCGGCGGCCATCAGGCGCGCATCCGTCAGTCATGAGAGCGTGGCCTGAATGACAGGCTTTGAAATTCCGAGAACACTGCAAATTCGATTGGTGGCCACAGCCCAGTTTCCAGATATGAGAAGTTGATTGACTCAGGGCAGCCGATGGGCAGCACCGCTGGAAGAGAAGGCTACGCCAGGCCGTTCCCGAAAGAATTGGCGATCCGGGGACATCAGTGTTACGAATTGCAATAACAAACTGTTGTCCTTCATGAGGGCCGTCGCCAATCAAACTCCGCCACCATGTACAAGCGCCATCACTGCATTGACCGAATAGGGCCTGCCACTTCATCGCGCGTCGGTGCGCTGAAAGGCACTGCTACCAGACGTACCCCCCTGCCTTCGCTTGGGGGACGGATCCGACGTCGCCCCTTACTTGCCTGAGGGGCCGGGGAACCAAAAGGCGATGCGCGTACGAGGGTTGCCGGAACGTCCAATTCCCCTGATTTGATTAGAATCTGCCCAGGTAGATAGGGGCTGTCAGCCGGCCATCGTCGTGCTGCAGCTAGGGACAGGAGGCGGCTACGCCGCCATGAGCACAAGGAGACATCAGGGTGTACTTGGCAGAGCTGTCTATCTCGAACTTCCGCAAGATCAACAACGCAGTACTGCACTTCCAAAGTGGACTGAACGTTCTGGTTGGTGCGAATAACGCGGGCAAGACCGCCATTGTCGATGCGTTGAGGTCTCTCCTTGCCGGGCACGATGAACCGTACCCGCGGTTGGACTCGGACGATATTCATAGGCCGAAGACAGAATCGCCTAGCGGCAACATCGTGTTCAAGTACATCTTCCGAGGGTTGAGCCCCGATGATGAAGCTGACTTCATGACTGCCCTGAAACCTGCCAAGGACGGGCAGATGGAGGCGCATATCACCATCAGCTTCTCCGAGGCGGATAAGACGGGGCGACTTAGAGCGAAGCGCTGGTGCGGAGACCATGATGATGTCGGCTTGACAACGGACATGATGGAGAACCTTCGTGGCGTCTATCTACAGCCCCTGCGCGATGCTTCTCAGGCTCTTAGACCCGGCCGCACAAGCCAGCTGTCCCGACTGTTTCAGCTGCTCGTTGATGACGATGGCAAGATCGAGATCAATAAGGCACTGAAGCTGCTGGATGATGAGCTCAAGACGAAAGCGCCGATTGTGAGCACCCATAAGGCGATAACCACTCGCCATTCCGAGATGTTGGGGCCACAGCTGTCCCAGCTGCTCGAGCTGGGGGTTAGCGTCAGCGATTTCCAACGCCTGGCTTCGCGTCTCTCCCTTACCGTTGATCTGTTCGAGCTTGAGCAAAACGGGCTCGGATTCAACAATCTGATCTTCATGGCGGTCGTTCTCAGCGAGCTGACCAAGAACCCGCAAGCCAGCTATCGAGGCCTGATCATTGAGGAGCCCGAGGCACATCTGCATCCCCAATTGCAGGCTGTGCTCCTGGGATACTTTGAGACCATCAAGGCAGTGGACAAAGAGAAGCCTGTCCAGCTGTTCGTTACCAGCCACTCACCCAACTTTGCCAGCATCGCCAACCTCGACAGTCTCACCTGTCTTGTCGACACCGGAATCAAGGTGGAGACTTTTTTTCCCCGAGACATCAAGTTTTCTGTCGGAAAGCGTGAGAAGCTTGAGCGCTATTTGGACGTCACTCGGGCTGAGCTCTTCTTTGCACGCCGCGCAATCCTGGTCGAGGGCGCTGCGGAATTGGTCCTTGTCAGTGTGCTCGCCGAGAAGTGCGGTCACGATCTACGTAAGCATGGGGTAAGCCTCATCAGCGTTGAAGGCCTCAACTTCGACTCATTCATTCCACTGTTCGGCGAGAAGGCGCTGAAGATTCCTGTTTCCGTGCTTACGGATGCAGACCCAACAGGTCCGAGTGAAGAGGATGAAGAGGAAGAGGGCGATGGCAGCGCAGAAGCGGACGACCATGCGCCGGAAGATGGGACCTCTAGTGGAAAGAAGAAGGCGGCTCCTGTCTACCCTTCGATCGGCGACAAGGTGCAGGTGTCCGCCAATACCTTGAGTATGCTCAAGTTCGAGGATTCATATCTCAAGATCTTCCATGGGCTAAAGACGCTTGAGTATGACTTGGCCTTGTACGCCAGCAATCGCAAGATCATGCTTGCGGCGCTTAAGGAGCTACACCCGAAGATCTCTGCGAACCTGGAGAAGAAGGTAGACGCCGCTACGGGAGATGCAGAGAAGGCTCGCGTACTGTTCAGCGGAATGTTCGAGCGGAAGAACGGAAACGTCCAGAAGGGGCGCTTTGCACAAGCTTTGGCGTACCTGATCGCCAAGGCGAAAAAGGAAGATTTCACTGTTCCGGAGTACATCCAGTCTGCAGTCGAACACGCTTGTCAGCTTGGCCCGAAGAAGGCTGAAGACGAATGAGCACGGATACTACTCCTTCAGCTGAACAGCGTGAGATCATCACGGCACCATTGCATCCGATGTCGGTCATCGCTTGCGCGGGAAGTGGGAAGACCTTCACGGCTGTACGCAGGCTGGCCCACATACGTCAATGCCTCGGTGATCACCGGGGCCGGGTTGCGCTCCTGTCCTTCTCGAACATCGCCGTGGAGACCTTCAGGCGCGAGTACCGGGCACTCGCAATGGGATCGCTCAAGATCCCGTCCCACCAGCGTGTCGAGATCGACACATTGGACGGGTTCATTACGACAAATATTCTGCGACCCCACGCCCATCGGACGATGGGGTGTACCACGACCCCGTTCTTGCTATCAGGGAGCGAGTCATTCCTTTTAGGAAAGGACTATCGCTTCTGGGTGGAATCGCCGAGAACCGATAACTACCCAGTGCCCCAAGGGCATATCCATCGCGTTGTCATAGGCCCTTCTGGGGCTGAAACGGGCTTTTTCTATCAGAACTCCGGCATGCTGGCGAGGATCAACAATGGCCCAAAGGTTGCCGCAGCCTTGGGAAAACTGGGGGCTTACACCCATGAGCTGGCCCGCTACTGGGTCGACCTTACCCTCCGCGAACAACCCGAGATCCTCCGAGTCCTTGCGCGTCGCTATCCCCATATCCTCATTGATGAAGCCCAGGATATCGGCATCCTGCACCAGGTGATCATTGAGAGGCTCAGCCAAGCAGGCTCTCAGATTTCCCTTATTGGGGATCCCAATCAAGGCATCTACGAGTTCATGGGCGCGACCGGCTCGTTCCTGTCCAGCTACCACAGCAAACCCGGTGTTTCTGCGGCCGCCCTGACGAGGAACTATCGGTCCGTACCGGCCGTACTCGATCTCGCCAACGCAATCTCGGCGCGCACGGACGATCCGGATAGGACAGCGCCACCTACGCTCCACGGGGCCTACTTCGTTCCGTACACGACTGCCGATACGAAAAAGGTCGTGGCGGCCTTCCAGGCAACACTGGTCTCCGCTGGGTTGGACCCAGCACGCTCCGCCGTGCTCTGCCGCGCACGCAAGTGGGCCAACGAGCTGGCTGGGCATGAGGGTGCGCCTGGCGTGGGAACGACCAAGATCCTTGCCCAGGCAGCGATGGCGCGCGATATCCACTCCGACTACTCAACAGCATTCAGACTCGTGGCAACTGCCATCATGGGTTTGATCGACAACGCGCCCAAGGGCATCGTTGCTCGCCTGACTCAGCCTGTCAGGTACCCAGAGGAACGAGCACTTCGTCGTGTCATCTGGGCTTTTACGCGAGATCCGGTCTCGGGCCTGCCCAGCGCGGCGCTGCCCGCTATTAGCGATTGGCAGCCGGCAATGTTGCAACGTGTAAGGGTCCTGATGACCAATCTGAGCACAGCCCACGGTCTCAACCATACATCGTCCACGCTCGGTGCTCGGCTCTCGAAGAGGAGTTTGCCCGGCTCACCGCTAATGAGCCCGCCTGACCTAGGTGCCGATCAGCCCTTGCGGGTCAGAATCAGTACCGTGCATCAGGTCAAGGGCGAAAGCCTGGATGCCGTCCTCTACATGGCAACGAAACCGCATGTATCTGCACTGCTAGGCGGAGGTTCCACCGAGGACGGGCGAATCGGGTACGTGGCTGTGACCCGGGCAAGGGATCTGCTGTGGTTGGCTGTCCCTGTAACAGCTTTGAAGAGCCTTCGTGCCGATCTCCATGCAAAGGGCTTCAAGGACGCAACCGCTACGGCTGCAGCCCCAACGGCCGGACAGGGCAACGGTTCCCCCTGAATGGGCGCATTGGATAGCAACCCAACGCGGCACTGGAATCAACGTCAGCGCAGGAGATGAAGCTGAATGGGAGCAAGCATAGGTTTCCGCTAGATCGGACTTGAATACGTTTCCCTTGATGGAACTGGGTTCCTGCCGGTCAGCGGGGAGACTATGAGTGCTTGGCAACCATAGTTGCGCCAATGGAAGCAGGAAATTTGCTCAACCTATGGTTGCGGATGGCGACAAACCTTTGGTTGCCCGTCTATTCGCTTGACGCATTGCGCCACCCACCGGGTCGTCCGAGACCCCGACATGCATCTTCCTGCCCTGCCATCCTCCTCCTGCGGCGATGACGCCGCCTCCCCGCTGCTGCTCAAGCGCGGCGAGCGTTTCCTGGCCCCGGATGTCTACCGCACCTGCCTGGACGGGCGCGAGGCGGTCATCAAGGACTATTCCCGCTACCGCGGCACCCCCGTTTCGCTGATCGCGCGGCTGATGGTGCGCCGTGAAGCACGCATGCTGCAGCGCCTGGGCGGCTGGAAGCATGCCCCCGCACTGCTCGGCACGCTGGGTGGCCTGGCACTGGGCATGGAGTTCATCCCGGGCCAGACCCTGAGCAGCGCGCAGGCCGTGGGCAATGAAGTGTTCGAGCAGCTGCAGCACGCGCTCAGCCGCCTGCACGCCGCCGGCATCACCCACAACGACCTGCATGGCACCAACGTGGTGGTGAGCGGAGGCGTGCCGGTGCTGCTGGACTTCACCTCGGCCTGGCGCGTACCGCGCTGGCTGCGCCGCAACCCACTCAGCCGCCAGCTCAGCCGCAGCGACATGAAGAACCTGCTGAAGATGCGCCAGCGCGTGACCGGCCAGGCCCCGAGTGCCGCGCAGGCCGCGCTGGTGGCCGACCCGGGCTGGGTGGCAGCCGTGCGGCAGGGCTGGAAGCGGTTCTACAAGTGGGCGAAGCGCCGGTAAGCGCTGTTCGCCCTGCATTGCTTGCGCGACTGCTGTTTGCCCCTGCATTTGCCCCGGGCCACACGCCCGATGTGCTCTGCGATACTCGTCGGCACGCCACTCGCAAGGACGCTGGGGATGCCGACACCTGAACACACCCACCTGCTGACTGCAGCCGCAAGATCCATACTGCGCCCCTTGGGCTGCGTGCAGAAAGGCCGTTCGCGCACTTGGCTTGACGACCAGGGCTGGTGGGTCGGGGTGGTCGAATTCCAGCCTACGGCATGGGACGTGACGCGCACCCGCCGCGCGCTCGGTCTGCCGGAGTGGCGGTCGTCACCCCTCATTCCGCCCGGTTGATCACACCGGGAGGGCACTTCGTCGCACACGGGTATTCGCGCCTCCCGATCCCGGCTAGGGTCATCGCCTTCCACGCACAGGACTGCACCGAACCATGCGCCGCTGGCTCCTTCTCGCCTGGGCTACCCTGCCCTTCTCCGCCGACGCCATTGTCATCCGCAGCGATGTGGATGACAGCGCCTACCGCGTACCGGCATCCGCATTCCCGGCCTTGGCCGACCTGCCCGGGGAGGGCCACGGCGTCCTGATCGCGCCGCGCTGGGTGGTGACCGCCGCACATGCCGCGCCCATGGAAGGCATGGACACCGAGGTGCAGATCAACGGTCGCCCGTACCGTGTCGAGCGCGTGTTCGTGCATCCCGGTTACCGGCGCATGCCCGAAGCGCTTGGCCAGGCGGCGCTGGTGTCAGGCAACCCAGGCCCCATCCACGCCTTCCTGGCCGCCTCCGATGACATCGCCCTGATTCAGCTGGCCGCACCGGTCAGCGACGTTGCGCCGGTTCGCCTCTATCGGGGGCAGGCCGAAGCGGGAAAGATCGCTACTCTGGTCGGCAAGGGGGCCACGGGCACCGGCATGACCGGGCTGGCGCCGGGTGGATCGCACCGCGGCGTACTGCGCCGCGCCGAAAACGCAGTGACAGGTGGCAATGGCCGCTATCTCTGGTATCGATTCGACGGGCCCGACGGCGGCCTGCCACTGGAGGGCGTGCTCGGCAGCGGTGACAGCGGCGGCCCATTGATGATCCACGGCGCTCATGGTTGGGAGCTGATCGGCCTGGGCTCGTGGATTACCGCAGTGCCGGAGCATGCGCTTGAAGCCGGCTACTACGGGCAGGTGGTGCACAACGTGCGCATCTCGCGCTATGCCGACTGGATCGACACCATGATACGCACCGCGCCGTAGAGTCGAGCCTGCTCGACTCAAGCAACCCGCCGGCCAAGCGACAGAGCCGTATAGCCTGGTGGCATTGAATGCCTGACGGGGTACAGCCGACTGCTAGTCGACTGCTCTTCCCGTCCGTGACCGAAATGCCCGCGCTGTGCGCGATAGTCGACTAACAGTCGACTCTACCCAGAAGTGTTCCCGGGACCAGTCGCGTTCGCGCATCCTGCGTTGCACTTACAACGCGTCCGCGTCCAGTTCACCGGTACGGATACGCACCACGCTGCCCAGGTCGTACACGAACACCTTGCCGTCCCCGATCTTGCCGGTGCCGGCAGCCTTCACGATGGCCTCAACCACCGCCTCCACCTGGTCATCGGTCACCGCCACTTCCAGCTTCACCTTCGGCAGGAAATCGACCACATACTCCGCGCCGCGGTACAGCTCGGTATGGCCCTTCTGGCGACCAAAGCCCTTCACTTCCGTCACCGTGATCCCGGTAACCCCACGCTCGGCCAGCGCTTCGCGCACGTCGTCGAGCTTGAACGGCTTGATCACCGCCATGACCATCTTCATCGTCTATCTCCTGTCTTCCGGCGTGGAGGATAGCGCCTGAACGCGGCCCGTGCGAAGCCGCTGCGGCCTGTCCGGGCAGTGGGTGCCGACAGTATCCTTGTGCCCGACTGGCCTGCCCGCGCCGGATGCACGGGCCCACCCCCACGGAGCACCCCATGATCGACCTGAACCAAATCGATGACCTCGCCCGTCGCCTCAGCGACCTGGTGCCGCCGGGCCTGCGCGAATCGCGCGAGGAACTGCAGGCCACCTTCAAGAGCGCGCTGCAGGCCGGCCTGGCCAAGCTGGACCTGGTCACCCGCGAGGAGTTCGAAGTACAGCGCGCCGTGCTGCTGAAGACCCGCGAAAAGCTGAATGCGCTGGAAACGGCCGTGCGCGAGCTGGAAGGGCGCGGCGCCGCAGAATGAAAAAAGGAGGCGCACCGCGCCCCCGTTTGCAGATTATTTCCCGGATGGGGCCTTGCAGCAAGGCCCACCGGGCGCCCTAGACTCGCCGGCCTGTCGATCCGGCAGGACAGCAGGGGCAGTGCCGATGGCGCAGGACACCGAATGGACACCCGTTACGCATGACACCTGCGACCAGGTCGCCGGGCCGTTCTATCACGGCACCCGCGCCGATCTGGCGGTGGGCGAGTTGCTGAGCGCGGGCTTCCGCTCCAACTATCGCGACAGTGTGGTGATGAACCACATCTACTTCACCACGATTGCCAAGGGCGCCGGGTTGGCTGCGGAGATGGCCCGCGGTGAAGGGCGACCGCGCGTGTATGTGGTGGAGCCGACCGGGCCGTTTGAAGACGACCCGAATGTGACCAACAAGAAGTTTCCCGGGAACCCGACGCGGTCGTATCGGAGTGCGCAGCCGTTGCGGGTTGTGGGAGAGATTGTGGAGTGGGAGCTCTACGACGCGGAGTTCATTCGGCAGTTGAAGGCGTTTGTTGCTTCGGGGAGTGGGGAGATCATCAATTGATGGCCTGCTGGCGCTGGGCGTTGCGCACTTCTTCTTCGGCTTCATAGATGTCCAGCCCGAGCTCGATGCCGCGCTCACCCATGGCGAGCAGCGCGCGAGGCGAAAGCGAGACACCACCGTTGCTGCTGCCCATGAAAAGACCGCAGAACAGATCAGGTCGGAAGCGTGCCAGAGACTGCCATACGGCGAGATCGCCGGTGAGCTGATCGAGGATCTCGAAGATCTGAGCGTCCAGATCTTTAGGCTCACGACGCTCCGCATCAAGTTGCCAGCTGCCAGTCCTGGCGATACGCACGGTGCCTGATTGGTTGCCTCTGAGTTCCTGGCCCTTGTGATGCGAAGCGGTCGGGGTCGCCCCGAGCAAGGCACTGACTTCTTCGGGCAGGAGGTCGTCCCCGAAGAATCGGAGGGTTACCAGGGAATGATCGAATGCGGCCATTGGAATCCAGTGCGTAGGCATCGTTGATGTCAGATTACGGCCGGAACCGGACGACAGCAGCTTCAGAATAGGCCGAACCGCGGGAATCGGCTTGGGCTCAAACGAAGAGCGGGCCGGTCCCTACTTGAACATGTCCAACAAGTCCTTGTCGTCATGCCGCTGCTCCCACGTGGAGAGAAAGCAAAAGCTGACCCCACTGCGCATGAGAATTAAGTCGCGCCGCGAAGCTGCGTCGGTTTGAACAATCTGTTAGACGGCGATGCCAGCCTGCTATTTAGCATCGAATGCATGAAAGAACTGGACGCTTCCCCATGTGGCAAGTGCGGTGGCAAGAATAGCTAGCGGGACAGATAGCCAGTACACCATGACCGATTGGCTTTCAGACATCTGAAGAAAGTATGGGAGCGCCCTCATAAGGGTGGCGGCTACCGCAAATAAAGTTGAGATTGCCAACGTGACGAAGAACTGCTTCCTGTGCTTGCGATAGCCACGAACCTGCATGTAAAAAATTACAGATGCACATAGCGCTGCCACGAAAAACTCAATTTTAAAAGCAAAGACCAAAGAGTTCACTGAGCAATCCTTAGCAGTCTAACTACCTAGTAGACGGACCCGTGAGTCCTGCCCTGCGACGTATCCACAAATCACCGTATGCGGGCTTTCTCCTTGATACTGATCGATCTTAGAGCGGCTGGGTCCGGCTAACAAGCACATGCTTCACTGCCGCCCCCCCCCCTCCAAACGGTAGGAACGAGCCCTCCGGCGGAGGCCGCCTGATTGTCGAATGTGGAGATCGGCACCGCTTAGGTCGGAAGCTGGCCCAGTGTCCGCTTTCGGTCAAGAGCGGACTCTCACAGTGCTTCGAACCGGCCCAAGAATCTGCGTGGCCTAGAACGAAGTTTCGGGCCGAACCCTACTTGAACATCTCCAACAGATCCTTGTCTTCATGCCGCTGCTCCCACGTGGAGAGAAAGCAGAAGCTCGCGCCGCTTTGCATGGCAGCCTTCTGGAACCCCGCCAGTTCCTCCTTCGTAACCGGGTACTCAACCGGATCAAAGTGCAGAATCCCCCACGGCTTGACGAAAGAGAACCCGCGCATGAGTTCCGAGAAGATCGCCTTGAGCAGGGGCCGGATATTCGAAAAGTCCTTGATAGGACCCGCGCGATTGCCAAGGGCATGACACTGGCGACGGATGGTTCTGTCTCCACCGACCAAGCGCGCAATGAAATGGTCCTGATGCACTTGAACGTAGATCAGCTGGCGGCGAAAGATCCTCATCCCTTTCTCAACTCACGCGCTCAATCGTCGTCCATGTGCCTGCATGCCTATCCATCAATGCGCAGGCTGCGTCCGCAGCGCGCTTGGCCCCCTGCGCACCAGATACAGCGCAACCAGGAATGGCCACAGCGAGTTGATCGATGAGAACACGCGCTGGGTCAGCCCCCTGTAGCCCTCCGGGTCCGCGCCCACCACGTTCAACCAGAGATAGACAATCCCCGCGACGCTCACCGCAGCAGTCACGGCGTACGCCCTGCGGTTGGCAGACCACGCGCACATCTCGATGTGCGACATCGCCGGTGCAATGATGTTTGCGATACCGATGGTGTAGAAGCCGTGCATCGGATGGCCCATGGGCCAGAGCCCGTTGGTCAGCATGGAAATGCCAAAGACCAACCAGCAGATTGCACCTACGGCAATCCGGCGACCGGACTCCCGCCACACCCCAATGGCAAACGCTACGAAGCCCACACCGGAGCCGATAGCTGCGATCCTGCCGCAGATGCTTGCGAGCGTTGGCGCCTGCAGCAGCTCGCTGGCGTGCTGTGCAAGCGGGTTGTAGCCCGGCGCGAACACGGCGGCAACGCTGGTCCAGAACAGGAACCACGGAAGCGGGAGCAGACCCGCTGACAGAAGGAGTCGATTGCGGCGTAACACGTACAGTGATCCTTGTATTGGCCTGCGCCAGTGGGTGGAATCCATTCAAACGCTACAAGACCGTCCTGCTGCGGGCAGGGCAGCCCCGCGTGACTACAGCAGTAGTCAGATTGCGCGCGGCACTCGGTAGGTTCAATAGGCAAGAAGTCATTTAAACCATCCAGCGGGTGTCGCAGCGGTTCGGTTGCATGAGCGATCACACATGCCCGATGGGCGAGTGCTGTCGCATTTGCCGCGCTTTACATCTCTGACGGAAGGTTCTGACGACTCCGTTCCAGAAGCGCCGTTTCGCCTAGCACACCAAGGCTCTCGCCGCTTCCGGTGCTATGCGACAATGCCAAAAGCGTCTCGGGTTTTGGCGGCATTGACCCCTACCCCTTGGCATTCCCAACTACGTCAGGCAACTCTGGTATCGCCACCGAAAACGGGTGGCCGGGCCTCGAAAACCCGAGCTATTAGGATGTTGTTTGCACTTGCCAGCCGGCATCGCCTTGCGTGGTGTCGGCTGGCATTCCGTCTGCCGGCTATGGCGGGCGGGGCGTGGGGGCCTTGTGCCCGCCGGTTTCTTCCTAATAGCCCGGTTTTCGAGCCACGCTCTGCCCGCCACCTTTATCGGTGGCGGCTTCTGCCTGCATGCACGGAGCCCGCCATGTCTACACCGCACTCCCCGCCCCCGCGGCCCATCGACGAAGCGCCCTCGGCCGCTCCGGCCCTGGACCCCAACAGCCTCATCGCCATCCTGCACGCCATCGGCGCGGGCGCTGCGGCCGATGGCCAACCCTGGCCCGAGCGGCACCATCTACGCAGCCGGCAGATGCAGTTGTCCGACGCCGACTGCGCACTCACCGGCCAACGCATCGTGCAGGAGATCCTGCTGGCGGCCGAGCGCACGCGCCAGAACGGTGAGCCCGAACAGTACGTCGGCGACCGGGTGATGGAGGGGCTGGTGATGGCCGACCTGGCGCTGACCGCCTTCATCCACGAGCGGATGCGCCCCAAGGACTGAGCGCGCCTATGGCGCTGACCTTTCTGCCTGTGTGCGGGGTGACGAATGAAGAAGCACGGCCTTGCCGCTGCAGCGGCGTGCATCGCGGTGATCGGCGCGATGTGGGTGGAGTGGCCCGAGCCCGCGGGCGATCAGGTGTGGGCCTACCAGAAGCTACGGCCGGCCGATTACCGCCTGCTGCACAGTGATGCGCGCGGCTTTGTGACCGCGAAGGCCCGCGAGGGCTTTGAACTGCATGCACGCCATACCAGCGCGACGTCCTTCGAGATCCGGTGCAAGGGCGTGCTGGTGATGGAGGTGGAGAACGCGCCCTCGCGCGTGCTGATCCGCATGCCCGCCGATGCACGGTGGCGGGCGCCGGATATCGAACGGCTGCGTGTCAGCTTCGAGCGTTGGCTGGATCTGCACCAGAGCCAGGGTCGGTTGCTGGTGGAAAGTGCGGGGCATTCGTGGGTTGAGGCTTGGCTAAGACGCTTCGGCGCTGCGGTGCCGGACGGGCAGCGGTGCTTGCTTGAAGCGCTTGAAGCGCCGGAACAGTAAGCTGATTCAGTCCACACCAAATGTTGGCAGCGCGCCACTGCGGGTCGCCACACGGCTCAGCTGATCTCCGGAATTCTGCCCAGTTCTGCCACCAGTTGCGCGCACGCGGCGTCCACCTCGGCGAAGTAGGCATCCCACCCCGCCCGCTCACGCTTGGACAGATACAGATCCACGGTGGGGTACTCGCGCGCCGCACTGCGCACGGTATGCACCATCAGCGCCGCCTCGATCGCCGCCGAGGGGTTCCCTGCATTGAAGCGCGATGCCACCTCGGTGAAGGCCGCCACCACCTTGCGCTGTTCGTCTCCATCGCGACTGACAACACCAACGTGACGCTCATCCGGCTCACGACCATCGGAGCGGTAGTCGTGGCCCTCGCAGCTGGTGTAGGTCACCAAGTTGTGGTCGATGGCGATGGCGAACAGGAGGTCCTTCACGCCAGGTTCGATGACCGATTCAAAATCCGGATGGAACCGCGACGCCAGACAGCTCGTGGACGGATACGGCGTGCCCGTGTTGTTCATGTTGCCGAAGGGTGAACTGATCTGCTGTATCGGCGCCAGGATGGCCAGCCGTTCGGACACCACCTCATCGATCGGCGTATCCCAGAGGCGGATGAACAGATCGACCTGCGTGGACTGGTTGAATCCGCGCGACTCCAGGAACCTGACATTCATGGTGGTGTTCTCTCTTTTGGGCAATGGAACGGCGCAGGGTCACGCCAGGGCGACATCCACGACGGCTTCGGCATCGGCGCGACGCACCTCGACCACGCGGCCACGTTCAACGTGCAGCACCTTGTTGGCACGCAGAATCGTCTCGGGGCGATGGGCAATCGATACGCAGGTGATGCCAAGCATCGCCAAGTTGTCCAGCAACTGCTTTTCTACCGAGACGTCCAGATTGGCGGTACCTTCGTCCAGCAGCAGGATGTGCGGATCGTGATAGAGCGCGCGGGCCAGCAGGATGCGCTGCTTCTGTCCGCCGGACAGCGCCGATCCCAGATCACCAATGCGGCTGTTGAACTTCATTGGCATTGCTTCGATCTCATCGAAGATCATCGCTGTCTCGGCGCACCACCGCGCCTTGGACTCATCAGGGCTGGCGTCGAAGAAGGAAATGTTGTCCAGGATGGTGCCCGACAACAGCATGTCGTCCTGCATCACCACGCCGATGCGGCGGCGGAAACTCTGCATCTCGAAATCCGCCATGGGCCGGCCATTGAAACGCACCTGCCCTTCGGCAAGCTCCATCAGGCCGAGGATGAGGCGGAACAAGGTCGTCTTGCCGCTGCCGGAGGGGCCGATCAACGCGACGAAGTCGCCCGCCTCGATCTGGAAGGTCGCACCAGAGATCACGGCCGGATCAATTGGGCCGTAGCGCGCGGAGACATTGTCCACCTCTAGCCGGAAACCGTCGAAGTCGGCGGGGACCAGCGGTATTGCCGCCTGGGCATCCTGCTCCGGGGGCGACAGCGCGATCTCGGACAGCCGATCCAGATGCAGCGACACCATCCGCAGTTCCATCGCCTGTTCGGCCAGCGTCATCGATTTCTGCGCGAACTGCGCCTTGTAGACAAGCAGTGCAAACAGCAGGCCAATGGTCAATGAACCGGCAGCTACCTGTGTTGCGCCCACATAGATGCTGGCCGCCGCATCGAAGCCGAGCAGCATCACCTTCGATGCCGACTGTGCCGAGGTGGACAGGCCATGGCCCATCTCCGCGTTTATCAGGCGGCTGTAATGGTTGTGCCAGTTGCCCAGGCGCTCCTGCTCCTTGGCAAAGATCTTGATCGGCTGCATGCCACGCAGGGTCTCGATCACATGGCCATTCTCCTCGGACCGCATCTTCACCACATTCTCGGCCAGCCGCCGGGTACTGCGGTGCCAGGTAACGCGCACGGCCGTGTAGAGCAGGAAGAAGCCCAGCGCCAACCCGCCCAGCGCGAGCGAGTAATAGAAGAGAATGGAAATGAACACGATCGCCATGACGCCATCCAGCAGCACCCGGGGAAGGCTACCGACCAGTGTCTGCCGGATGATATTGGCAGATTGATAGCGATCGATCAGATCACCCACGCGGCGCTTGCTGAAGAATTGCATCGGCAGGCGCAGCAGATGACTGAACAGCACGGACGAGAACTGTGCATTGAAGGCCGATGCAAAATGCAGCAGTACGTAATCGCGCGAGAACGCGAGCACGCCCTGCAGCACCGCCGCACCCGCAAAGCCCAGCGCCAGGGCCGTGATGAAATCGAAGTCGCGGTTGGTCAGTCCCGTATCGATGACGGTCTTGAGCACCAGCGGGCTGAGCAGCGCAAACACTTCCAGGAACGCAGTGATCCACACCACCTGCGCCACGAACGACCAGACACCGCGGCTGCCCTGCAGCAGGCGACGCAGGGTGAGGCGCCCACCTTCGCTTCCCATCTGGAAGTCGGGACGCGGGGTGAACTGGGCGGCGATGCCGGTAAAGTGCCGGGACACCTCTTCCGCACGCATTTCCACCACGCCAAGGGCTGGGTCATGGATCACGTAGCGTGTGCCGCGGATGCCCGCCAGCACCACGAAATGCTCGAAATCCCAATGCAGCAGTGCCGGCAGCTGCAGCTTGGCCAATGACGGAATCTCGCAGCGCACAGTGCGGGTATCCAGGCCGATTCGCCGCGCGAGTTCAACGACATCGCGCAGCGTGGCCCCCTTCATCGAGATCGGGAACCGCTCGCGCAGGGCAAGCAGCGTCACATCCAACCCGTGGTAGCCGGCAACCATCGCCAGGCAGGCCAACGCGCACTCGCTGTGCTCGGCCTGGTAGATCATCGGTGTCTTGCGCCCACTGCGGATCGACATGCTCACTTCTCCCCTGCAGGCGGGTCACGGTCGAACAAGGAGAAGTAATGACGCGGCGCGCCGCGCACGCTTGCAACAGCGCCATGGCGCCCATCCGTCGTCGCGACGGCGGGCCGGACGCGCAGCTGTGTGCAGCCGTCCGGAGGCATGGCGGAGGCCGGTGCAGCAACGCAGGGCACCGCGCCGGCGGCGATCACCTCGGCGGTGGCGAGCGGACGATCATCGCCCCCCAGCAGCTCGACGGCCCTGCCCACCGGGAACACTGCGGCACGCGGGGCCGGGAGCACCAGGCCCACATCACCGTTACCCAGCTCCACCGGTACGTGGGTCAGCTCCACACGCGGTCGGAATGTCACCAGCGACGCGGCAACAGACAGCAGCGCTGTGGCTACCAAGGGAATCAGGTACACCAGGCGCACCGATACAGGCCGTGCAAGCCGCACTTCACCCAGATGGCGGTGCAGGCGATGGGCCTCGGCCTCCGGCCGGAAGAACGGACGGTCATCAAGGGGAGAAGGTCGGGACATGGTCGTGCCGGTTCATGCGGGACGCGGCCGAGGCCGAGGCGGGTGGGCGCTGGTGGTGCAGGGAATCAAGGCGCGCGCGTAGCGGGGAGAACAGCGCCAGGCCCAGCTCGCTGAGCTCGTCCGGCGGTTGCAGTGGCTCGACCAGCTTGTCCATGTAGGCGGCAACGGCGGTCCAGCGCACGCGTATCTCCTCGGTCCTGCCCAGCGCGGCCAGCCTGTCGAACACGATCAGCGCATTGCCGAATGCGTGGTAGCCCAGAAGGATCCTGTCCAAGGGCCGCTCGCACTGCTTCAGCGGCGAGAAGTGCGGCTTGGCACCCGGCACCACGGTCGATCCCAGCCAAGCGCACATGTGGAAGTACTGGTGCGTACATTCGTGCACCAGCATTTCCACGGTCTCGGTGACGCTTGCCGGTACCGACACATCAATCCCGCCCATGCGCAGCCACGAGGAGTTGCTGGCAAGCATGCGCGGGGCGGGCCGCCGAATCGGGGTCACTTCCTTCAGCAGGCAGGTCACCCATGCGTGGTACTCCGGGCAGACCGAGCGCAGCAGGTCCAGCGCATCCTGGAGCTGGTGGGTCGCATCAGCGATCGACGCGTCCTGGCAGTCCATGCCGATCAAGTCAGAGCGGTGCCAATCACTACCAACGCACCGGATGGGAACTTCACCGTGCAGATTGATTACGCCCTGCACACCAATCCTGGCGTCGATCCACACGGTGCAACGCTCGCACGCGGTCACCGCCACGAAGGTGGCGAGCGTGGAGACACCGGACCGGATCCGCAACAGGTCGCCGTGCCCCTCGATCAGCACTTCGCCCAGAAAGGTGCGTCCTGCCACAAGCAGAGGGAATTCAAGCGTCACGCGCAGCGCAATGCGGTCCAGGATGCCGGTCAGGAATGCTGCTGTGGCGATCTGCGCCACCTGCCACTCTTCGTGCGGCGCAAGGCGGGCGTACCCAGCGCGGGCCGATTCGCCGGCCTGGATCCAGCTGACCTCCGGCGTCCAGTAACCGCGGTGAGGGGGCGTGTCCGCAAGGCCAGCCAGCACTTCGTCCAGCACTGCCGCGTGCTGCATCTGCGTCAGGCGATCGCGGGTGCGGCTGACGAACGCGTGGAACTGCAGGGTGCACAGCTCGGCAGCAAGGCTGCGGAAATCGCCCACCGCAGGGTGCGAAAGATAGCGGAAGACATCCATGGGACAGTCCTAGGCCATCACCTGGGCGCCGACGGTCGGGTTCATGAACTGCGATGCCTTCATGGTGGGCGGTGCGGCGAGAATCCCTGCCACCTTTTCCAATCCGTCGCGGCTGACCACGATCTTGGCCAGCGTGGAGTGGATCGAGTCCAAGGTCTCGCAGAAGACCGAGTGTGAAGAAAAGCCCTGGCCGCTCTTGTAGCGATTGAACAGGTCACCGGAGCGACAGGTCCGGAACCATTCGCAATCGGTGCACTTCTGTGGTGACGAATCCACGTCCTCCACCAGGGACCTCCACATCGGGCTGGCGAAGAACTCGCTGAGGCTGGTGTTCTCGATGGTGACGTCAGATCTGCAGAACGCCTCGTCCAGCGCCATGATGTTGTCGTCCGGCCCCAGGTAGCCCTCGGCGGAAATCGTGATGACGTTGTGCCGGTTGGCGCGGCGGAAGTCCAGCCGCTGCGCGTTCTGCTCGGACATCATGGCGTTCATGATCTCGGAGATCATGTAGACGCGGATCGGCTTGGTCTGCGCCGAGTTCATCCAGTAGTCGATGATCTCGCTGAAATATCGCGTCCACTGCGCCTGCGGCGCGAGTGTTGTATCGTCGTGTCCCTGCCGCGGCAACAGGAGATTGAGGCCCGATACGCCCAGCTCTTCGGAGAAGTGCCTCAGCACCTCACGCCCATCCAGATCCGCGTTGGCTACGCACAGCACACCGGTCGGCGGAATGCGCCCCTGCGCGCTGGCGGCCTGCAGCAGGCGCAGCCCGCGCACAGTAGTGTCATAGCTGCCCCGACCGCGACGATCGGGTCGCGATGCATCGTGGACATCCTTCGGGCCGTCGATGCTGACACCCACCATCACCTGGTGCTTTGCGAACAGATCGACCCATTCATCGTCGACGAGCGTGCCGTTGGTCTGCATTCCAAGATGCAGTTCGGCGACACCATCGAGTGCTTCGCGCAGGATGGTACACAGGCGGTCGAAACGTGCCTTCGGCAGCAGCGTCGGTTCACCACCGTGCAGCCCCAGGTATATATGCTTGATGTCCAGCTCCTGTGCGCCCTTCTTGAGGAAGGCGGCAAGCACGTGGACGGTTTTCTCAGGAATCAATGGGCGACTGATTTCCGAGAGCTTGTTTTCCTGGAAGAAGTAATAGCAGTAGGGGCATGCAAGATTGCAGCGCTCGGCCAGCTTGAGAACGACGTCGATCTGATTACCGAATGAGTTACTCATGGGCAAAGACTTCCCTGTCCCGCAGGTGGCTGCGAGTTGCATTGGAATGCGATCAAAGGTGCCGGCCACAGGCCGGCACCACGTCTCAAGGCTGGAAAACTACTCCAGCACTTCCGGGTTGGCCGACAGGTGGCCCGATGCATGGGCCGAGCCATGGGCCGCGCTCACCAGTTCCAGGTGCGCATCGACCAGGTCACTCATGCCGTCCAGATCAGACACAGCCTGCGGGCTGCTTTCAATCTTGGACTTGAGACGATCAGACAGACTACGGAGCTTCAGATCCATTCAAGACTCCCTTCTTTGTACAAGTGAAGTTGAACTACGTGGATTCGCACTACACATGAACGACGCATAATCAGATGCGTCAAAGTTGTTTTCACACAACGTGTTCGTGATGTCAACCAATAGCTTTGCTCACTGCAGGAACCATTCTCTGCAGGACGTGCGTTGCGCACTCACTTGCCACGCGTTGCGACTGCTGGACTGACCTGCGATGCGCGACGAGCGGGACCGAGCACCGCCAGCTGCCCGAGAATCCACAACAGCAGCGCGCCCGCAGGCAGGAAATACCAGGGCATGCGCGACAGCTCGTAGGCCTTCATCAGTACCAGATTGAAGGCGTAGGCCAGGAGCATTCCCAGCGTGATGCCTGCGGAGGTGATGAGGAAATTCTCGGTCTGGAAATACGCAAGAATATCGACCCTACGCGCGCCAAGCGCGCGACGGATACCGATCTGGCGCGTGCGCTGCTGCACCCAGAAGCTGGCCAGGCCCACGATGCCCAGCGCCGTGACAATCAGCAGCGCCGTCACCACCACCGACAGCATGACGGCCATTGCGCGATCCTGGCGGAAGTAATCACTGCGCATCTCGCTAAGCGTGTCGCTGTTGAAGATGATGATGTTCGGATCCTCCGCCCTGAGCGCTGCGACACCCGCCTGCAGCACCCCGCCCCTAAGGGCCGGCGACACGCGCGCCACGATGTGCATGCCTGCCGTGTATTTGCGCACCGGGAGGATCATCGTGTAGGTCCCATCGGCGAATCCATTCGGCCGGATCAACTCCTCCACAACCCCGACCACCCGTGTCGGTGAGGTGCCCCAGCTGAAGATGGACTGGCCTATCGCGCTGCGGCCCGGGAAGAGCTGCTCGGCCATACTGCGGTTGATGATGACCGCTGGCACGCCCTGGTCGCCGCCGGCGTCCTCCAAGGCGCTCATGTCGCGATACTCATCGGCATTGAAGTTGCGCCCGGCGATCAGCCGCGTGCCCAGCACCTGCAGCAGTCCGCCTTCGTCAAGGTAGACGCTGGCAGTCAGGCTCTCATCCTGCTGATCGGCGCTGAGGCGAACGGTGCTGGTGCTGCTGGAACTGCTGAAAGGTACCTGGGAGGCCAGCGCAGCAGCATTGACGCCCGGTACCGCGCGCAGCGTGGCCAGGTACTGGAGTGCCAAGCTGCGGTCCTGGCTCTCCCCGCCACCTTCCAGCTGCCGGGGGTTGGCTGCCTGGATGCGGATCAGCTCGGTCTCGGCCACGCCGCTGTCGATCTGCAGGCGCTGCAGGCGCTCGTTGATCAGGAACAGCAGATTGCAGATGATCGCGCAACTCAGCGCGATCTCCAGCACGATCAATGACACGGCAATCTTGTGCCGGCGCATGGCTGAAACGATGGGTGCTACGTCCATGGTCCACTCCCGGGAACTGAATCCCGCCGGCGTGGCCAAGGCAACGGCCACGCTGGCGTTATGACGAAGGGGGCCTTATTCGGCCTTGAGTTGGGATGCCGGCTCGACTTGCATTGCGCGCCATGCGGGCAGCGCCCCCGCCAGAAGGCTGCTTGCCAGAGCGATCGCCAGGGATACCAGCAGCATCGCCATATCCAGATGTGCCAGCGCGGCGTAGCTGACCGGCTGCTGGCGAACGGCCCACAACCCCAGCCATGCCAGCAGCAGACCCAGGGCGCCACCGGCAGCACCGATCACGGCCGCCTCGACCAGACACTGGGCGAACACATCGATCCGGCTGGCGCCCAGCGCCCGGCGCAGGCTGATTTCCGAAGTGCGCCGCAGGAACTTCGCCAGCAGCAACGCGACCGTGTTCAACACGCACACTGCGAGGAAGCCAAACGCCAGCCAGACCTGCATGCGCACATCGCTTGGAACCACCTGCTTGAACTGCAGGTAGTCGCTTACGCTGCGCAGACGTACATTCACCGGGCGCGCGTAGCGACCCGTTTCGTGCTGCACCGCTGCATAGTTTTCCAGGTAGCGCATGTAATCTGATGCATCGGCCACACTTGGAAGCTCGACCCAGTACTGCAGCCACGCGCAGGGCGCGTTGAGGTCGTACATGTCGCTGTTGCTGCCCCAGCAGGTGCTGCTGCCCTGGAACTTCATGCCCAGATCGCGGGATGTGGTGAACGGCAGGAACAGCCCCTCCACCGCGCGGAACTTGCCTGTGTTGAGGTCGTAGAACTTGGGCACCGGGCGCCATGCGGACAGCACGCCAATCACGTGCAGTTCGCCGCCGGCGACACGGATGGTCCGCCCGGTGCTGTCGGCACCGCCAAACAGTGCGGCGTTGAGCTCCTCGCTGATGACGGCCACACGAGCATGGGACACGTCTTCGGCCGCCGTCCAGGTGCGCCCGTAACGCAGCGGCACCTGGAACATGGGGAAGAAGTCGGCGGTAGTGAAGCGCACATCGGTCTGCTGGGGTGCACGCCCGTCCACACCGGCATCGACCCTGGCGCCGCCGCCGGACATCATCGCCTGTCGCGCGCCCTTGGCCTGCGACAGCAGTGTCTCTGCGTCCAGGCGGGTCACCTGTTCGTCGGGTTCGCGGCCCGGCTGATAGCCCTGGAGGCTCGCCGCATCCAGCTGGACGCGGAACACCCGGTCACTCTTTCCGGGCAGTGGATCGCCAGACAGGACGTGCAGCACGGTAAGCGTGGTTGTCGAGGCGGCAATGCCCAGGCCGATCGCAAGGATCATCAGGGCCGTCAGTACCTTGTTTCTTCTCAGGCTATGCAGTGCAAGGCCTATGTAGTAACCCACCATCCACCACCATCCTTAGCCGTTGACCGATAGTTCGCAGAATTCCTGTTCAAGGTGCAGGGGCCGCAGCAGATCGGTCACCTGGCCATCGATGATGTGGACATTGCGGCGTGCGCGGGACGCCAGCTCCAGATCATGGGTCACCATCACGATGGTGGTGCCAGCGGCGTTGATCTGCTCCAGCAACGCCATTACGCCCTGGGCCATTTCCGTGTCCAGGTTGCCGGTCGGCTCATCGGCCAGCAGCAGGCGTGGACTACCGGCCAGCGCGCGCGCGATGGCCACACGCTGCTGCTGACCACCGGAAAGCTGGGTCGGGAAGTGCTTCATGCGCGAACCCAGGCCGACCTGGGTCAATGCCTGCTCGATGCGTTGGCGACGCTCGCCTGCGGGCATGCGCCGATACCTGAGTGGCACATCCACATTGTCGAAGAGGTTCAGATCCGGGATAAGGTTGAACCCCTGGAAAATGAAACCGATCTTGCGATTGCGCAATTGGCTGCGGGCGATGTCGCCCAGCCGGGAGACATCCTCGCCATCGAACCGGTATGTGCCTGAGGTGAAATCTTCGAGCAGCCCGGCAATATTGAGAAATGTACTCTTGCCAGAGCCCGATGGGCCCGTCACAGCAACGAACTCACCCTCGGCAACCTTCAGATCCATCGATCGAAGCCCGCTGGTCTGCACTTCGCCGGTACGGAAAACCTTTGAAACTCCTGTCATTTCGAGCATTCGGCGTCCTTTCGTCCAACATCGCGAAACGTGCAGCAAGCGGGCCTGAAGGTAGCACCAGCAGTCAGTCGATGTTCACCTACTTTGCAACGCGGAGCAAGGTCTTGTGATGCGCCCGACACGCCTGCGCCTCCTGCCTGACCCCATACGTCGCGAACAGCCCCCTTTCGATCGTTCGCGGAAATGTCAGCTTCATGGACCATCTGTACAGACGGAAGCGGGACCGTCCTCCTTCATCTAGGAATCTATATACAGATCTTCCGGGGCTACCTGATCGATCGACGGCCTGGCAGAGGCGGGAATATCCCTAGATATAGCTCCGGCAATACCCGATGGCGACCCACAGATCACCTGCTGCACCATCAAGCGCCCTTCAGCAGGAAACCACACATGAGCCTGGCGCTGGTCCACAGCCGTGCCCGCGCCGGGGTCGACGCCCCGCTGGTACGAGTGGAAGTGCATCTCTCTGGCGGCCTGCCTGTTACGCAGATCGTGGGCTTGGCCGAAACCAGCGTGCGCGAATCCCGCGAGCGCGTGCGTGCCGCCCTGCTCTGCGCGCGCTTCGACTTTCCGCAGCGGCGCATCACCTTGAACCTCGCGCCCGCCGACTTGCCCAAGGAAGGCGGGCGTTACGACCTGGCCATCGCGCTGGGCATTCTGGCGGCCAGCGGCCAGGTCGATCCGCAATCGCTGCTGCAGTACGAGTTCCTGGGTGAGCTTGGACTGACCGGCGAGCTGCGGCCGGTGGCCGGAGCGCTGCCGGCGGCAATTGCGGCGGCAGACGCCGGGCGCATTCTGGTGGTGCCGCCGGGGAATGCCGCAGAAGCCGCACTGGCCGAGCATGCCGACGTACGCGTAGCGCGTACGTTGCTGGAGTGCTGCGCCGGGTTGGGCAATCCGCGCCTGTTGCCACCCGTGGAACGCGTGGACACGACGCCGTTGCCGCTACCCGATCTGGCCGACGTGCGCGGGCAGGCGCATGCGCGGCGCGCGTTGGAAGTGGCGGCCGCCGGTGGGCACCATCTGTTGTTGATCGGCAGCCCTGGCTGCGGCAAGACGCTGCTGGCCTCGCGCCTACCCAGCCTGTTGCCGGATACCGAAGAAGCCGAGGCACTGCAGCTGGCCGCGATTGCCTCGGTGAGTGGCGAAGGGCTGGACCCACGGCGTTGGCGGCAGCGTCCCTTCCGGGCACCGCACCACAGTGCCAGCGCGGCCGCATTGGTAGGCGGCGGCAATCCACCCTGCCCCGGCGAAATCTCGCTGGCCCATCACGGTGTCCTTTTTCTCGATGAGCTACCCGAGTGGAACCGAAGTGCGTTGGAAACCCTGCGTGAGCCGCTGGAATCCGGCCACATCCGCATCGCCCGCGCGGCACGCAGCGTGCAGTATCCCGCACAATTCCAGCTGGTGGCGGCGATGAATCCCTGCCCCTGTGGCTGGGCCGGTGACCGCAGCAACCGCTGCCTGTGCAGCGACGAGCGTATCAACCGTTACCGTGCGCGGGTGTCTGGTCCGTTGCTGGACCGTATCGACCTGCATATCAGTGTGGCGCGCATGGACGCAGTGGAGTTGCGGGAGAGCACGCCGCTGGGGGAGCCCAGCGCTGCGGTACGTGCACGGGTGGAAGCCGCCCATGCCAAGCAGCAGGTGCGTGGCGGGCTCAATGCACATCTTACGCCGGCGGCGCTGCGGGCGTGCACGAAGCTGAGCGAGGCCGATCAGGATCTACTTGAGCAGGCGATTGAACGTCTGCAGCTTTCCGCACGGGCGATGCACCGGATTCTGCGCGTGGCGCGCACGATTGCGGATCTGGCGGGTTGCGAGGGTATCCAGACCGCGCATCTGGCTGAGGCGATTGGCTATCGGCAGTTGGATCGGGGAAATGCATGAGCCTGATTGCCGGGAGCCCTCGTCTGCACGGGAGCAGCAACAATCAAAAAAATACCCCGGCCGCGTGCCCAGAAGGACAGAGACGGTACCGGGGTGTACCTGACCACCGTACCCCACACGGCGGCACACTGCAATCGGCATCAGTGGAGGCGTCCAGGCAGCGATGAGCCATGACAGATTCGAAGAAGCCCTTTCCCTGGAGCGCTTTGGCCGCTACCTGGATTGGGCGGGGGGCGACCGTAGCCGAGCCATCGCCCTGTATGGATGCAATACCCACTTGTCTGAAAGCCTCTACGCACCACTGCAGACGTTGGAAGTGGCACTGCGAAACCGCATTCACACCGTTCTGACCCAGGCCAAGGGCGAGGCGTGGTACGGCCGAGGCGCTGGCGCCCTGAAGGTTGCTCATCAACTCGAGCAGGTCGCCAAAGCCGTCAACGAATTGGTCAGAGCGGGAAAGACGGTAACAGCAGGCGGTGTGGTCGCCAGTCTCACCTTCAGTTTCTGGACAACAATGTTCAACAAGGACTACGAGGCCCTTTGGCAGCAGATCCTTCACCGGATTGCGGACCCCAGTGCGCCCAGGGGACTGAAGAGGAGGAGCTTTTCGGGACCGCTGACTCGCATACGCGTGCTACGCAACCGCATCGCCCATCACGAACCGATCCTCGGCTGGAACCTGCGCGGGCACCACGATGAGATTCTGACGCTGATCGAATGGCTATCGCCGCCCGCCGCGACATGGTGTCGTGAGAACAACCACTTTCCTCAGGCATACCCGGAAGACGGAATCACCTTGGTATGTTCGCCCGAGTCGAATAGACGCTGACTGCGCGTGTCCTCCTGCGGCCGGGTGCGAAGAGCGGTCGACTAACAGTCGACCCCACCAAGGGCAGGCATCAGGCTGCCGAATGCAACCGTCCCCGCTTCGCCAGCAGCGCCACCCGACGGCTGACCAGCGCGTGCAGCTCCGCCAGCTCCGACGCCCGGCCAGCCGTCATGTTCCCGCCAAACAGCACCCGCGACAACGCCGCCTCGTCGCTGTCGTCCGGGTGCTGCCAACGGTCGCGATACACCTTCTGGCACACCAGCCACGCTTGAGGCAGCCCGCCGCCGGGTAGCGGGCGGACCACGCGTTCGTAGACCTGCCAGAACTGGTATTCGGCCCGCAGGTCGAATGCGGGCGCCACGGACAGCGCTTGCCGGGGCCGTACTGGGCCTCGGATGCCGAACAGCGGGGTTCGCGGGTTGTACTGAGCCATGCCGACAGGATGACCCAACAACATTGTGGGAACCTTGCGCCGCCGCCAGAAAATCCCTGTTGATTGCCCAAGGGGGGCCAGGTGGGTTTGGGGGGCCGCCAAGCGCATCCACGCATGGCGTGGATCTACTCAGAACGCCATCGAGGTACTGAACATCAGCTGCCGTGGCGCGCTGCGCTGCAGGGTCTGGTAATCCCCCGAGAACGACGAGCCGGCGATGGTGGCGGTGCCGATGTTGTGGCGGTTGAACAGGTTGCTCACGTCCAGCCGCAGCTCCAGGCCGGGCACGGCGCTGTCGGCACCGAAGCGGTAGGCGGCATAGGTGTTGACCTGCCAGAACGTCGGCACGCGGATGTCGTTCACGTAGGTGAAGGGCTGGCGCAGGTACGAGGTGCTGGTGGCCCCCAAACGCCAGTCACCGAAATGCGCCGACAGGTCGCTGACCAGCGAGATCTGCGGGTAGCCCGGCTGCGCGTTGCCCTTGATCGGGTACACCGTGTCGCCCACCACGAAATCGCTGTCGTAGTACGAACGGGCTACGGCCACGCCCTGATAGAACTGCAGGTGGTCGGTCAGGTCGGCGGTGATGCCGAGGTCGGCACCGATCACATGCATCTTCGGCATCAGCCGAACCGTGTTGATCTGCGCGAACTGGGTACCGATGGCGGCCGACAGCAGGCGGTTGCGGATGTCGTTGTAGAACACGTCGCCGGTGATCGTCAGCCGATCGAAGCGATGCGACGCGCCTACGGTGAGGTTCCAGTTCTTCTCCGGGCGCAGCGTGCCGGCCACGCGGTCGAACTCTTCCTGGTCGGTGATGGTCCATGCCGAGGCGGTGTAGCCGATGTTGCCGCGCTGGGCCACGCGGTAGCCGTTCATGGTGTTGGCCAGGTCGATGAAGGCGTCGGTGGATTCGGTCGGGCTCCAGAACAGCGAGACGTGCGGCAGGAAGTTGCTCTTCGCGCGCAGCGTGCCGTTCACCGGCCGGTCCTTGGCATCACCCAGGCCGCCACCGCGGGTGCGGAAGTCCACGGCCTTGAAGCCGACACCCAGCTTCAGCGTGTCGTTCAGCACGATGCCGTCCTGCAGGTAGAACTGGCGCGAGCGGGTCACCCAGCTCGATGCGTTGTCGGTCTTGAACGCGGGGCCGTACACGTCGAACGGGCCGGTGGCCTTCAGCGGCGGGCCCTCGCCCAGCAGTGGCTGCTGGTACCACTCGGTCTTGGCCGCGGCCTTGCTCTTCTCCTGCCAGAAACCGGCAGTGAAGGTGTGCGCGCCGGTCTCGAACTGCAGGTTGACCATGCCGCCCAGGCGGTTGAGGCGCGGCGTCTGTACCTGTTCGGAGAACGGTGCGCCGTTGGGCGACGGCACGGTGGGGTCGGTCAGCGTGGCCTGGGTGTGGCTGTTGGCGTTGTACAGCTGCACGTTGCCGCTCAGCGCCGGAGTGATCTGGAAGCGATGGTTGATCGAGGACACGCGGTCGCGGGTGATCTGGCCAGTGTCGTACGGAATCAGTTCGGACAGCTCGCCGCAGGTGTAGGCGCCGCAGGACTTGTCCGCATTCTCCGGCGAGGCCACGTACCACGCCCACGCATAATCGGGATACAAGATGTCGGCCTTCCAGCCCAGCTTGCGGATCATGTCGAAGGAGATGTTGTTGTAGCCCCAGACCTTGGCCTTGCTGTCGGACAGGAACACGGTGACATCGCCCCAGGCGACGTCCTGCTGCAGCTTCAGGTCGCCGCGCAGGAAGTTCTGCGTGCCCTCGCCCTGGTACTTGTCGGCGGACACGCGCTGCAGGTCGACCAGCACTGTCGGGCCCTGCTCGCCGAGCTGGCCAGTCTGGCCGGATACGGTGGTGACCACCGTGCTGTTGCTGCCCACGCCCTGCTTCACGCGCAGGCTGGGCGTGTCCTGCAGGTCGCGCAGGCGGTACTCCAGGCTGCCGCCGTTGACGCTGCTGGAGAACACGCTGACCGGCGCACCACCGGGGCTGACCGTGATCGCGCCGATACCATCGGGCACGCCCACATTCACCACGCTGGTGCCGGTGAGCGAGAGGAAGCCGTTGTCGTTCAGCGGCACGCCCTCGAAGGTGATGCCCATTTCATTCATGCGGAAGCCGCGCACGAACAGGCTGGTGGCCGAGATATCCAGGCCCAGCCCATCGGTGGCGGTGTAGCTGGCGCCCGGCACCTGCTTGAGCATGGCCAGGCCGTTGCTGCCGGTGACCATCGCGTCGAGGTCTTCGGCCTTGATGATGTAGCGGTTGGGACCGACCACCTGGGTCGGTGCCACGGCCGCACCGCGCGGTGTGGCGATGACCTGCAGGGCATTGAGCGTGGTGGGCGTGTCGTGCGCGGCATCGTGCGTTTCTGCGGCGTACGCAGGGGCTGTGATGGCCGCGATGATCGCCAAGGCAAGGCGTGTCGTGGGTGGGGTGTTCATGGCAGCAGATCCAGGGTGTAGGGGGAAAGCGGCGCAGGCGCACGCCCAGCGCGTTGCAGCGCCGGTGTCGGCGCCCTGGCTGGCAGTGCGATCGCGTTGAGGGGGTAAAAGCGCGGCGCGCGTCGGTCAGCAGATGAAGACGATCATCTGCCGTGGGATTCGATGGCGTGATTTCGACGTGCGAAATTCTTGCATCGCGCTGCCGCATCCGCTATTGCGCGGTGGTACAGAGCCGATGGCGATGGGGATGGGTGGGCTATACGTGGGTATAGCCCCGCCGTGGTAGAGGCCGACCTCGGTTGGCGCTTGCCGTTTGTGTGTGCCAACCAAGGTTGGCACCTACCTGGGCGGATGAGGTTGGCAGCTACCTGGACAGCTGACCGCGCGGTTACTGCAGGACGAAGCGCTCGATCGCCCGCGCCACACCATCATCGGCGTTGCTGGTGGTTTCAAACCGCGCCACCGCCTTCACAGCATCAATGGCATTGCCCATCGCCACGCTGGTACCGGCGTACTGCAGCATGGTCAGGTCGTTCTCCTGGTCGCCGATGGCCATCACGTGGGCACGGTCGATGCCCAGGTGCTCGGCCAGCTTCTGCAGGCTCGGGCCCTTCCCGGCGCGGCGGTCGAACACTTCCAGGAAGAACGGCGCGCTCTTCAGCACCGCGAAGCGCTCGGTCAGTTCGCTGGGCAGGCGCGCGATGGCGGCATCCAGCACCTCAGGTTCGTCGATCATCATCAGCTTGATGAAGGACATCGACGGGTCCATGTCTTCCACGCGGCGATACGACAGCGGCATCCGCGAAAGATGCGAGTCGGCCACGGTGTAGTAGCTGATGTCCTGGTTGGGCGTGTACATGCGCCGGCTGTCCAGCGCCTGGAAGTGCACGCCCAGGCCGCGGGCCGCCTGCTCGCAGAACAGGAAGTCGTCGAAGCTGAGCGGATATTCGACCACGGTTTCGCGCGTGCCGATGCGCTGCACCAGGCCGCCATTGCAGGCGATGCAGTAGTCGTCGTTGCCGGTGATGCCCAGCTCGTGCAGGTACGGCGCCAGGCCCGGAACCGGGCGGCCACTGGTCAGCACGATGTGCACGCCCAGCGCCCGCGCCTGCGCGATGGCCTTCCTAGCGCGGGAGGTGAGCTGGTGCGACGGGTCCAGCAGCGTGCCATCCATGTCGATGGCGACCAGTTCGATGGTCGATTGCCGGCGGCCCATGTCCATTGCGTTCAACTCGTGCGGGGCACGCCAGTTTACCCCCTCATGCCCGGTTCACCTCTTTGCCCACGTTGGCCGGGATACTGCGGGAGCCTGTGCGTCCCCCACCGCAGGACGGCCCATTGACCGCCCTTCCCTGGAGAACCTTGCGACGCATGACCTACCGTGCCCCCGAAACCAATGACAGCGCGCCCCTGGCCCAGCAGATCGAGCAGATGATCAACGAGCTGCCCGGCGACCAGGTGAGCGTCGGCACCCTGCTCAGCGCGCTGGGCGATGAGGGCCTGCTGCTGATCGTGATCCTGCTCTCGGCCATCTTCATCATCCCGGTGTCGATTCCAGGGCTGAGCACCGTCTTTGGCGCCTCGATCCTGCTGATCGGCCTGAGCCGTGTGCGCGACCGCCCGCTGTGGGTGCCACAGAAGCTGGCCCGCCGCGAGATCGCCACCGACAAGCTAAAGGCCAACCTGGGCCGTGCGCTGAAGTGGGTGCACCGCATGGAGCGGCTGTCGCGGCCGATGCGGCTGGCGGTGATGGTGCGCTCGAAGAAGATGATGCGCCTCAACAACCTGATGCTGGTGTTCGCGACCCTGCTGCTGATGGCGCCGGCCGGGCCGATTCCTTTCAGCAACACGCTGCCGGCACTGGCGCTGATGTCGTTTGCGATTGGCTTCATCCAGCGCGATGGCGCGGCGGTGGCGGCCGGTTATGGTTTCGTAGTGGCAACGGTGGTGTATTTCGGCGTGCTGCTGGGCGGCGTGGGGTTTGCCGCCGAGTCGGTGTTCAGCGGGTTCCGCAGCAGTACCGCCGAACTGTAGAGCCGAGCCCACGCTCGGCTGCTGTTCGCTCGGTGCACGGAAACCCGCGCGCTGCGCGCGTAAGCCGAGCATGGGCTCGGCTCTACAAAGGCCGGATCCACAGCAGTCGAGCGTGGCTCGACACTACACAGCTATTTCGCCGACACCCGCCACACCACGTCGCCCACGTCGTCGGCCACAAGCAGCGCGCCTTCGGCGTCCATCGCCATGCCCACCGGCGCACCCATCAGCGTCTTCTCGTCCTTCGAGGTGAAGCCGCTGACCACGGTCTGCGGCCGCCCGGTCGGCTTGCCATCCTTGAATGGTACGTACACCACTTCGTAGCCGCTCAGCGGTGAACGGTCCCAGCTGCCGTGTTCGCCGATGAAGGCACCGCCGTGGTACTGCGCCGGCAGTGCCTGGCCGGTGTAGAACAGCAACCCCAGCGGCGCCACGTGCGAGCCGATCGCGTAGTCCGGTGTGATCGCCTTGGCCACCAGGTCCGGCCGCTGCGGCTGCACGCGTTCGTCCACGTGCTGGCCGTAGTAGCTGTAGGGCCAGCCGTAGAAGCCATCCTCCTTCACCGAGGTGAGGTAATCCGGCACCAGGTCGGCACCGATCTCGTCGCGTTCGTTTGCTACCGCCCACAGCTTCCCGGTGCTCGGCTCCCAGTCCAGGCCGGTCGGGTTGCGGATGCCCGAGGCGAAGATGCGGCTGCCACGGGTGGCCACGTCCACTTCCAGCACCACCGCACGGCGGTATTCGACGGCCAGGCCGTTCTCGGTGATGTTGCTGTTGGAGCCCACGCCCACATACAGCTTGCGGCCATCACGGCTGGCCAGCAGTTCCTTGGTCCAGTGGTGGTTGATGGTGCTGGGCAGGTCGGTGAACTCGCGGCCCTTGTCCGACATGCGGGTTTCGCCGGGCACGTAGTGGTACTGCATGATGTTGCCGGTGTTGGCCACGTACAGCGTGTCGCCGATCAGCTGGATGCCGAACGGCGAATGCAGGCCCTCGATGTAGACATGCTGGGTCCAGGTGTTCGTTCCCGGCGTGCGGCGCAGCAGGGTGACGCGGTTGCCGCCCTTGCCGGCCTTGCCCGAGCGCGCTTTGACCTTGCCGGCAATCCACTGCTTGGGCGTGGTGACCGGTTCTTCGCCGGGGCCGTTGCCTTCCACCACCAGTACATCGCCATTGGGCAGGGTCAGCAGGCGCCGCGGATGCTGCAGGTTGGCGGCGATGCGCTCGATCTTCAGGCCCTCGGCCACCGTGGGGGTCTGTCCATCAGCCCAGCCCACGCCCTTGGGCACCTGCATCGGCGGCATCAGGAAGTTGGCCGGCTTGGGCAGTGGCGGCTGCGGTCCCGACTGGTCGGCCGGATGGTACTCGGCCTTGCCGGCGCAGGCCGACAGGGTGGCGGCCACTGCCAAGGCGGCCACGGTGTGCAGGATGTGCTTAGCCATGACGACCTCCCTGCAGCACTGGCGGCTGCAGCGACAGCAGGATCAGGCCCAGCGCGATCAGGGCCACGGTCAGCGCCGACAGAATCGTGCCCGGCACTGCAACGGCATACGCATCGCGGCTGTGCACGAAGGCGTTCCAGATGGCCAGCACCACCGCGACCAGGTTGAGCAAGAAGTCGATGCGGTCGATGCGGGTGGCGTTGCCGTTGCGGCGCCAGACCGCGAACAGGTTGATCAGGCGCGGCACGATGGCGATCAGCAGGCCGAAGGTGATCAGCCAGGCGGCGGCCTTGCCCCACATCACCTCGGCGCTGTTGAGGTAGATCGCGTCGAAGATCAGTGCGCCGACGAAGAAGCCGAAGGGTATCGGGTTCAACAGGCTGAACAGTGTGGTGCCGAGGCCGCGATGGGCCTGGGCGAGCGGATTGACCATCATCGTGCTCCGTGCGGAAGGGTGCACGGGCTGTAGTAGCACAGCGCGATGTGAGGGCGCGCGATGACACATGGTAGATCCACGCCATGCGTGGATATGCGGGCCAACCAAGGTTGGCGTCCACCAGATGCGGAGCTGGGCAGTCGTCATTACCCCGCGGCATAAGCGTTTGTGACGCAATCGGCACATCTGCAGATTGGGTGTGTGAAGAGGTAGGGGGTTCTACGTTGTGTCGCGTTTGGCTCGTTGCGATGGGGCAGTTCCGCCCCGCCGTCCTGCCATGCCGATTCACAACAGAAGGATTCGTGTATGAAGCGACACACGCATCGCTCCGCGCCACCGCGCTCTGCGCGCCTGGCCCTTGCCACTGCCCTGGTGCTGGGCAGCCTGGCCGCCACCGCGCAGGCCCAACAGGCCGACCCGCTGGCGGGTCTCCAGTGGCACCTGCTCAACACCGGGCAGACCGTCCCGGCCGACACCCGGCCGGTGGCCGGCAACGACCTGAACGTCGATGGCCTGTTCCGCAACGGCATCCGCGGCCAGGGCGTCACCATCGCCATCGTTGACGATGGCCTGCAGATCGCGCACCCGGACCTGGCCGCCAACGTGGCCGCGGTGGCCGGCAAGAACTTCACCAACGGCTCGAACAACCCCACCCCGACCAACCCGGATGTCGACAACCACGGCACCATGGTCGGCGGCATTGCGGGCGCGGTGGGCGCCAACAACCTGGGCGTGCGCGGTGTGGCTCCGGCGGCGACGCTGAAGGGCTTCAACCCGATTTCGCGCTCAGCCCTGGGCAACCAGCAGAGCAACATCGAGTACGCCTGGTGGGACGGCGCGGAATCGGCCGACGTGCAGGTCTTCAACAACAGCTGGGGCGCCGGCCCGGGCAATCCGAACCTGCCGCTGGCGTACAGCGAAAACACGATTCGTTCGTATGAGCAGGCCCTGTCGGGCACGCGCGGTGGCCGCGGCGGCATCTACGTGAAGTCGGCCGGCAACAACTTCAACAATGCCTCGATCAGCCAGACCCAGGATGTCTGCACCACCGACACCAAGAACCGCAACACCGGCTGCGTGCCGGCTGGCCGTGATCCGCGCAACAACCTGTTCAACGTGATCACCGTAGGCGCGGTGCGTGCCGATGGCGTGCGCTCGTCCTACTCCTCCACCGGCTCGGCGCTGTGGGTCTCGGCCTTTGGCGGTGAGTACGGCCTGCAGGCGCAGTACGCGCCCGGCCTGGTGGCACGCGCCTACGACCCGGCCATCGTCACCACCGACGTGACCGGGTGCGCGCAGGGCAGCAACAAGAACACCAACCGCCAGAACACCCTGGACAGCAACCTGTCGGCCATCGACAGCACCTGCAACTACACCGCCAAGATGAACGGCACGTCGGCGTCGGCGCCGATGGTCTCGGGCGTGGCGGCGCTGGTGCTGGAAGCCAATCCGAACCTGTCCTATCGCGATGTGAAGTACATCCTGGCTACCACCGCCACCCGCAACCACCCGAACCAGCCGGCGGTGACGCTGGCCGACGGCCGCACGCTGGTGCCGGGCTGGACGGTGAATGCTGCCGGCCGTGCCTACAGCAACTGGTATGGCTTCGGCGTGGTCAACGCTGCACGCGCGGTGCAGGTGGCCGAGAACTTCCAGTCGCTCGGTGCGCTGGTCGACAGCGGCTGGCGCAACACCACGCGTACCGTGGCCATCGGCAACACCTCGGCCGCCGCCGCACGCCTGACCTTCCAGCTGGCCAACGGCGCGCGCAACATCGAGAGCGTGCAGCTGGGCTTCCGGGTCAACCACCGCAACACGCGCCAGCTGCAGTTCGTGCTGGTGTCGCCCAGCGGCACCCGCAGCGTGGTGCAGCCGGCGTTCACCGCGATCGGTTCGGGCACGGGTGGCGCGCAGAGCAACTTCACCAGCTGGGACCTGCTGTCCAGCAATGCCTTCCTGGATGAGAACGCCACAGGCACCTGGACGCTGGAAGTGACCGACATGGGGCAGGCCGCGACCGCTGCATCGCGTGGCAACCTCGAATTCTTCAAGATCCGCGTTCTGGGGCACTGATGATGAAGACGACCATTCTGTTGAGCACGCTCACCTTCGCGGTGATGACCTCCCCTGCCTGGGCACAGAGCTCGGGGCAGACCCCTCCGGCCAGGACCCTGTCGACCGTGGATGCGCAGGAACTGAAGGCATCCGCTACCGGCCGCACATTCGACGTGGGCGGCACACGTTTCCAGCTGTCGCCCTCGGCAACGGTAAAGCAGGCCAGCGGCGGCCAGTTCACGATCACCCCGCAGGCGGCGGCGACCACCAGCGCGCGTACCAAGCGTTCGCTGGATGGCGCCACCGCCGCGCCTGCTGATGCCGGTGCCGGCAAGTTCGCGGCGGCGGTGTCCCGTGACGGCGCGCCGGTGGTGGCGACCTCGCGGGTCAAGGTGTTCTTCACCGATGCAGCCTCGGCCCAGCGCGCAGCCGCCGCCACTGGCGGTACCGTGGTGAAGGTCTCCAAGGCTTCAGGGCAGGCCATCGTGGAGTACCCGTCGGTGAACGCGGCGCTGGATGCGACCACCAGGCTGCTGTCCATCGCCGGTATCCGCGCGACCGAGCCGGACGTGGTGCAGTGGGAAGAAACCAAGTAAGGCGTTGAGTGGTGCCCCTGGCCGGTTGGCTCTCCTGGCCGGCCGGGGGTGGTGTGCCGAGCGGTAGCCCCCACCCGATCGGTAGTGCCGGCCGCTGGCCGGCAGCTGCTCGTGGGCGACGATCATGAGGTTGCCGGCCAGCGGCCGGCACTACCGTTCATGATCAGGCCAAGGCGGAGAGCGCCGTCACCAACGCATCCATCTGCTCGGGCCGGGTGAACACCGACGGCGTCACCCGCACGCAGGCGCCGGAGTCCAACCCGTCGCGATGGGTGGTGAATATCCGATGTTCATCAAGCAGGCGCTTCTGCAGGGCGATGTTGTCTGCCACGCTGGTGCGCCCGTGCAGGCGGAAACTGGCCAATGCACTCGCCAACGCCGGGTCCGGTGAAGACAGCACTTCGATATGCGCCATCTGCCGCGCAGGCACCGTCCAGCGCTCGCGCAGGTAGCGCAGGCGCGCCTGCTTGTTGGCCGCGCCGATACGCTGGTGCAGCGCGATCGCTTCTGGCAGCGCCAGGTAAGCGGCGAAGTTGACCGTGCCGGTGTGCACACGGCTGCCCACGCGGCCATCGTCGGTCTCGCCCATGTACGGGTCGAGGTCCGCAACGCGGCCCTTGCGCACATACATCGCGCCGACGCCGACCGGCGCACCGATCCACTTGTGCAGGTTGATGCCAACGAAATCGGCCTTGAGCTGCGGCACCGCGTAGTCGATCTGGCCGAACCCATGCGCCGCATCGACGATCACGTCGATATCGCGTGCGCGTGCGCGCTCGGCGATTTCGGCCACCGGCAGCACCAGCCCATGGCGATGGCTGACCTGGGTCAGCAGCACCAGCTTCAGGCGTGGCAGCCGCGCGAACGTGGCCTCGTAGGCCTGCAGGATCTGCGCATGGTCGGGCACTGCCGGCAGCGCGATGCTCTCGGCCTGCACGCCGCGGCGCTGCTGCAGCCAGCGCATCGCGCCGATCATGCTGTCGTAGTCGATATCGGCGTACAGCACCTGGTCGCCGGGCTGCAGGCGGTTGTAGCCGCCGATCAGCGCCAGCATCGCCTCGGTGGCACCGCGGGTCAGTGCGATCTCGTCGGCGCCCACGCCCAGCAGTTCGGCCACCTGCCGCTGCACCGCCATGTACTGCGCCGGGAACTCACGGCGGCCATACCAGGCGTTGCCACGGTTCACTTCAGCGGTATGGCGCTGGTAACTGGCCAGCGTCTCGCGGCCCATCGCGCCCCAGTAGCCATTCTCCAGATGGTTCACTTCGTCGGTGATGTCGAAGTGGCTGGCCACGGCGGCCCAGTAGCTCTCATCGCGGGCCAGCACGTCCGGCGCTACGGTCGTTGCGGGAATCTGCATGGGCGCAGCGTAACCCGCGGCAGCCATGGCGGGCAGTGAAGACAGCGCAGCTGCGGCCGGCAGCAAGGCGCCGGCACGCAACAGGGAGCGGCGGGCCGGGTCCATCAGAAGCTCAGCCGGTACTGCGCGTACAGATTGGCACCGTCGGTGTCGTACGGCGCGTTGCGCGAGTAGACCAGGCCGCGGCTGGCCTGGAACGTGGCTTCGTCCGGGTAGCGGTCGAAGACATTGTCGGCACCCACGCGCAGGCTGTGATGTTCGTTGATGCGATAGCCGACAGCCAGGTCGAGGAAGCTCATCGCCCCGAAGCGCTGATAAATATCGCCCACTGCATTGCCGCTGGAATCGGTCCAGGCACCGTAGTAGCGCATGCGTCCCATCAGCGACCAGGCGCCGATGTCCCAGCTGCCGGTCAGGCTGCCCTTGTGCTCGGGCAGGCGGTCTTCGAACAGCACGCGCTGGGTTTCGTTGGTCGCCACCGAGGTGCTGCCATTGTCCACGCGGGTGCGGTTGTAGTTGTAGGCCAGGGTCAACGTCATGCGACCGGCGCCGAGATCACGCAGGTAGTTGCCGACCACGTCCACGCCGGTGGTGGTGGTATCGAAGTCGTTGGTGAAATAGTTCACCGAGGTATAGCCCAGCGGATTGGGCGTACCGGCCGGAATGGCGAAACTGGCCGACTGGCTGAAGCGGTCGCTGAGCTTGATCTGGTAGACATCCACCGAACCGGACAGGCCCAGGTCGGTGCGCCAGGTCAGGCCCAGCGAGGCGGTGCGCGATTCTTCGGGCTTCAACGGCTTGGCCCCAAGCAGCTGCGCCAGCGGATCGTTCGGCGACAGGCGGCCACTGGTGAAGATCTGCAGCGTGCGCGTGTCCAGGCCCTGGCTGGTGCTGGTGGTGTTGAGCTGCGCCGGCGTCGGTGCGCGGAAGCCGGTCGACACGGTGCCGCGCAGGGCTACATCCGGCGTGATCGCGAAGCGCGCCGAGAGCTTGCCGTCCAGCGTGCTGCCGAAGCTGGAGAAGTCCTCGTAGCGGCTGGCCGCGCCGATGCTCCAGCGCTCGCCCAGCGGCACCTCCATGTCCACGTAGGCAGCCTTGCTGCGCTGGCTCCACTGCCCGGCCTGGCTGGCCGAGAAGCCCGGCGCGCCATTGGAATTGGCCTCCAGGCCCGCGGCCGCGCCCGGGCCCACCGCGTACGAGGCCGGATCACCGGCGCGCACCTGGTAGGTCTCCTGGCGGAACTCGCCACCGAAGGCGACGTTGATCGGCTTGGGCAGCGCGGCCACGTCCCACTCGTAGTTGAAGTCGGCGTTGGCGTTCTTCTCGGTCTGGGTCAGGCGGCCGAGATCGAACGCGGTCGGGCTGGCCGGGCCGAGCGAGGCATTGATCGAATTCTTCAGGCTGTAGTCGATGGCGTTGCGGCCATACGAGGCGCTGACATCCCAGCGCAACTTGGGCGTGATCTCGCCGCGCAGGCCGCCGACCAGCTGCAGGTCGTTCTGGACGTTGCCGTACTGCGGGCTGAAGCCGACCGGATACAGCGAGCGCAGGTTCCAGCCCGGGAAGATGGCGGTGGTGCGATACGCGCCAGTGGTGGTATCCGGGTTGCGCCAATTGAAATCGCTGACACCGTCGCTGTGGCTGTACAGGCCGAAGGCATAGAGCTCCAGCGTCTCGCTGGCATTGGCCTTCACGTTGAAGCCGACGCGGCGGCTTTCCAGTTCCGGCTGGCCCCAGCGCTGCACCGGGTTGGGCACCTCCAGCTCCGGATGTACAGCCTGGAAGGCGATCGCATCCGGGCGCTGGCGGGTACGCGAGGTGGCGTCTGAATTGGACGACTCGGCGAACAGCACCAGGCTGCCATAGTCGCCCAGCGACCAGCCGGTGCGCGCACTGAAGTCGCGCGAGGCACCGTCGCCCTGCGCGTACTGCGAATAGCCGGCGGTGATCCCGGTGCCGGGGCCGTCCTCAAGAATGATGTTGATGACACCGGCGATGGCGTCCGAGCCGTACTGCGCCGATGCGCCGTCGCGCAGCACTTCGATGCGCTTGATCGCGCTGGTCGGAATCTGTGCAAGGTCGGCCGCCTGTGCACCACGGTTGCCGAGCAGCGCGCTGCGGTGGAAGCGACGCCCGTTGACCAGCACCAGGGTCTGGTCCGGCGACAGGCCACGCAGCGTAGCCGGACGCACGAACACCTGGCCGTCCGCCATCGGCAGGCGCTGCACCACGAATGATGGCACCAGCTGGGCAAGCACGTCCTTGAGATCGGTGGATTCAACGGAGCTGATGTCTTCCTTGCTGAACACGTCCACCGGCGCCAGTGTTTCGAACTGGGTTCGGTTGGACGCGCGGGTACCGGTGACCAGCATTGCATCAAGCTGGGTGGGCGCGGCGCGGCTGCCGCCTGCGGCATCGACCGCATCGGCCTCCGCTGCGATCGCGCCTCCTGCGCTGGCCATGGAAAGGGCGAGGAGGATGGAACGCGAAAGCTTCGAACGATGCACGGCAGGACTCCGGGAGGACGCGACAGGGCCAGCACCTGCAGGGATATCCCAGGCCTGGACAAGGCGCGCAGTCTCGGCGCGATCTGTGAAGGAGGCATGACGTCAGTGCGACAGCTTGAGTCCGCGCAGGCGCAAGAACTGCTAAACGCCACGCCTGCCGATCCGCTACTGTGTCCAGCATCGGATTCATGGAACGACAGGATGAGTGCGGCAGGCAAGGCGGTGTGGTACATCGAAACCCATGCGGAGCAGCCGCTGGCCTTGGCCGATATCGCCACTGCGGTGGGACTGTCGCCATTCCATCTGTCGCGCCTGTTCCAGGCCCGCACCGGCACTTCGGTGGTCCGTTACCTGCGTGGGCGCCGCTTGACAACGGCCGCGCAGCGGCTGGCCAACGGCGCATGCGACATCCTGCAGGTGGCGATTGGCGCGGGCTACACCACTCATGCCGCGTTTACCCGTGCCTTCAGCGAACAGTTCGGGCAGACACCGGAACGGGTACGCCAACAGGGCACCGATGGGCTGGCGCTGGTGCAGGCGATCCGCGTGGACGAGGCGCCGGCTGCCTGCGCTGAGGCGCCACAGCTGCTCGACACCCCGGCCTTCCAGCTGGCCGGCATCGGCATGCGCCATACCCGCAACAGCGGCGGTGCCATTCCCGGGCAGTGGGCCCAGCTCAACCGGGAATGGCCGGCGCCGGCCCCGGTCAGTTTTGGGGTGTGCTGCAACAACGACGACGACGGCGGCTTCGACTATATCGCCGCGCTGCCGATTGGTTCACTTGGCCCTGTACCCGCGCACTGGCAGCGCGTGGATGTGCCCGCACGACGCTACTTGGTGGCCTGGCACGGCGGGCACATCTCGGCCATCCGCTCGACCTGGTTCTGGTTGCTGGATCACTACCTGCCCAGCGCCGGCCTCAGCCTGGCCGACGCGCCGGACCTGGAGCGCTACGACGCCCGGTTCAACGAGCACACTGGCAACGGCGGCGTGGAGATCTGGCTGCCGGTAGACGAAGGCCCCTGCTGACATGGAGCTGAAGATGCGCGTGAACATCACAATTGTCGGGCTGCTGCTGATGGCAGCGGCGCTCTCCGCCCACGCAGGCGACACCTGGAAAGCCGGCGAGCGCCATGGCACCACGACGGTGGCCAGTGCCGCCGTGCGCGATGCGCAGCACCGCAACACCCTGCGCTACACGGTGTGGTATCCGGCACCGGCCGATAGCAGCGAAGTCGAGGTGACCATCGGGCCGCCTGGCACGCCCCTGTTCGATGTTGGTCGCTCGGCGATGGATGCGCCGCCCGCAGGCGCTCGCCTGCCGACACTGCTGCTGTCGCATGGCAACGGCGGCAGCGCGCGCATGATGGGCTGGCTGGGCACCGCGCTGGCACGGAAAGGTTATCTGGTGATCGCGGTCGATCATCCCGGCAACAATGGTGCCGACCAGATGACCCTCCATGGCAGCATGTTGACCTGGCTGCGCGCGGATGATCTGCGCGCGGCACTGGCGGCCGTGCAGGCCGATCCAGTGCTGGGCCCGCACGTCGATCCTGAACGCCTGGGTGTTGCCGGTTTCTCGGCCGGTGGCTACACCGCGCTGTTGTCGGCTGGGGCGCAACCGGACCTGCAGCGACTGCTGGCGTTCTGCACGGCGCATCCGGATGACGGCGTCTGCCGGCCTCAACAGGAAGCGGCAACGCACACGATGGAGGCGCGTGTTGCCGCTGCGGCGTCGGCCGAGCTGTCGCCGTGGATGTCCCACGCCAACGACGCACGCGCCATTCCCGGCGTGCGCGCGGTGTTCCTGATGGCACCGGCGATCATCCAGGCCTTCGCGCCCGAGCAGCTGTCCTCGTTGCGGCTGCCCGTGTCGATTGTGCTTGGCGAGGCTGACACGGTTGCGCCGCCACAGACCAATGGCGCGGCCGCGCGTGCAGTGATTGCGGGCGCTGCACTGCAGCTGCTGCCAGGTGTCGGCCATTACGATTTCCTCGCCGCATGCACCCCGACCGGGCAGCAGCGGCTGCAGGACCTCTGCAGCACGTCAGTGCCAAAGGCAAAGACCCACGCGCAGACAGTGGACGCAGCAGTACGGTTCTTCGACCATTCACTGCGCTAGTGGCCGCCGGGCGTGGCCCGGCGCTACAGTGGGCGCGTCCACGGAGAATCGATCATGCGCCTGCTGCACCTCACCCTGCCGGTATCCGACGTCGCTTCCGTGGCCGCGTATTTCCATGATGTGCTGCAGCAGCGCGTGGTCGGCAACCATGTGCACATCGGCTGGAGCACCATCGAACTGCAGCCGGCGGGTGATTACCCCGTCGGTGGCGTGCACCTGGCCTTCAACGTACCGGACAACCGCTTCGGCGAGGCGATGGCCTGGTTGCGCGAACGGGCCCCGCTGCAACGTAATCCTGAGGGCCTGGATTACTTTGCGCTGGAGAGCAGCTGGCAGTCGCAGTCGGTGTACTTCACCGGTCCTGATGGCCTGATCCTCGAGTTGATCGGCCGGCGCCGTCTGCCAGTCAGCACGCGCGCAGGCGCCTTCTATGGCAGCGAGCTGACCTGCCTGAGCGAGGTTGGCCTACCCAGCCACGATGTCGATGCGGTGCGCGAACAGTCCAACCAGCGCTTCGGCCTGCAGCCGATCAGCCCGCCGTCGCCGCAGTTCGCGCCGATGGGCGACGACGAAGGCCTGCTGATCGTGGTTGCTGCGGACCGGCGCTGGTTCCCCGAGCAGAAAGACCTGCCCGGTGCCCAGGGCGTGCAGCTGCAGGTGGGTGATGTGAACGGTAGCGGCGAACTGCGCGATGCCGCGCTGGGCTGGCGGGTGTGGGCGGCCTGAGCTACCAGCTGCCCGAAGCGCCGCCGCCGCCGCTGCGACCACCACCACCGGACCAGCCGCCGGAACTGCTCGAGGACGAACTCGACGACGAGGTGCTGGACGAGGAACGGTAGCCTTGGGACGACCTTCGTCCGCTGCGTGCTTTTTCGCCGGGCAGCAGGGTGAACAGCCAGATGAAGTACAGGAACAGCGTGCCTACGCTGGACACGATCATCGCCAACACGCGTGCGTTCTCGTCGCTGGCCCGGTCGATGGCCAGCAGCGCGCCCAGCGCATAGGCGCCGGTCAACAGCACCAGTACCACCAGCCGCACGGCGAAGCTGTTGCGGTTCTTGCGCCAGCGCGCGCGGCCGGCCTGCACCAGGAAGAACACCAGCATGGCGGCAAGGGCGACCGCCAGGTTCAGCAACGTGTGCAGGGCAAGGCTGGGCGGCAACTGGCCACGGACCAGCATCACCGCGAAGAAACCGATACTGACGGCCAACATGCCGCACAGCACGATGCGCACACCACGGCTGCGACGCCAGCACCACCCCAGCAGCGCCGCCACCGGTACAGCAGGTAACAGCACAAAGAACAGCGCAGGCAGCACATGCCGCGGCAGCAGCAGCGTCGCCGAAACCAACCCAGCGGCCATCACTGCCGTTACCAGCAGCGGTCTACCCCAGGCAGGCAATGTCGGCCAATTCGGCCTGGGCATTGCCGCATTGGCTGCCAATGCCTTGCGCCGCCGCTCACGGCGTTTAAAGCTGAACTCGGCCTCGGTCCTGGTGGCCAGCAGGCGCGGCGGTGATCGCCACAGACCGGCCAGGAACCCCACCAGCAACGTCAGGGCAACGACCGAATCCCCTGTGCGCCAATCCGCTGGCAACAGGTTGCGTGCGGATGAATCTTCCTGGGGCGGCAGCGGATCGCCATCGATCAACGCCACCAGCACCTTGCTGCCGTCCAGCAGGCCCTGGTCCAGGTCTCCCTCACGCAGGCGCGGCACGATCGCCTTGTCGATGATGCGCGCGGCATAGGCATCGGGAATGGTGCCTTCCAGGCCATAGCCGGTCTGGATGCGTACGCGCCTGTCCTGCACTGCCACCAGCAGCAACACCCCGTCATCGACACCGGCGCGGCCCAGCTGCCACTGTTCGAAGACGCGCTGTGCATAGGCTTCGATGCCGTCATCGCCAACACTGGGCACCACCAGCACCTGCAGTTGCGCGCCTTTGCGTGCCTGCAGCTGCAATGCCTGCTCGCGCAGCGTGGCGCGGGTGCTGGCGGACAGCGCGTTGGCGGTGTCCACCACCGGGTCATCCAGTGCCGGGATCGCGGCCGCCGCCAGCACTGGCAGCGGCAACAGGCAGAGCAGCAGTGCCAGCCCTACCCGCTGCCATGCGTTGCGCCACCGCAGCACCCGGCTCATGTGGACGCCATGCTTTGCAATGGCGGCGTGCTGTGCATCATGCGAAACGGCATCCGTGTATGTCCTTGCCCCATGAACGGAAAAGCCGGCCGGATTACCCCGGCCGGCCTCCTTTACCACACACCTCTTCACACGCAGCGGTCAACGGCCCATGGCCACGCGCTGCTGCTCGTCCTGCACGTGTTGCTGCGAAGGCTCATGCTTGGCCAGCATTGCAGCGCTGGTCTCCTGCAGGCTCGGTGCCGTCTGGGTCATGTCCACCGCAGTACGGAAGCCGGGAACGGTGCCGATGACGAAGGCCTTGCCATCCTGCACGGTGACGCCCTGCAGCTTCTCCGGTGAATCGATGCCGGCGGCCTTGGCCTGGGCGGTCACATACGCGCTCATCTCGTTGCAGATCATACCCGGCATGTGGCCACGGATCGCATTGTGCAGCGGCGTATCCGGATGCGCCTTGTCGCCCAGTTGCGGCCCCTTCGGCGCCGCCTCGGCATGGCTGCGGCCTTCGGCCAGCTTGCCCAGCGTCGCCGGACCCGCCACGCCATCGGCGGTGAGCCCGTGCTGCTTCTGGTAGGCGATCAGTGCGTCCCTGGTATTGGCACCGAACTTGCCATCCTCGCTCAGCGGATTGCCTTGGCCGTCGCGCACGCCCAGGCGGTTGAGTTCCTTCTGCAGCGCAGTCACTTCCTCGCCCTTGGCCCCCTGGCGCAGCACACCGTTGTGGTCGGCGTCATGCGAATGGCCACCCTTGCCGGTTTCCTTCAGCTTGCCGTGGTCCCAGAAGTCCTGCGGGCTGAGCAGCTTGCCGTGCGGATCCTTCAACTGGTAATGCACGTGCTGGGCATACTGCCCCGCACCGCCCGGGCCACGCCCGCCCATGGTGCCGATCGGCTCGCCCGCCTTGATCGGCTGGCCTTCCTTCACCTGGGTCGAGTGCAGGTGCAGGATCTCGTGCGAGTTGCCCTGTGCATCCCTGATCTTCACCGTGCCGTAGTCGCCACCGACGAACGTCACCGTTCCGGAGATCGGCGCGTGGACGGTCGGGTGCTGCAGATTACGGCCGTGCTGGCCGCCGACATAGTTGAAGTCGGTGCCACCGTGCGGCTTGTGCGCGCGGTGTTCGCCGAACTCACCGGTAACGTGCGGCTTGACCCCGTTCTGCGGGGGCAGCATCACCTGCATCGTCTGCTCGAAGGTGCGGGTCTGGCCTTCGGCATGCGCCGCTGCCGGCTTGGCCTGCGCGTGGGTGGCCGCAGCTGCGGCGGGGGCCGCGTGGCTGCCATGGGACTGGCCGTGGGTCAGGCCCAGGCGCTGCTCCACGAACCGCTCGTACTTGTCCACGTACGGCATCACCTTCTTTTCAGACAGGGTGAGGCCGCCGTAATCGCGGGTCGGGCCGTCGTGGTGGTACTTGTAGATGTACTCCTCACCCTGGCCGCGCTTGTGCGCCAGCGTGCGGTTATCGATGTAATGGTCAACCAGTGCGTCGGACTGTGCGCCGACGTCGAAGCGGTTGCGGCTGTTGAGGTGGTAGTGGTTGCCGGTCTTGTCGATGAACTGGCCCAGGCCCGAGGCCGAGGTGGTGCCAGCGGCGGCATCGGGGTTGAAGCCCGATTCAACGCGGGCGATGGCCAGCACGTGCGCGGTTTCGCGCGGGGTCAGGCCCTTCTCGCGCGCCGACTCGATGATCGTGTCGATCACCCGTGACTGTACTTCCGGGGTCGCATCGCCCCACCGGCGGGAATTGCCATGCAGGCGGCCGTCGCTCTGGTCGATCGGCTCCCGGTAGTGGCTCCACGGTTTGATGCGGTCACTGCTGTAGGCCGCCCCGCGGGGCTGGACCATGTCCTGGTAGATGTCTGCCATGTCTGTGCTATCCATTCTATGAAAAAGGGGATTTCCTTAAGGGGTACTGCTCCTGGTACTTCTGGTACTGCGGTACTGCGGTGCTGCGTTCACAGCGCGCGTGCGACGTCCTGCCGCTGCGCTCAGTCTTCGATGTAGTTCACCTCCGGGTGCTTGATGCCGAGCGAGTCGATCAACGTCTCGTACTCGTCGTTGTTGGGCTCCTGCTCCTCGCCTTCCGCGCCGCGCAGCGGGGGTGTGCTGTGGGTCAACTGGCGGCCACTGGCGTCGTACAGGTAGTACCACTCGCAGAAGCTGCAGCCGAACGGCAGTTCACCGTACTGCACGACGAAGTACGGCGTACCGCTGCGGTCCTGCACGCAGGCCAGGCCAACGGCGGTATAGCCGTCCATCTCCTTGGGCGCAGCAATGGCCTGGCGTGCGCCGTCCTTTTCGATTTCCAGCGTGGTCAGCCGGGAAGCGTCCGTGTCTTGGGTGGGCTGGGCCGCCAGGTGCAGGCGGGTGCCTTGGCAATCGATATGCATGCCGGTCTCGTCGCGCGTAAGAGAGGTGGGAAGGTCCGCAACGGCAGCCGCTGGTGCGGCCGGCGACGCTGCCGGGTCAGTAGAAGCGGGGGCCGCCGCCGGTGCAGCCGCCTCAGGGCCGCTGCAGGCAGCAAGCATCAGGGCCAGCACGGGGGCAACGGGAGACAGACGCATGCGGTGCTCCTTGGGTGAATCACACGACCGCCCGCAGGCGGTCGCTCAGGGGTCAGATCGATTCGTCCTCACGCTTGACCAGTTGCCAGCACGGCTTCTGGGCAAAGGTGTAGATCTGCTGGTCGCTGGTATCGGGGGTGCGCATCTGCACCTGTACCTGGCCGTCGGGCAGGCGGGTGACCTGCATCTCGCGGCCCTGGCGTTGCAGCGTGGCCGGGTCCGGCATCACCGGCCATTCGACCTTGGCAAGCGGCACCTTCTCCTCCACCTTGCGTGGCTCCGGCTCGGCGTCGCCATCGATGTGGCTGTCCAGCAGCGGATCGGCAGTGGACGTTTCCTGCAGCGCGATCTCGTTGCCGAAATGCTTGAGGAAGTCGTCGAAGACCGGATGGGGGCAGCTGGCAGACGCGTCTGCCGGGGCCGCGGCAACCGGCGTGGCCGGCGTCGTGGCGGCGGCCGTGCTGCTCGGAGCCGGTGCGGCGGCGTCAGTGATGGCAGCCTGGGGCGCAGGCTTGCAGCCCGACAGCGCAAGCCCCAGGGCAAGCGCAAGCAGGGCAACGGGGCGGAGCTGGTTCAAGGGATCCTCCTGATTCCGGGCGGTCGCGCGCGGTTCCGGCGCGGTAGGGAGGCAAGGATAGCCATGCCTCTGTCGATTCAGTTTCAACATCCGCTGTCAGGAATATCCCGACATGCTGAATTGAGACTCATATCACACTTGGACTGAAATCAACGTCATCGCAGCAGCCGTTAGACTACGCCGCACATGCTTCGACCCTGGCCCCCATGCGCGCATTCCTGCTTGCCCTCTCCCTGCTGGCGCCAACGCTGTGGCCTGGTGTTGTGGCCGCACTGGAGGTCCGGGAAGGCGACCTGCTGTTCGTCACCGCCGGCCGCAGCGGCCTCAGCGCGGCCATCGACGATGCCACCGGCAAGCAGCACGGCCCCAGCTTCGACCACGTGGCCCTTGTCGCCTCGGCGTCGCAGGGGTGGGAGGTACTGCACGCCGACGAGAAGGGATCGCGCCGGCAATCGCTGGTCGAGTTCCGCCAGGACGCCCGCGCCAGGCAGCGGCAGATCGCCCAGCACTGGGTGGATCTGTACCGTGGCATGGGCATGGACGTGCCGCAGGACCAGCCCGGCACCAATCCCAATGACATGTCGGCGGCGCCGGTGCTGCAGCGCATCGGCGTGCTGGAATAAGCAAAGCCCCGCACGGGGCGGGGCTTCGCGGGTTGCCCAGGCTGGGGCATCGAAGTCACTCTTCCTCGTCCTGCCCACCCTGCTGCTGGTTGCGCTGGTTGCGCTGCTGCTGTTCCTGCTGCTGTTGCTGCTGCTGGTCGCGGCCGCGCCCCTGCTGCTGATCCTGCTGGTTCTGCTGGCCCTGCTGCTTCTGGTTCGGGTTCTGGTTCTGCTGTGCCATGTCCGATCTCCAAAGCCACGCGCGGAATGCGGTGGACGGGACCATCGTCTGCAGCGATTGGTTAATCACACGTGGGTGGCCGGCTACATTCGTGTGTACGCCTGTGAATGAACGCGCGGAACCTCTTGCGGCACAAGCGCCTGAAGGATTCATGCGGGTTCGGCATGTGCTCATGCCGTCATCGGCGTTGCACGCATTCATGGCGCTCGCAGCCGGAGACACGCGCTGAACGAGGCTGGCTTTCCCGGCTCACACAGGGAAGCCAACGCTGCATTCATGGCATCACCGGCGGCACGTACGCCAGCGTCATCCCCAGCAGCCACAGCAGGCCCAGCACCAGCGGGATATGCACCAGCAGCTGGATGAAGGTGAAGCCCACGATGTCGCGTGCCTTCAGGCCCAGCACGCCCAGCAGCGGCAGCATCCAGAACGGGTTGATCAGGTTCGGCAGCGCTTCGGCCGCGTTGTAGACCTGCACGGCCCAGCCCAGGTGCGCCTTCAGTTCGTTGGCGGCCTGCATCACGTAGGGCGCCTCGATGATCCACTTGCCGCCACCAGACGGCACGAAGAAGCCCAGCACCGCCGAATAGACGCCCATCACCAGCGCGAACGAATCGGTGCTGGCCACGTGCACGAACAGGCTCGACAGCCGGTGCGCCAAGGTCTGCCCGTCACCGCCGGCGGCGTGGGTGAGGATCATCGCGATACCGCCGTACAGCGGGAACTGGATCAGTACGCCGGTGGTGCTCGGCACCGCCTTGGCCACCGCGTTGAGGAAGCTGCGCGGGCGCCAGTGCAGCAGCAGGCCCAGCGAAATGAACAGGAAGTTGTAGGTGTTGAGGTTGGCGATGGCGGTGACCACCGGCTTGTTGGCGAACTCGTTGAACAGCCAACCGAACGCCAGCAACGAGAGCAGCACGGTCAGCAGCGGGCTGTACTCCAGCCATTCGCCCGGGCGCGTGCGCCGCTGCAGCGGCTCCGGCTCGGCCTGCGCGGCGCCGGGGAACTCCTCGGCAGTACGCGCACTGCCGGCCGCAGGCGCGGTCAGCCAAGCGATCAGCAGCGAGACCAGGATCAGCACTGCGGTCAGCGCGATCGACTGCCACAGGAAGATGGTTTCGGTGAACGGCAGCACGCCGGTGATCTCCACCAGCCCCGGCGGCATGCTGGCCGGGTTGGCCTGGAGCTGTGCGGCCGAGGAACTCAGCCCCATGGCCCACACCGCGCCCAGGCCAAGATATGCCGACGCACCGGCCGCGCGGTAGTCCATGCGCAGCTCGGTACGGCGGGCCAACGCGCGGACCAGCAGGCCGCCGAACACCAGCGAGAAACCCCAGCTGAGCAGCGAGGCGAGCATGCTGACCAGGCCCACGTACACCACCGCACCGCGACCGGTGCGCGGCACCCGGGCCAGGAAATCGATGAAGTGTGCGACCACCGGCGCGGTCGCCACGGCGTAGCCACCGATGACCACGAAGGCCATCTGCATGGTGAAGGGGATCAGGCTCCAGAAGCCGTCACCGAAGGCGCTGGCGGTGGCCTGAGGGGTCGAACCGAAGCCCATCGCGGCCAGCGCAACAATGACCACGCCCAGCACCGCGAACACATACGCGTCGGGGAACCACTTTTCCGCCCAGGCGGCCGAGCGCAGCGCTGCGCGCGCCATCCAGCCATCCTGTACTGCTGCCGTCGAGGCCATCGCCTACCCTCCCAGGTTCGATGGATCGATTCTGGGCGGTGGGGTGCAGGCTGTCAGCCACCTATTGGTCGTAGGCGGCGGAAGGCCCGGCGCTGTGCGCCGCCGCCCGAGCATGGGCTCGGGCGCTACGGATATCCGGTTTCGGGGGGGGCCACCTGTAGAGCCGAGCCCACGCTCGGCTGCGCGTCTCAGCGCAGCGCCAGGTCCACGGCGATGCCGGCAAACAGCGCGGCACCCACCCAGTTGTTGTGCAGGAACGCCTTGAAGCATGGACCACGTTCGCGGTTGCGGCAGATCCAGAACTCGTACACCACCAGCACCGTGGCCACGGCCACACCGGCCAGGTAGTACCCACCCAGCCCGCCACGCACGCCAACCAGCGCCATGGTGGCCAGGAACAGCGCGTAGAGCACGCCCTGGATGACCAGATCGAGATCACCGAACAGGATCGCGGTGGAGTGCGAGCCCATCTTCAGGTCGTCCTCGCGGTCGACCATGGCGTACCAGGTGTCGTAGGCGGTGGACCACAGGATGTTGCCGGCATACAGCAGCCAGCCCAGCATCGGCACCTCGCCCTGCACGGCGGCGAACGCCATCGGGATGCCCCAGCCGAACGACATGCCCAGGTAGACCTGTGGCAGATGGGTGTAGCGCTTCAGGTAGGGGTAGCTGGCGGCCAGGAACACGCCGATGAAGCTCAGGCCGATGGTCAGCCCGTTCAGGGTCAGCACCAGGCCGAACGCCACCAGCATCAGCACGGCGAACAAGGCGAGCGCGGCACGGCCGCTGATTGCGCCGGTGGCCAGCGGACGCGCCTTGGTGCGTTCCACATGCGGGTCGAGCCAGCGGTCGGCGTAGTCGTTGATGACGCATCCGGCCGAGCGGGTCAACCACACGCCGGCGGTGAACACGAACAGCGTCCACAGCGGCGGCAGGCCGCCCGCGGCCAGCCACAGCGCCCACCAGGTGGGCCACAGCAGCAGCAGCGTGCCGATCGGGCGATCGGCGCGCATCAGACTCCAGTAATGCCGCCAACGCGGCGTCGCCGACGACTGCGGCGAAGTGAGGGGGGTATCAGCCATGGCGATAGGATACTCCTGCCCCTCCGGCAGGGCTTTGCCCGTGGGGGGAGATTTGTTCGGCGAAACTGGATAGAATGCCCGTCCCGCACCGCCTCAGGGCGCTGCGATGCCCGCCCCGGAACTGGCCGACGGCGCGGCGGTTCTACAACGCGCCCGTAGCTCAGCCGGATAGAGTAGTGGCTTCCGAAGCCATTGGTCGGGGGTTCGAATCCCTCCGGGCGCGCCATCTTCCCCTGTGTTGCCTGCACGCTGCCAGCCCGCGGTGGACGTTGCCGGTGCCTGGAACTGCGCGGTCCGCCGCATCACCAGCTAATTGCACTTGCCCGTCAATCCGGCTCTGGAACGAAGGGCAACGAGCGATGCTCGCAGCCCTGAAGATCGCGCACGACGATCGACAGCGTCTGCCCTTCGCGCACCGCACCGGCCATGAGGCCCCTCGCCTTGATACAGAAAGTTGCCCACCTTGTCGGGTGCCACTACCAGGCGAGCAGCGGACGGTTCGACTTCTTCCAGGACCGCATTGAAGAGACGCCAGCCCCTCTCATCCGCACCCCGAATCTCTGTCGTTGCCGCGCGCGCGTGCAGGAGACGGTCCACACTTGCGAGTGGCAACTGTAGCTGCCGTGCTTCTTCGAGCTAATCTGAAACCGGCCGAGCGTCATATCCTTCACAACGGCAGTACCGAGGTACGTGATCGGGGCGTGCGGAGAACGTACAGCACCTGCCGAGTGCGATGCGCACGCGGCCAAGCCTGCGGTCAGGAAGGGAGTGATCAGCAGGATCATGGACTGGCACTCGGGGTATCACTGCCCTGTGCAGGCGCTGCAGCCACGTTCTTACTCGAAACACCCGGCCTGCGCGCATAGCTGCGATTGGGATCCAGCGTGGCACGGACGATCTGGCTTCGCGCGTGCCTGATCGCGCCGGGCAACCTGCAGCACCAGCACCACCACACAGATCATTCCCAGCCGCGCCCATTCACCCGCGACACTGGCTCCGATCAGCGGCAATGCCGACACCAGGATGATGACCTGTGTGTACAGAAGATAGAGCAGTACGTGCCCAACCGCGGATCTGAACGAAGCTCGACGCGAGACCCTCGGCAGGACATCTTCGCTTGACGCTTTCGAGCAAATCGCAGCGGAAAGCGCTGCCCGCTAGTGCCACAAACTGGGCAGATGGAGGTCATCAGGCGCATCGGTAGAACCTCTTTTCAGAAAATTCCATCAGCAGGTTCCATCTGCGGCGTCGAACCTACGCACCACATCATCAAACCTCGGGTCCTGGCACATCATTTCCAGTGGTGTCCGATCAAGCTCATTTCCCGCGTGTGGGTCTGCATCGCACCAGAGGAGTTAGGCCGTTGCCGCGACGCTGCCATGTGCCACCGCGCTTGCCAGCGGCACAAGCCCCTTCTCTTTGGCCAATGCTACAAGCCGCTCAACCACTGCAATCCATGCCCCCGCCCGCAGGCACACCAACAGAGCACTCGCAAATGAAATTCCCACTTTCCTATTCCCACCTCAGACCCACTCACATAAGAATCTTCAAAGCGCTCCTGAGCACCCTCCGAAGACTTTGGCAGGCCTCTTATTCAGGCTCACAGCAACCACTCGATGCACTTGCTCCCTACAACTTCGCATTACCCCGTACAAGATGAGAATCCCATTGTCATTTATGTAGCCGACAAAACTCCCGCCTCCTGCACCCGAGGCAGCTCTGACGAGATAAACAGCCCCCCCTCTGCCGGCACTAACCCATTCAACTGTAGTGGCGCGAATTTATCAGCAGCATCCGATGCTTGCATGATGCTCAAGTTCTGATCGAGCATCCACTGAGCAATCAACTTTTCGCTCTGCGGATTCAAGGTGGCCAAGCGGTCACTCTGAAGTATCGTCGAGTTCCCAGGAATGATCTCATCTGATGAAACATCCACCCAATCTGAGTTCCATTCAGTGTGTTTGATCTGGCTAGTACCGCAGCCTCCCAGCAATGGAAGAAGCAGCGCAGCCACGCGTAGACTCACCATCATTTGCACCTCAACCGCTTCTTGATAGCGTCCCGAACCCTATCGTCTGGAACGCCAAGATGCTCTGCCATAATGTTTCCCTCCCACCCCGGAACGGGCTTGGTAGAACGAGATGGCGCCTGCGACACCACATCGTACATATCAAAACGACCATCGTACTTGAATTCATCAAATGCCCTGCTTCGTGCGCAGCCGTCCACTCAGTGTTTCCTGCATACCATTTACCGACACTGCCTCCAGTTACGGTCGCCCCCCTCCCCAGCGGAACCTCAACACGGTTTAACCGACCTTTCTCCGGCTGGCTAACAGTAACTATAAATCCGGGCGCAGACCAGGTCGATTCAATTGCATTTATCATTTTTCTCAAAGTCTCAGTAGTAGCTCCCTCACCACTGAAGCGAATAGGGATGTCGATATGAACTCCACCGTCCACGCAAGTGCAATTGGCCAGCAGTCCGAGCGGATCAACCGCCTGCACTGGATCAGCTGATACATAGGAGAAGGTAGATACCCCCCCGTCGAATCCCATCGGATCACTCTGCGAATAGCGCCCCGCTGCCGGGTCATACTCCCGCTGATAGTTGTAGAACAACCCACTCGCATCCGTGGCCTGCTGGCCCGGGAATCGTAGCGCCAGCTCGAACGCCCCACCATCCCCATCCGGATCAGCGTTCGGAATCTGGTTGCCGAACACCTCGCTCTTGTTGTTCCACTCCCAGATCGCCGCATCGCGCATCGGATCGATCACCACGCGCGGCGTACTCAGATGATCCGGCTGCACGTAGGCCAGCTGCGGAACACCGGTACTCGGCACATTGATCAGCGCCACCGGATAGTTGTCCAACCAGATGGCCTGCAACTGCGCCTGGCCCGTGGCCGAGTAGTTGCCCAGCCATTGCCCCGCCTCGTCATACAGGGTGATCTGAGCCGCACCACCGGCAGGGGTCCGCAGCACGCGCTCGCCGCGATGGTTGTAGGCGTAGCTCTCCAGTACAGCATCGCCCTGCTTCACCGCGTTCATGCGGTTGGCATCATTGTAGGTGAACGTCTTGCTGCCGATGCTGGTGGTGTTGCCCGCTGCATCATGGTTGCGCGCTTCGCCATCCACGGCGGCAAGGCGATGGCTGGTTGCGGGATAGGTGTAGCTGGCAGTGCCCGCCGAAGTGGTCAGCGAAGCGCGATTACCGGTGGCGTCATACGCGTAGGTTTCGATCGGCGTGCCAGTCGCGCCGTCCTGGGTCTGGGTCAGGCGGCCCAGCGTGTCGCAATCGCAATTGGCCCGCGGGACAGAGCATCGCGCAATGGCTTCAGACCAACGGAAGAGGATCAGCGCATAATCCAGATCACGATCAGGGGAATCAGCGATATGAGATACACAAGGAACGAGAACCAGAACACCAAGAGGAACAACTTGCGCACTCCTGATGCGCCGTTATGAACCCGCTTCCATCCGCAGATCGGATACTTGGTTAAGAAATGATCTCGCTCCAGGATCGCAGGTCTGCCAAGGGTGTCCCACAGTTCAGGGGAATTTCTCCTTAACTCCCAAACCAGAAAAATTCGCGAAACGAAAGCTATCAACAACGTTGCGATAGCGAGCATGCAAAGGGCTTCAAAAACTGATTCTAATGACATTCGCAGTCGCTCCAGGTAACTCCATCCCCCATGAATCTGCTTCGCCCAATCAGGTAGCTCGCCGAGGCATCCCAACCCCCCTGCCCCCCAATTCCAAATGAAGATACATCGCCAATCCTCAGGGTTGACAGAGAGCCCCCCCCACCGGCCGCTGCTCCCAACGAAAGAATGGAAGAAGCTCCGAGCAATTCGCTTGGATCGACATACATCAGGTTGCCTCCAGTGAGAGTGACATTAGAGACGGTGACGGAGATGGGAGATCCAGTGCCGACGCCAACCCCAGCAAAGCCGAGTTCGACGGACGCCTGACGGCCATTGAGACATTCGGACGTAAGGGTCAGTCTTGCACCACCCACACCACCTACAATCCCTACGCCAGTGCCCGCAAACGTCATGGTTCCAGTCCATGTCGCCAATCCGAGCGGGTCCGCTTTAGCCTGTGGAGTGAGATCCGCGTAACTGAAGGTTGAGATTCCCCCATCCAACCCAATTGGATCACTCTGCGAATACCGCCCCACCGCCGGGTCGTACTCGCGCTGGTAGTTGTAGAACAACCCACTCGAATCCGTCGCCTGCTGGCCGGGGAAGCGCAGTGCCAGCTCGAACGCCACTCCATCACCATCCGGGTCGGTGCTCGGAATCTGGTTGCCGAATACCTCGCTCTTGTTGCTCCACTCCCAGATTGCAACATTCCGCACCGGATCAATCACCACGCGCGGTGTGCCCAGGTGATCCGGCTGCACGTAGGCCAGTTCCGGCACGCCGGTGGCCGGCATGTTGATCAACGCCACCGGGTAGTTGTCCAGCCAGATGGCCTGCTGTTGCGCCTGGCCCGTGGCCGAGTAATTGCCCAGCCACTGCGCTGCTTCGTCATACAGGGTGATCTGAGCCGCGCCACTGGCCGGGGTACGCAGCACGCGCTCACCGCGATGGTTGTAACCGTAGCTTTCCAGCACGGCATCACCTTGCTTCACCGCGTTCATGCGATTGGCGTCGTTGTAGATGAACGTCTTGCTGCCTATGCTGGTGGTGTTGCCCACCACGTCATGGTTGCGCGCTTCGCCGTCCACGGCGGTCAACCGGTGGCTGGTTGCGGGTTCATTCATGCTGAACAAAGCGGCTTCCAGCCTGCTGGAATTCCTTACAACCGCGCCTTCCTTCCGCCTCGGCGAAGCGGACTTTTCTTCTTGCCAATCAGCATCGAAGCAACAATAAACATGGCGCCGCCGATGACCCACACCACCCCAATTATTTTATTGTAATGCGCCTGCCCCACCAGTCGAATAATCGACATATATAGATCACAGTTCACTCGACAAGGCCCAGTCCCAACCAATGCGCCGCCAATTACAGCCAGGCCAAATGCTATCGTAGCAAGCCCCACCAGAATTCCAAATGCTCGCAAAATCATTTACTTACCTCCGCGACCGCCAGTTTATTATGGAGTCTCGAACCAGATCAATCAGATCAAGAGGATCCGCCTCGGGATTAGATAGTAGAGGATGCGAGGGATTAGAATAATATGGAGTTAGGCACTGACATCCTCTTGAATGGACCTGCGCAACGGTTGGATTCGATGGAAAGCCCCCCTCATGACGTCACCACTTGTGCACTGATTTTGATCATTTCTACAGACCTCAGCCGCACAATACTGAGTATAGTCATGCTCACTTATGAGGCTCGCAGCATTCTCCAACGACCCCACTTCCTCGGGCGAAAGTCCGCGCGAGTAAATTGGATTCGTATGTGAGTTTGACTCGATTGCCTGACGTTGGGCACGCGCAGCAACTCTCCTTTGAGCGGAGTTACCGCCACCCTGTCGCGCAAGACTTGGCGGCCTTCCGCCTTTCAGGCCCATGGAGTCCTCGTTGGACAGTGGATCACCATCGACATAAGAGTACAGTGAGTACCCACCCCTGAGCCCAATCGGATCACTCTGCGAATACCGCCCCACAGCCGGGTCGTATTCCCGCTGATAGTTGTAGAACAGCCCGCTCGCATCCGTCGCCTGCTGGCCTGGGAAGCGCAGTGCCAGCTCGAATGCCACACCATCGCCATCTAGATCGGCACTTGGGATCTGGTTGCCGAACACTTCGCTCTTGTTGCTCCACTCCCAGATCGCCACATCACGCACCGGATCGATCACCACGCGCGGCGTACCCAGATGATCCGGCTGCAAGTAGGCCAGCTCCGGCACGCCGGTAGCCGGCACATTGATCAGCGCCACCGGATAATTGTCCAGCCAGATGGCCTGCTGTTGCGCCTGCCCCGTGGCCGAGTAGTTGCCCAGCCACTGCCCGGCCTCATCGTACAGCGTGATCTGAGCTGCGCCACCGGCTGGAGTACGCAGCACGCGCTCGCCGCGATGGTTGTAACCGTAGCTTTCCAGCACGGCATCGCCCTGCTTCACCGCGTTCATGCGGTTGGCATCGCTGTAGGTGAAGGTCTTGCTGCCGATGCTGGTGGTATTGCCCGCTGCGTCATGGGTGCGCGCTTCGCCATCCACCGCAGTCAGGCGATGGCTGGTTGCGGGGTAGGTGTAGCTGGCGGTGCCTGCCGAGGTGGTCAGCGCGGTGCGATTGCCGGTGGCGTCGTAGGCATAGGTTTCAATCGGCGTGCCGGTCGCGCCGTCTTGGGTCTGGGTCAGGCGGCCCAGCGTGTCGTAGGCGTACTTGGCCAGCACCGTCGGACCTGCACCGTTCTTCAGCTCGGTGATCGAACCGACCGGGTCGTAGCCGTAGCCCAGCGACAGACCGCCCGCAGCCGGGTCGTGCACCGCCTGCGGGCGATAGTCCAAGTCCAGCGGACGCTGCAGCTGCCGCCCATTGCCATAGGCCCAGCCGGTGGCCGGGCCGAAGGCCGCATAGGTCACGTTGTTCACCACGATCTGGCGCGCCTGGCCGGGGCGGGTGAGGCCGATCTGGCTGATGCGGCCCTGGGTATCGCGCACGTAGTCGGCCACGCTGCCGTCGGGGTAGGTCAACGCGGTCAAGCGACCCGACTTGCTGTAGGCATAGCGCAGGGTGGTGGCCACACCATTGACGGTCTGCACCTTGCGGGTGACCTGGCCGAAACGGTCATGGCAGTACTGGGTGCTGCCATTGGCGTGCAGCACCTGCCCCAGACGCCCCTTGGCGAAGCGCTCGTCTGCGGCGCAGGCTGCTGGCGCCACGTCATAGCCGTAGCCCACATCCAGATTGGGGTCCGGGTAGGCGATGCCGATCAGGCGGTTGAGTGCATCGTAGTGATAGGTGGCGGTGACGCCACGCGCATCGGTGGCGGTCTTGCGGTTGCCGGCGGCGTCCACGGCAAAGCTGCTGACGCCACTGTCCGGGCTGACCTGCCCGGTCAGGTCACCGAACCCGTTGTAGGCATAGGTCGTATGCAGGCCTTTCGGGTCGGTGATCTGGGTGACCTGGTCCAGCGCGTTGTACTGACTGCGGATCTCCGCCGCGACGCCGCCGACGTCCTGCAGGGTCTGCGCCAGGCGGTTGAGCGGGTCGTACTGCTGGCTGGTCACGCGCTGCAGTGCGTCGGTGATCGTCTGCGGGTTGCCGTTGGCATCGTAGGCAAAGCCGGTGGCGTGGTTGCCCGCATCCTTCAGCGCGGTCAGCTGGCCAAGCGTGTTGAACGTCCGCGCCAGGGTACGGCGCAGGGTGCCGCCTGCATCCAGCGTGTCTTCCTTGAGGCGGTTGCCGGCGTTGTCCAGCGCAAAGTGAATGGTGTTACCCGCACTGTCCGCGATGTCCGTAAGCCGCTGGGCGGCGTCGTAGACATAGGTAACGCTGCTGCCGTCAGGCTCGGTGACCTGTTGCACCTGGCCGGTCGGCCAGTAGCTGATCTGGGTCACCCGGTCCTCGGCTGTGGTGGCACCGCGCACGGTGACCGAGGTCGGCCAGCCGCGCGCATGGTAGGTGTAATCGGTGACCACGCCGTTGGCATCCTTGACCGACAACGGCCGCCCGAACGCGTCGTAGGCCAAGGTCTCGACCGTCTGGCCCAGCGCATTGGTCACGCTGCGCAGGTCGCCCTTGCGATAACTGCAGGCACCACTGGTCGCGCATCCCGCGTCGTCCGCGGTGTAGTAGGCATAGGTGGAGACATCCGCCACATCACTGCGTGGGCCATCCACGCTACGCAGCAGTCCCACCAGCGGGCACTCCGGCCCTTCGGCCTCACAGTAGGTCTGCGTGGTGATGCGGGTATCACCGGTCACCCTGTCGCGTACGGTGATGGTGGTCGGCTGGAGGCGTGCATTGCGTGCGATGCGGATCTCACGGTTACCGACGGTCTGCTGCACCAGCCGATTGCTGTCCATGGCCACGCGCGTTTCGCTGACGCGCTGATCCGGAGTACCGGCCGCTTCGGTGGTGGTGGTCACGCTAACGGCGCCTACGGCAGCATCGCTGGCCTCGGCATAGACGTAGCTGGTGACGACACCACGGCGATCGGTCACCGACTGCAGCCGACGCCGGAAATCGGTGCCCTCGGGCAGATAGGCGCGAGTGATGCTGCCGTTGCTTTCGGTGATGCCATTGACCTTGCGCGGAAGGCCGCTGGTACCGCTGGCGGTCAATGCGTACGTACTCTGCTTGCCCAGCGCGTCGGTGACGATGGTGGTGCCTGCCGGGGTGTACTCCAGGCGCACGCCATCGATGCCCACGTCGGCTTGGCTGCAGTCACCGGAATGGCGGCTGCAGGTGACCCGCCCTTGCGCGTCATAGCCGTACCAGCTGTAGCGCTGGTTGTCTTCGGCGGTAATGCCAGTCAGGTAACCCGGGAAGCGGGCGTCCTCATAGTGGTACGTACGACTGGCGCCGTCTGCGTAGGTCGCACGGATCAGTTCGCCGGCCGGTGAATAGGCGTAGTTCACCACAGGCTGGCCGGCGACCATCACAGCGGAGATCAGCGAGTCGTCACCTGGCAGGAGATACTGAATATCCAGACGCCGCCCGGTGGAATGGGTGATGCTGAGCAGGCGGCCACGGCTGTCGTGTGCATAGGTCAGCGACGTTCCGTCCTCGAAATCGCGACGCTGCATCAGACCGGTGGAACTGAACAGGATGCGCTCCCCGGCGCGTGAGAGCAGCCAGTTGGAACCTTGCTGCGTTACCCGCTCGCCGCTGCCGTCATTGGCTTCGTAGTAGGCGCCGCGCTTGGGGAAAGCGAGGTGCGTGCCGTCCTGACCGATCCGACCGACCTTCACCTCGGTGCCCGGTGGGAACGTGGTGCTGTCCACACCGACCGTCAACCGCAGGTTGTGCGAGTGCGTCCAACCCGTGCCCAAGGCGGCTCCAGGCGTGCTGGTCAACGAGTGGTAGTGACGGCGGAATCTGATCCAGCCCAGATCGAAATCGGGTTCGGGCTGGGTCTTGTCGCCAGTTGTCGGGTCGCATGGATTTCCAGGTGCATCACACTGTTGCGCGATCATCGGGCTGTAATATCGACGGGTCATCGCCGCCGTCCCCGTCTCAAGCGCCGGGGGCATGCCGCACATCTGAAGATCTTCACGCCACTTCATGATGGTGCTGCTGGTATTGGGGCACTTCACTTCGCGTGTCCGCTGGACAGGACGTGGCGCTGTCATCGGCTCGCAGGTTGCACTGCCTGCGTTGAAGGAGTGGTAGGAAACGGTGGCCACGCCCCGCTCACCCACATTGCTGCCATCGGCGCCGGCACCTGCGCCACCGCCAGGGATCCCCGTCCATGCCTGCGTCATCGAAACCTGCGGCGCCGGGCAGGCGGGCTCCTTGGGCACCGTCAGCCTGAGCGCCTCGAACAGCGCCTCCTCGGAGCCATGCGCCTGGCTGTCGAAGCGGTATGTCCAATCGGTCTTGATCAGCTTCGCGGGCTTGATCGCGTAGTCATAGATGATCTTGTCGGTCAGGGTAGTGGTCCCCCGCATCTCCCAGCTGAAGGGGCCATAGGCCTGATGGGCGGCAAAGCGGGTTTCAATGTCCTTTTGTACCAGCTTCTCCGTCGCGCGGGGCTGGTTGCCGGACGCGAACGCGAACCACTGCTTCTTCACCTCCTGCGCCTGAACCGCAGAGGTGCCCATGCATCCCAGCGCGGCCATCGCCAGCACTGCGCTCGACAGATCCTTCAATCGCTTCAACATCCCTGTTCTCCTTCCTGGACGAACACAGCTCCGGCGGGAACGAGAACATGGGGCTAATGCCTGGCCACGTCATGCTTCGGATCGTCCCTGGTCCGGAATGCGGCCTGACCGCATGGAGGACGTTATCTCCGATGTGGTTTACACATTCAAGTCAGAAACTGTGGAGTGGGTCAGATTTCAGAGTTTTCTGATAAAGCGAGCGGCCGACCGCACAAGCAGCCGAGCGTGGGCTCGGCTCTACAAGGCGAATGCCCCCAGAAACAGAAACGCCGGGCATGGCCCGGCGTTTCCGTCACAGCATGGAAGGGATAAACCTCAGTACTTGCCGTCAAATGCGAAGATCGGCTTGCGCGTCTTCCACGCACCTGCAGTGAAGTCCGGGAACTCCAGCGTCTGGAAACCGTTGGCGATCGACTGCTCGCTCAGCGGCGTGATCGCACTCCAGGTCACCGCATCGTAGATGTCGATCGGCATCGGTGCCTTGGCCTTCAGTGCTTCAACAAATGCATGGATGACGAACCAGTCCATGCCACCGTGGCCGGCGCTGGCGGCGGTGTCGGCGTTCTGCTTCCACAGCGGGTGCTCGTACTCGTCCTGGTACTTCTTGAACTCTTCCCACTGGTGCGGCGGGCTGCGGCCTTCGATGTGGATCGAATGGTTCACGTCCATCCACAGACCCTTGGTGCCCTGCACGCGGAAGCCCATCGAGTACGGGCGCGGCAGCGAGGTGTCGTGCTGCAGCAGGATGGTCTCGCCGTTCTCGCAGGCCAGCGTGGTGGTCACGATGTCGCCGAGCTTGAACTTCACCTTGGTGCTGGGGTGGGTGGTGCCGCCACTCTTGGCCACGGTGTATTCGTGCAGGCCGCGTGCCTTGGTCGCGAAGGCATTGATGTGGGTGAAGCGGTTGCCACGGTTGATGCCGGTGTACATCGCGCACGGGCCGATGCCGTGGCTGGGGTACAGCTCGCCGTTGCGCTCCACCGAATGCTCGGTGCGCCAGCGGGCTTCGCTCCAGCCCTTGGGCCCGAACTCCACGCCGCTGTCGTAGGGCTGGTTGGGGTCGCCGGAATTGAACTTCACGCCGCGCAGGTCGTGCTGGTAGCCGGCCTGCAGATGCACCAGCTCGCCGAACAGGCCCTGGCGCACCATCTGCAACGCCGCCATCACGTCGCGGCGGTAGCAGACGTTCTCCAGCAGCATGTACGGGGTACCGGTGCTCAGCTGGGTCTTCAACACGTCCCAGTGGTCCTGCAGGGTGATGCCGGCCACTACTTCGCAGCCCACGGCCACGCCGGCCTGCATCGCGGCAATCGCCATCGGCGCGTGGTACTCCCACGGCGTGGCGATGATCACGCCATCGATGCCCTTCTGATCCAACAGGCGCTTCCAGGCATTGGTGTCGCGATCCTGGCCGTAGGTCTTCGGGGCCGGCTTGCCGGCCTTGGCCACCATGTCCATGGCGCGGCCGAGCATGATCGGCTCGATGTCGCACAACGCGACCACCTCGACATCGTCGCGGCGCACCAGCTCCTTCAGCAGCACCAGCCCACGCATCCCGGTGCCGATCATGGCCAGGCGCACCTTGCGCCCGCGTGCCCATGCCGGGGTCTGCGGCAGCAGGCTGCTGGCGGCGACAGCGGCACTGGCCGCGATGAATTCCCTACGCTTCATGGCAGACATCTCTCCTCTTGGCAGCGAGCCGGCCGTAGCCGGCCCGCCGGGTAACGCAAACGGAATTACTTGAATCGGTAGCCGATGGTCACACTGTAACCACGACCGAAGATGGTGGCGTAGTCACTGGAGTCACCCAGGAAGCTGTTCGGATCGTAGAACGGCAGGCGGTTGAACAGGTTCTTGACGGTGAAGCTCAGGTTCCACGCGTCATCCGGGCGCCAGGTGACGCTCATGTTGGCGGTCCACCACGACGGTGCACCATCGCACTTGCTCTTCTGCAGGGCCAGGTAGCCGCCGGTGCAGGTTTCCTTGTTGTTGCTCTCTTCGTCGATCTGGTCGGTGGCCCACTTGGTGCCGCCCACGTAGTTGACGAACATGCTGGTGGTGACCTGCTTGTAGGTCCAGTCTGCATTGAGCGTGGCACGCAGGCGCGGGTTGTTGTAGTAGCCCACCACGTCGCCGTAGTACCAGCCGTTCTCCGCGTCCATGTAGAAGCGGTTGCGGTTGGCGATGGTGGCGGCCAGGCCGATGTTCAGGTTGCCCCAGTCGCCCAGCGAGAAGCGGCTGCGCGCGTCGATGTCGAATCCGTCGATCAGCGTCTTGCCGCGGTTCTTGTACTGGCCGACCACGCTGGCCACGTTGCCGGCGGAGTAGCCCGGCAGGGTGGCCGGGCAGCTCACGCCGCTGGCCGGGTCGGCGCACATCGCCGCCAACTGGGCAAGATTGGCACGGTCGCTGTCGGTGATCGGCGAGCGCGACATCGAGATGATGTCTTCCATGCGGCGGTAGTCCGGCGCGACGATTTCATTGTCACGGTAGATGAACCAGTAGTCGGCCGACACCGACAGCCAGGTTGCTGGCTCGTATACGAAGCCGAGGGTGGCGATCTTGGCCTTTTCCGGCTTCAGGTCCTTGTTCGGCTGGGTCATGCGCGCCACGGTGCGGCTGCAGTCGACGTTCAGCAGGTTCTTTCCGAGGTCGACGTCACCCGGCCGCTGCGACTTCAGCAGCAGGTTGGCGATGGCGTTGGTCTCGTTGCAGCGCAGCTCGTCACGGAAGCCACCCAGCTGCGCGAACACGCCGCCGTTGCCGGACTCGGCCAGGCTCGGTGCGCGGAAGCCGGTGGAATAGGTGCCGCGCAGCATCAGCTGGTCGAACGCCTGGTACTTGAAGCCGATCTTCGGCGCCACGTTGGCACTGAAGTTCGGGTACTTGTCCACGCGCACCGCCGCATCCAGTTCCAGCTTGTCGGTGATCGGCGCCACGGTCTCGGCGAACAGCGCGTAGGTGTTGCGCTTGCCGTCGAACCACGAGCCGCCCTGCTGGGTGATCAGGCCATTGGCCGCATCGGCATTGCCCGGGGTGTAGAAGGTCTCGCGGCTGGCGTTGAAGCCGAACGCGGCGCGCATCTCGCCCGCCGGCAGCTGGAACAGCGGTCCTTCGATCTTGCCGTCCAGGGTATGCAGGCGGGTCCACGACTGGATGTCGAAGGTCGGGAACGCTTCACGGATCAACGCGGCGTTGGCTTCGCTGATCTCGCCGAACTTGTACGCCGGGTGGTCGGAGATGATCACCCGACCGGTACCCGGATCGATCGTGTACGGCCCGAACGCCTTCTCGAAGCCCTTGGTGTTGACGTTGATCGTCTGGTAGGTGGTGGTGTGGGTACCGGCGCTGGCGAAGGCGGTCTCCCAGTTCCAGTCACCGCGGTTGCCACGCGCACCGGCCAGCACGCGGTAGCTCTTGTCGGTATTGCGCTGGCCGAAATAGTTCGGGCCGGCATCCTGCAGCAGGTAGTTCAGGCCGACCACCCCGCCCATCATCGCCTTCAACTGCGGACTGGCATGGTTGTATTCGTTGTTGGGGCCCAGGAACGGGTACAGGAACTGGTTGACGGTGTTGCCGGTATTGCGCGAGAACCAGCTGGTCGGGTTGCCGGTGGTGGTGCCGTAGGTGCGCGGCGTGCCGCCGTTGGCGCGCAGGTCGATGTCGGTGTAGGTCGCCTCGGCGAAGATCTCGGTGCTGTCACCCACCAGGAAAGTGCCGTTGAGGTAGGCGGTATTGCGCTCGGACTTGGCGCCGGCATCGATCTCGTTGTTCATCCAGGTTTCCCAGACGCAACGCGGACCGGCCGCTTCACTGGTCAGCACGTTCCTGCAGCCCGGCGCGGCTTCCTGCACGCGGCGGCCGGTGACCGGATCGAAGGCGAAGTAAGTGCCCGGATTGAATTCACCCGGCTTGCTGCCCACGCCCAGGCGCAGGTTGTTGAGGTAGTTCGGATTGTTGACGTAGTACTGGTCGGGCCGCTTGTCGTAGAAATCGCTCAGCGGAATCGCGTCGCGGCGGTACATGTTGACCGCACCGTAGATGTTGAAGCGGTTCTCGGCCAGGTCACCGAAGCCGGCGGTGATGCTGGCCTGCCGCTCACCGTAGGAATCGATGCGCGAGGAGGTGTCGTTGGTGAAGCTGATCTCGGCACCCTGGAAGTTGCGCTTGGTGATCACGTTGATCACGCCGGCCACCGCGTCGGTACCGTACACGGCCGACGCGCCGTCGGTCAGCACTTCCATGCGCTCGATGGCCGCGGCCGGAATCGCATCGATGTTGACGAACTGGGTCTGGAAGCCGGCCGGGGCACCGTAGTACGACAGGCGGCGACCATTCAGCAGCACCAGCGTGCCCTGCGCGCCCAAGCCACGCAGGTTGGCCTGCGAAGCACCGTCGGAACCGGTGAACAGCGAACGCGCGTCCTGCTGCGCCGGGCGGGCGGCCGGCAGGTTGTCGAGCACCTGCAGCAGCGTGCGCGCACCCATGTTCTGGATGTCCTGCTTGCTGATCACCTGCACCGGCGAGGCGGTTTCAACGTCGGTGCGGCGGATGTTGGAGCCGGTGACCTCGATGCGGGCCAGGTCGGTGGCCTTGTCCTTGCTCTCCTGGGCGAAGGCAGGAACGGCGACCGACAGCAGCACGCCGGCGATGGCCAGCGACAGCGGAGCGATCGAACGACAGGGGGGGCGGTGGTGGCGGGCGGGCAACATCGGGGTTCTCTCCTGGCAGGGGTGCAGCGCAATAAGTGAGCGCGTGGGCGTTCGGCGGGCAAAACGCTCCCGGGCCACGGCCAAGAGGGCCGTAGTCGGAATGGGCGGGGGGAGGAGCGGTGTTACGAGGGGGTCATGGGGCGACGATGCTGGCGGAGTCGCCCTCCTGGCCGATCAGTACGGCGTTGGCCCAGTTGGCACAGACCTGGGCGGGTTGGCTGCCCTGCGCACCCAGCGTGCGCAGGCTCAGGGTGGAAAGGCCACGGATGTCCAGCTCCGGCTTGACCACGCCGGGTGCCTTCACCAGGCCGCTGTCGTACAGCAGGCGGTTGTCACCCCAGACCTGGAACTGCAGGCCACCGGCGCTGCGGCAGGCGTCGTCGATGCCGAGGTCGGCACGCAGCAGGTGCCAGCCGCCCTGCAGGCGCAGGTCGATGCGGCTGTTGGCACCGACGCCCAGGCCACGGCGGAACTGCAGGCCGTTCATGCGCATGCCGGCGTCGCCACGGAACGACTGGTCGGCGCGCACCTGGCTGGCCAGCGCGGCCGGCACCGGCAGCTCGGAGAGATAGCGCTGCCGGGCCGGTCGCTCCGGTTCCTGGTGTTCGAGGATGTGGAAGGTGGACAGTGCGATCGGGCCGACGTCGCGCGGCTGCAGCGCATCGAAGGCGCGGGCACTGCCCTGTGCGGCGGTAACCATCGGATCGGTGCTGCTGGCGCCATCGCCTTCCGGGTTCTGCACGCTCAGCACGCGGAAGCGCAGCAGGCGGCCGGCATGGGCCGGGAACGCGATGCGCTGCACGCCTTCCTTCAACTGCAGGCGGCCACGCGCGATCGGCTCGCCCCACTCGCCGTTGCTGTCGCCCAGGTAGACCTCGTAATCGCGTACCTGGCCGTGCTTCCAGTTCTTGTCGTTGCGCGGCGCGATGTCGATGCCATCGATCATCCTGCGCTCGCCGAACCCGATCACCCACTCATGCGCACCGGTGCGCACGGCTTGGTTGCGCACACTGCGGAACCAGGTGGCCGGGTCATCATCGAAGGCATTTTCCAGCGCATGGCCGGGCTCTTCGGCCGGGCGATTGACCACCAGCAGGCTGTCGGCCGGCAGTTCGCGGCCGAGTACCGGCGCGGCCGGATAGGCATCGTCGGCGGCCGCAGCGGCCACCTCGAAGTCCAGCTGCAGCTGAAGCGGCTGGCGGATGTCCTGGGTAGCGGTACGCACGTGCAGCGTGCCACGGCGCTCCTTGGCATCGAAGTACCAGCCTTCAGCCGCACCGTTGAACGCCGCCGCATCGGCCAGCGCCGGCAACGTGCGGCCACCGGCATGCACCGCACGCGGCGCCTGCCGGCTGAGCACGCGCAGGCCATAACGGCGCTGCGCCAGCTGGCCGTTGTACTGGCCCTGCACCGGATCGATCTGCACCTGCACCGGGCCACTGCCCTGCACCGGCGCCTGCACGCGGATCACCTGCGTGCTCGACTCACCCTGCTGGTAGCGGCGCGTGTTGCCATCGTCTTCGTACAGCGTGTACTGCGACTCGCCCTGCGGATACAGATCGAAGGTCACTTCATCGAGCGGCTTTTCGCTGTCGAACAGCATCGAGGGGTACATCGGCAGGATCGCACCGGCACGCACGAACACCGGCAGCGTGGCCAGGTCCACCTGGCGGTCGAGCTGGCGGCCGTCGGCGCCGGCCTGCACGCGGCGGCCATCCCAGTAGTCGATCCAGCCGCCGGCCGGCAGGTGGATGTCGCGGCGCCAGCCACGGCTGGCGGCCTGGCTGCGGTACACCGGCGCCACCAGCAGGTCGCGGCCAAGCAGGAACTGGTACTTGTAGGTTTCATCCTGCGCATGCGGGTCGCGCGGGTTGTCCCACATCAGGCCGCGCACCGGCGGTGCGCCGGTCTGCGCGGCCTCGTGCACCAGGCCGTACATGTACGGGGTCAGGCGCATCTTCAACTTCAGGTAATCGCGGTTGATGCTGCGGTAGGGCTCGTCGTACCACCACGGATGCTTGCGTGCGTTCGACGACCAGCCGCTCATGCCCATCAGTACCGGCGTGAACGCCTTCCACTGCAGGTCGCGGGTGAAGGTCTCGGCGCTGCCGCCGAAGATCGCATCCACATCGCCGCTGGCGTAGGCCATGCCGGACAGGCCCGACCCGACCAGGGTCGGCACGTGCCAGCGGATGTAATCCCAGCTGCTGCTCTGGTCGCCGGTCCAGGCCACCGCATAGCGCTGGATGCCGGCCCAGCCCATCACCGTCCACAGGAACGGGCGCGAATCGGAATTGTCGAGGATGCCGTTGAACGCCTGACGGTTGGCGTCCATCGCGAACTGGTAGCCCTTGCCGGTCCAGGCGACGTCCAGCTTCTGCACGCGGCTGCCGGCCTTGCCCACTTCCCAGGCGATCTTGTCGACGCCGTTCTCGGTCCACAGGCCGGTGCGGAAACCGTAGCCGGCGAGCCCCTTCACCGTTTCCGGCAACTGCTTGTAGCCGCAGCCGTAGCCATCGTTGGGCAGGATCCAGCCACCGGGCATGTCGTGGGCGCGGTACTGCTTGGCCACGCTGTTGATGACATCCGGCGTGGTGCCGGTCGGGCCGTCACTCCAGCCTTCGGGCACGGTGCCGGGCTTCCTGCTGTTGTCGCCGTCGTTGTAGCAATCGGCGTCGCCGTAGGACAGCGCCCAGCGCGCGACCATGTTCGGGCGGCCGGTCAGCTGGGTGTAGCGCTCGATCAGTTTCGGCAGGTCGGCGCCGACGAAGTAATAGGCATCGAAGCGGTCTTCGCGATGCAGCAGCGTGGCCTGGTCGGCCTCGCGCAGATCGTAGCTGCCATCGCTCCAAGTGTTGCGCAGCATGCCCCAGCCACGGCTGCTCAGCAGCATCGGTGCAGGACTGGGGCGGTCGCCCTCTTCCCAGCCGCCGGAATAGGACACCTCCAGCTCGCGGCCCTTGAACTGGTAGCGGCCGTTCTGCTGGCCGCCACCGAAGTAGCCCTCATCGGCCTGCGAGGACAGCACCTGCACGCTCTGCGTGGCATCCAGGTCCAGCGGCTGCAGTTCCTGCCACAGCGCGGTGGGTTGGCCGTTGTCCAGCCGTTCCAGGCGCATGCGCAGCGGCTGCCGCTGTACATGCAACACCAGTGACTCGGTGCGCACGCGGATTTCCTGCGCATCTTCTTCCAGCTGCGCCTGCACGTTCGCCTTGGGCTGCGGCAGCACGATCGGTGCGGCTTTGTCGCCGGCGCCGGTCAGCGTGCCGTTGCGGCCGGCTTGCACGCGGATGATGTCGGTCGTCGGCAGTTCAATGCGGATGCGCGCTCCCTTGTCGGTCTGCAGGTCCCAGCCCTGCACGCCGTCGCGGCTGGCGCTGGCGGCAACCGAACGCAGGTTGCCGACCGGCTCGGCGCGGGCCGTCATGGACGCCAGCATCAAGGCCGGCACCAGGGCCAGCATCAGCGGCGAGCGACGAACGCAGATTTCCACACGGACTCCCAACCCGTTTACCGGGCGTTTCGAAAGCGGTTGGGCCGACTCTAGGGCAGCGATTCGAAAGATGTCAACAAATTGAAAGGAAAAAGGAAGATATATTCCTTTGAAACGAAAGTTGTTGCGTCGCAGTACTTTGTGTAATCGATTGCAGCTGCCTGTTAAGCATTGTGCGATGCGGCATTCGCCCCGTTCTTTCGTTTTCCCGAGTGCTCGGCAGCGGGAAAAGTCATCGCGTCATTTTCTTTCTTTTTACTTTCGATGTTTGACATTTCGAAAGAAAACGCAGATGGTGCGCTGGCCCAACTGGAACCTCCGAATGGACGTCACCCTGCTTTCCGATGTGTCCGCCTGGCAGCGCCTTGGCGGAGCCGATACCGCTACCGAAATCGCCCAGCAGCCAGCGCTGTGGGAAGCCCTCGCCCAGGATCTGTCGCGTGCCCGCGACCGCCTGCAGGCCTTCCTCGGCGGCAGCCTCAACGATCCCAACCAGCGCGTGCTGTTCACCGGCGCCGGCAGCTCCGGCTTCATCGCCGAGATGGTGGCCGATGCGATCAATGCGCAGTGGGCGGCCGAGGTGCGCGTGGTGCACACCACCAGCCTGCTGACCCATCCGGCACTGTACCTGCAGCGCGACCGCCCGACCCTGCTGGTGTCGTTCGGCCGCAGCGGTTCCAGCCCGGAAAGCGTGGCCGCGGTGGAGCGCGTGCGCAGCGACGTGGATGACGCGCGCTTCCTCGACATCACCTGCAACGCCGATGGCGAACTGGCCCGCCGTGGGGCCGGCCGTGCCGATACCTGCACGCTGCTGATGCCGTCGGCCAGCTGCGATCGCGCCTTCGCCATGACCAGCAGCCTGACCTGCATGCTGCTGGCTGCGCTGACCGTGTTCGATCGTTCGCCGTGGGATGCGCGCGTGGCGCGCCTGAAGCAGATCGCCGCGCTGGCCCGCGAAGGCCAGGCGCAGTGGGATGCACCGGTGGCGGCGCTGGCGCAGCGCCCGTTCAACCGCATCATCTACCTCGGCAGCGGCCCGCTGGAAGCGCTGGCGCGCGAGTGCGCGCTGAAGGTGCTGGAGCTGACCGCCGGGCGCGTGCTGGCGTTGGCCAACACGCCATTGGGGTTCCGCCATGGCCCGAAGTCGACGCTGGACGGCAACACCCTGGTGGTGGTGCTGCGCAGCGTGCAGCCGCTGGCGCGCCGCTACGAACAGGACCTGCTGGAAGAGCTGCGCCGCGACGGCGTGGCCGGCCAGGTGCTGGCGATCGGCCCGCATTCGGACATCGGCGCCGATGACGAATACACCCTCACCGTGCCGGCACTGGACGATCCGTGGCTGGCACCGGTGTGGCTGGGCTTCGCGCAGTTGTTCGCGCTGCAGCGCTCGGCCGCGCTGGGCCTGACCCCGGACAACCCGTTCCCGGACGGCACCGTCAACCGCGTCGTCAAGGGCGTCACCATCCACCATGGCTGAGCTGATCGCCCACGCCTGCTATGGCATCGACATCGGCGGCACCAAGATCGAGCTGGTGGCGTGCGATGCGGCGATGCAGGTCACCTGGCGCCGCCGCGTGGCCACCCCACAGGGTGACTACGACGGCTTCCTGCAGGCGGTGGTGGCGCTGGTCGCCGAGGCGGACGCTGCCCTCGGCCGCAGCGATGCGGCCATCGGCATCGCCCTGCCCGGCGTGCGCGACCGCCGCAGCGGCCGCCAACTCAGCGCGAACGTGCCTGCACTGACCGGCCAATGCGTGGCGCAGGATCTGCAGGCACGCCTGCAGCGCCCGCTGCACTTCGGCAACGATCTGCAGTGCTTTGCCCTGTCTGAAGCGCACGGCGGCGCCGCCGATGGCTACCCCAGCATGTTCGGCGCCATCCTCGGCACCGGTGCCGGCGGTGGCTTCTGCCTGCAGGGCCGGCTGCTGTCCGGCTTCAACGGCCTGGCCGGCGAATGGGGCCACTGGAGCGTGCCCGGCCATCTGCTGCAGCGCCATGGCCTGCCGCTGCTGGACTGCGGCTGCGGCCTGCAGGGCTGCGTTGAGCGCTATGTGTCCGGCAGCGGATTGGCCATGATCGAACGCCACCTCGGAGGCAGCGCCGTCGACGCCAGTGCGGTGATCACGCTGGCCGAAACCGACGATGCCCGCGCGCGCAAGGCGCTGGACATCCATCGTGACCTGCTCGGCCACAGCCTGGCCGCGCTGGTGCTGGCACTGGACCCGCACGTGATCGTGCTCGGCGGCGGACTCTCGCAGTACGCGCCGCTGTACCAGCAGCTGCCGGCCGCCATCGCCACCCATCTGTTCAATGGCGTGCAGGTCCCGCCGATCGTGCCGCCACGGTTCGGCGATGCCGGTGGCGCACGTGGTGCCGCCCTGCTCGCCTGCCAACCCTCGTTTTCCTGATCTCCGGAGCCTGACCATGTCCCCGTTGCAGACCCTGCTTGCTTCCCACCGCGCCGGCGCCAACGTCGGCCTGTACAGCGTCTGCTGCAGCAACGAGCAGGTGCTGCGCGCGGCCATGCACGTCGCCCTGGCGCATGGCACCGTGCTGCTGATCGAGGCCACCTCCAACCAGGTCGACCAGTTCGGCGGCTACACCGGCATGACCCCGCCGCAGTACCGCGACTACGTGGGCACGCTGGCCGATGAAGAAGGCTTCCCGCGCGAGCGGCTGATCCTGGGCGGCGACCACCTCGGCCCGAATGCCTGGCAGAAGCGCCCGGCCGCCGAAGCGATGACCCACGCACGCGTGCTGATCGAAGCCTATGTCACCGCCGGTTTCCACAAGATCCACCTCGATTGCAGCATGTCCTGCGCCGATGACCCGGTGCCGCTGCCCGATGCCGTCGTTGCCGCACGCTCGGCCGAGCTGGCCGAGATCGCCGAGCGCACCGCCGCCGAACACGGCCTGCCGCCGCCGGTCTACGTGATCGGTACCGAGGTGCCGATTCCCGGGGGTGAAGCCTCGCTGGCCGAGGGCCTGCAGGTGACCACGCCCGCTGCTGCCGCGCAGACCCTGGCGATTCATCAGCAGGCGTTCGATACGCCGCAGCTGCGCGATGCGTGGCAGCGCGTGATCGCCATGGTGGTGCAACCGGGCGTGGACTTCGACCACAGCAGTGTGCACGAGTACGACCCAGCCGCCGCCAGCACGCTGGCCGACTTCCTCGAACAGCAGCCGCGCATCGTGTTCGAAGCGCATTCCACCGACTACCAGCGCGAAAGTGGCCTGCACGCCTTGGTGCGCGACCACTTCGCCATCCTCAAGGTCGGCCCGGCGGCGACCTTCGCCTACCGCGAAGCGCTGTTCGCGCTGGCCGCGATCGAGGCCGAACTGCTGCCGGCCGCACAGTGCTCGCGCCTGCCGCAGGTGCTGGATGAAGTGATGGTGGCTCAGCCGAAGTACTGGCAGTCCTACTACCAGGGCGATGAGGCAGCGCTGCGCCTGCTGCGCAGCTATTCCTTCAGCGACCGCTGCCGCTACTACTGGGGCGAGCCCGCGCTGGTGCAGGCGGTGCAGACCCTGTTCGCCAACCTGGAACAGCACGCGCCGCCACTGGTACTGCTCAGCCAGTACCTGCCGGAGCAGTACCGCGCCGTGCGTGAGGGCACGCTGGCCAACACGCCCACCGCGCTGGTGCAGCACCGCATCGGCCTGTGCCTGGGCGAGTACGCCCGTGCCTGCAGCGCCAACCAGGCCGGAACCCGCACGCATCACGCAGACGCGGCTGCCGCCGTTGCTGCGAACGGCTAATCTTTACCTTTCCCCGCGACACCGAGAATGGCCATGCGCAACACCCGCTCCCGCCGGCAACAGATCCTGCAGCTGCTGATCGAGCACGGCTCGGTGCAGGTGGCCGATCTGGTCGAGCGCTTCGGCGTGTCGGCGGTGACCATCCGTGCCGACCTGACCCACTTCGAATCGCAAGGCCTGGCCAATCGTACTCACGGCGGCGCCACGCTGGTGCGCACGCCGCCACAGGAACAGGACATCCACGAAAAGGACGCACTGAACCTGCCGCTGAAGGAATCGATCGGCGCGTGTGCCGCGCGCCTGGTGCGGCCCGGTGACAACATCATCATCGACTCCGGCTCGACCACGATGACCCTGGCCCGTCACTTGCGCACCCAGCGCGACGTGACGGTGATGACCAATGGGTTGAACATCGCCTGGGAACTGGCCAACGCGCCCGGCATCAACGTGCTGCTGACCGGTGGACTGCTGCGCCAGCAGTCGTTGTCGCTGCAGGGCAGCCAGGCCGAAGCCAGCCTCAACTCCTACAGCTTCGACACCCTGTTCCTGGGCGTGGACGGCCTGGACCTGCAGTTCGGCCTGACCACCCACGATGAAGCCGAAGCCCGCCTCAACCACCGCATGGTCGAGCGCGCGCGCCGCATCGTGGTGCTGACCGACGCCTCCAAGTTCGGCCGCGTCAGCCTGCACCGCATCGCACTTCTCGATCAGATCCACGCCATCATCACCGACGCCGGCATCGACGACGCAACCCGTGAAGGGCTGCAGCGGTTGGGCATCGAGGTGATCATCGCCGAGCCCACTGCATGACCGACACCCGCACCCTGCATGGCCGCATCCTCACGCCGCTGGGTTGGCGGCGTGGCCACGTCCACTTCGATTCGCACATCCGCCAGCTGCAGGTGGACGACCACAGCGGCGCTGACGACCTGCAGCTGCCGGTGATCCTGCCCGGCTTCATCGACCTGCACGTGCATGGTGCGGCCGGCGTCGACCTGATGCAGGGCGGCGACGTGGCCCGCACCATCGCCCGCACCCACCTGCGCTTCGGTACCACCACGCTGCTGGCAACCACCATGACCGCCGGCCTGGATGAGATCGAGCACGCGCTGCACGGCGTCGCTGCGGCGATGGCGGCGCCCGATGCCGACGCCGCCAGCATCGCCGGCGTGCATCTGGAAGGACCGTTCATCAGCCCGCAGCGGCTGGGCGCACAGCCCAATCGTACGATCGAGGCGACGGTGGCACTGGTGCAGCAGCTGCACGCGCTGGCGCCGATCCGGGTGATGACACTGGCGCCGGAAATCGGCGAGCACACCGCGCTGATTCCCGCGCTTTCGGCAATGGGCATCCGTGTGCAGCTTGGCCACAGCGCCGGCACTTACGAAGAAGGTGTTGCTGCGCTGCAGGCCGGGGCTTCCGGCTTCACCCATCTGTTCAACGGCATGACCGGCGTCGACCACTACCGGCCTGGCATCGCCGCGGCGGCGCTGGCACATGCGCAGTACGCCGAGATCATTCCCGACCTGCAGCACATCCATCCCGGCGTGATCCGCCTGGCCGCGCGCGCGATTCCGCGCCTGTACGCGGTGACCGACGCGACTGCCGCCACCGGCATGCCCGATGGCGAGTACGCGCTGGGCGAGCAGCGCGTGCACAAGTGCGGCGGCTGCGTGCGCCTGGCGACGGGTTCGCTGGCCGGCAGCGCACTGACCATGGACCAGGCGCTGCGCAACCTGGTGCGCGTCGGCCTGGAGCTGGCCGATGCCTCGCAACGTGTTTCCACCTTCCCGGCCGACTATCTGGGCCTGGGCGATCGCGGCCGCATTGCGCCCGACGCCCGCGCCGACCTGGTGGTACTGGACGCCGAACTGCGCCTGCAGCAGGTGGTCATTGGTGGGCGCGTGGTCGATCTGACCTGACGCAAGCGATGCGGCCCGGATGCCGCGCGGGCTCCCTGTAGAGCCGAGCCATGCTCGGCTCACCGCGCGAAGCGCGGCATGGGGAACCTCGATATCGGAACGGAAAGCAGCCGAGCATGGCTCGGCTCTACAGAATGCACTCTGCGACGAACCGCCGCCGGGCCTGGCCCGGCGCTACCACAGGAACTGCCGATGACTGCAAGCACCGCCCCGCGCTGGCCCGTACGCTACCTGCTCTTCATCGGCGGCCTGGGGGGCCTGCTGTACGGCATCGACATCGGCATCATCGCCGGTGCCCTGCCCTATCTTGAAGCGACCGCCAGTCACGCCTGGCAGCTCAGCAGCCAGCAGCTCGGCTTCGTGGTGGCGGCGGTACTGCTGGGCAGCGTGCTGTCCTCGCTGTTCGCCGGCATGGTCGCCGACCTGATCGGTCGCCGCGGTGCGATGCTGCTGGCCGGCCTGCTGTTCACCGCCTCGATTCCGATCATGGCGCTGGCCTCGGGCTACACGCCGCTGCTGCTCGGGCGGCTGCTGCAGGGCATCAGTGGCGGCCTGATCGGCGTGGTGATTCCGCTGTACCTGGCCGAAGTGCTCAGCCCCGAGCGGCGTGGACGCGGTGCGGCGATGTTCCAGCTGCTGCTGACCATCGGCCTGGTGCTGGCCGCGCTGATCGGCCTGTACCACGCCCATGCGGTGGATGCCGCCGCCGAGGCCGTGCGCTCGCTGCCGGTCGCGCAGCAGGCGCAGGAACTGTTCACGGTGAAGGACCACGCCTGGCGCACCATCTTCTGGAGTTGTCTGGCGCCAGGCCTGCTGTTCTGCGCCGGTATCTTCTGGCTGTCCGAATCGCCACGCTGGCTGGTGCGCCGCGGCCGCATCGCTGAAGCCCGGCGCAGCCTTGAGCGCGTCCTCCCCGCCGCAGAGGTTGAGCCCACGCTGGCCCAGATCCAGGCGCCGGAATCGAGCAGCAGCGACGGCAAGCGCGACCCACTGCTCAGCCGCCGCTACGTGGTGCCGTTCGTGCTGGCCTGCGTGGTGCTGGCCTGCACCCAGGCCACCGGCATCAATTCGGTGCTGGCCTACGCGGTGAACATCCTCAACCAGGCCGGCCTGTCCGGCTCGGTGGCCAACGGCGCCGACGTGGCGATCAAGCTGCTGAATGCGGTGATGACCGTGGTCGCGCTGCTGCTGGTCGATCGCAAGGGCCGCAAATTCCTGCTGATGCTCGGCAGTGGCGGCATCTGCGTGGCCCTGCTGGGCGCGGCCACGCTGTTCTTCCAGGCTGAACGCGGCCGTACCGACGTGCAGCCGCAACTGCAGGCAGCGGTCAGCGGCGACGGCCTGCGGCTGGTGCTGGATGATGCGCAGTGGCAGCGCCTCGGCGCTGGCATCGACAGCGAAGGCCGGCCGCTGCAACTGACCGTGTCGTATGCCTACGGCGACTTCACCAATGTGCGCGCCCTCCGCAGCGACAACCTGACCGACCGCGAGCTGCGCATCGAGCGTGCCGGCACCGTGCAGCCGGACAGCGTGATCGGTGCGTTCTTCCGCAAGCTGCATCTGAACCCGTTCGCCGACCCGGCCAGTGCCAGCCAGGCGCCATTGCGCATCGAGCAGGCCCGCATCGGCCCGGTGCCGCCGCCGGCCCATGGCTGGGCCGTGGCCGCCTGCATCCTGGTGTTCGTGGCGTTCTTCGCCGTCGGCCCCGGCGTCTGCGTGTGGCTGGCACTGTCGGAACTGATGCCGAACCGCATCCGTTCCAACGGCATGAGCATCGCGCTGCTGATCAACCAGTTCGTGTCCACCACCATCGCCGCCATCTTCCTGCCCACCGTGGGCCACTACGGCTATGCGAGCATGTTCGTGTTCTGGGCGGCGTGTACCTTCGTGTTCTTCCTGGTGGCCGCATTCTGGCTGCCGGAGACCAAGGGCAAGTCGCTGGAAGAGATCGAGGCGCGGTTCGCCCGGTAGCGGTCGACCTTGGTCGACCACCCCGCGCGCCGCGGGTTCATGGCGCGTCCGTCAGTCGCCAGTGATGTGCTTCGCCAGCTCCTGCGCCTCGGCAACGCTGGGCAGCCCGCTCAGCATCATCGATTCGCCGAACGGCCCCTGCACCGTCGCCACCATCAGCACGCCGCCATCCACGCTGATCGCCGCTCGCTGACCGACCAGTGCTGCCGTGCCATCGTGGATGCGCTGGTGCGCTTCGTGTCGAAACCGGATCTGCAGGCCCGGCTGCTTGGCCTCGTCCAGCACGTAGCGCACATCGGCGATGTCGGCGCTGCCAGCGATCGGCGGCTCGCGCAGGGCGAGCGTTTCGCCCTGCCACTGCGCCTGCCTGCCCTTGCCGTCCGCATCGACCGCGCTCAGGCGTACATCCACATCCGCGCGCGGCGCATGATCCTTGCCTGCCAGCGCACCGGGCGTGGTACCCGGCATGCATCCGGCCAGCACCAGCGCTGCGCCCAGCAGGAACGGAAACGCGCCCCTCACTTCAGCTTCCGCAGCTTGAATGCCACCAGTACCTGCAGCAGCCCATACAGCAGGCTGCCGATGCCGATCCACAGCGTGGTCACCGCCACGCCTGCGTACGGGTTGGCCGCAAACAGCAGGCCCAGCACCACCGCAAGCACACCACTGAGTATCAGCAACCACTCGCCCTGGATCTGCTTGCGCACGCGGATCGCGAGCACGATGCGATAGATGCCCGCCACCAGCAGCCACGCTGCGAGGAACAACACCAGCACGCTGGCGGTGGCCAGCGGGTTGATCACCGCCAGGATGCCGAAGCCCAGCGAGGCGATGGCATACAGCGCCAGCCACCCACGCGAGGCACCACTGCCGCCGCTGATCAGTGCGAACAGGCTGATGACGCCTTCAACGATGGCCATCACGCCCAGTGTCCAGGCCAGTGCCATCGCTGCGGACAGCGGCCAGCCAATGGCAACGATGCCGAAACCCAGTGCGACGAGCCCGTACAGCAGCAGGATCCACCAGCTGCGCCCAACCGCCGACAACAAGGGAGACAAGGGGGAATTCATGGCCACTCCTCCGATCCGGAACCGGCCTCATCCTAGCCCCTGTGGATGAAGAGGGCGATCACGGCGCCCGCGCGCAGACCCACACGCGCACCTCCGCAGCGCCCACCAGGCGCAGCGTCTCGGCGACCTCCATCACCGTGCTGCCAGTGGTCATCACGTCATCGACCACGGTCAGCCGCGAGGGCACGGAACCACGCACGTCGAATGCATCGAACAGATTTTCCCTGCGCTGTTCGGCCGTGCGCTCGGACTGCGGCGCGGTGTGGCGCCGCCGGTACAGCCCCTGCCAGACCGGCATCGGCAGCAGCCGGCACAGCTCGCCCGCCTGGTTGTAGCCGCGCTGGCGCAGCCGGCGATTGTGCAGCGGCACCGGCACCAGTGGTGGACACCACCACGGCGGCGGTGCGCGCTGCATCAGCTGCGCGAGCAGGCGTCCGGCTGCGAGATCCTGACGGAACTTGTAGCGGACCAGCAACTGGTCGACCGGTGGCAGGTACAGCAGGCTGGCGTGGGTAGCCGCCTGTGGCGGTACCTCCTCGCGGCAGGTGCCACAGACGATCAACGCGGTGTCGGGCAACGGCAAGGCGCAGCGCAGGCAGGCACGGCCTGCCCAGGGCAGATCGGCCAGGCAAGCCCAGCACAGATCAAGATCATCGTGGCCCGGGTCGCCGCAGACCAGGCAACGGAGCGGTAGCAGCGCACCAAGCAGTGCGCGCGAGACACGGGTTGCCGAACGCAGGAGATCAGTACGCATCACCCAATACTTGATGGCGCACGCCGCGTGCGGCCATCGGCGAAGCACCGATTGCAGTGTCGGAACTGCCCTCAACTGCGACGGGGGCCGCCGCCCGTCAGGAAAGGCGTTCACCCTGTCCGGTCGCCGGTGGCGTAGCGGCGGGCCCGATCAACAACTCCGCCAGCCCGCGATAGATCGGCACGCGGCACACCAGCCCGGACACGCCACGCGCGATCAGCACCGTGGCCAGTATCGGCAGCAGCAGGTCGCCGCTGTCGGTCAGTTCCAGCGAGATCACCGCCGACGTCAGCGGGGCCTGGGTAACGCCGGTCAGGTAAGCACACATGCCCAGCAGCACGAACGCGCGCGGATCCACGCCCGGCATCAGCACTGCCAGGTTGTGGCCGAGTCCAGCGCCGACCGCCAGCGCCGGCGAGAACAGGCCGCCGGGAATGCCCGCCACGTACGAGGCCAGATTGGCCAGCAGCTTCATCAACCCGAACTCGTGGCCGACCAGCGCCTGCCCCTGCACCAGGCTGCGCGCCTGCTCGTAGCCGGTGCCGAACGCGCCTTCACCGAAGACCAGGGCGAGCAGTACCACCGCCATGCCGCAGCCTGCGGCCAGCAGCACCGGATGCCGCTGCCGCAGTTGCCCGAGCCAACGCGGGCGGCCCGCCGCACTGGCCAGCACCGCACGCGCGAACAGGCCGCCCAGCAGCCCTGCCACCACGCCGCAAAGCAGGATGGCCAGCCAGCCCTGGCCGAGTGGCAGGCGTGCACTCACATGGCCGAAGTAGGTGTAGTTGCCGAGCAGGCCCAGCGACACCACGCCGCCGACGATCACTGCGGTCAGCAGGGTGCCTGAGAAACGATGCTCGAAGCGGCCGCTGAGCTCCTCGATGGCGAAGACGATACCGGCCAGCGGCGTGTTGAAGGCCGCCGCGATACCCGCCGCACCACCGGCCAGCAGGAAGTGCGAGAGCTCGCGGGGATCCTTGAAACCGAACCAGCGGCCGAACAGATACATCAGGCTTGCGCCTACGTGCACGGTGGGCCCCTCGCGCCCGACCGATGCGCCCCCCAGCAGCGACAGCGAGGTCAGCAGCAGCTTGCCGGCCGAAACCGCTGGGGAAAGGTTGGTTTTCCGGAACGGCTCATCGGCCTTGTCCAGCGCGGCGATGACCTGCGGAATGCCGCTGCCCCGCGTGGGCTTCAGCACGCCGGAAGTGAGCCACGCCAGCAGCGCGAAGATGCCGGGCGTGAGCAGCAGGGCCCACCATGGCGAGTGTGACGTGATGCGCTGGAACAGATGGAAGGCCGCATCGCTGGCCTTGGCGAACAGGATGGCCACCAGCGCCACGGCCACGGCGCCGCCCCAGAGCGCGGCGCGGCGGCGCCAGGCTTCGCTGAGAACCAGCGCGGTGATGCGGCCGCGGAGGCGATGGAGATCGGTCATGAGTCAAAGTCTGCGCGCCAGCGCTTTGGTTAGACAGCGGCCACTGTGGCCGAAGGCCTTGCAGGATGCGGTGAAATGCACGTATGCCGCCAGAAGAGCGTCCTGAACTCGGGCAGATGCAGCGATCTGCGAGATCTGATGCTCAGATCACCAAACGATGCAGAATGTGGGTCAGCGTCAGCTGAGAACAGCCTTGGTTCGGCAACACACCATCCTCTCCCGGCGTGCCCATCTCGAATCCTTCCTCGACGTCCTCGTAGTACAGCAACCCGTCGGGCAGCTGTGCGACCGCCCAGACCCACTCAATCATGCCCAGCCTGTGCAACCGAACCGCATGGAATGGCACGCGCAGGGATTCGAAGGTGGCTCGTTGGACAGGTGAGCAATCCTGCAACTGCCGTGCGACCAGGGTTTCCAGTTCTTCCCGGGTGATCGGCTGCCAGTTGTCCGGATTGTCCATTGCAGCGCTGCCCGATTGAACGTGTGTGCTTGAGGTTACGTCCAACGCGCTGCGCGGGTCGATCCTGACGATGTTCGGGCCAAGCTCACCGCGCAGGCTGCCCCCGCTCCCGGCCCGAGGACGGGGTTCGCCGCGGCAGCAGCGATGCCCGCAATCGATGCAGCGCCATGGCCATCGCTTGTATGGGATTCCATTCCAGTCACGGCCAAGTAAACCAAAACATCAAACTAAAAGTTGACAGTCCGTGCCCCCCCACCCACACTGCCGCCCTCGCTCCACTCGTACCCAAGGCCCCGCCATGGCTGCTGCCATCCGCCACGACTGGCATCACGACGAACTGCAGGCGCTGTTCGATCTGCCGTTTCCCGAGCTGCTGTTCCGCGCCGCCGCGGTGCACCGCGAGCACTTCGATCCGGCGCAGGTGCAGGTGTCCACGCTGTTGTCGGTGAAGACCGGAGGCTGCCCGGAAGACTGCGCGTACTGCCCGCAGGCGCAGCGCTACAGCACCGGGGTGAATGCGCAGAAGCTGATGGAGACCGATGCGGTGCTGGCCAAGGCGCGCCAGGCCAAGGCCGCCGGTGCGTCGCGCTTCTGCTTGGGTGCCGCGTGGCGATCGCCAAAGGACCGCGACATTCCGAAGGTGGCGGCGATGATCGCCGGGGTGAAGGCGCTGGGCCTGGAGACCTGCGCCACGCTGGGCATGCTCAGCGGCGAGCAGGCACGTGCGCTGAAGGACGCGGGCCTGGACTACTACAACCACAACCTCGACACCGCGCCGGACTACTACGATTCGATCATCCACACGCGCCAGTACCAGGACCGCCTGGATACGCTGGAACACGTGCGCGATGCCGGCCTGAAGACCTGCTGTGGTGGCATCGTCGGCATGGGCGAGACGCGCGCGCAGCGCGTTGGCCTGCTGCTGGCACTGGCCACGCTGCCGGCACACCCCGATTCGGTGCCGATCAACAAGCTGGTGCAGGTGGTGGGCACGCCGCTGCACGGCAGTGCCGAGCTGGACCCGTTCGAGTTCGTGCGCATGATCGCGGTGGCCCGCATCGCCATGCCGCGCGCGATGGTGCGGCTGTCGGCCGGGCGCGAGGCGATGAGTGACGAACTGCAGGCGCTGTGTTTCCTGGCCGGCGCCAACTCCATCTTCTACGGCGACAAGCTGCTGACCACCGGCAACCCGGAGAGCGAGCGCGACCTGGCTTTGTTCGCGCGGCTGGGGTTGCAGCCGATGGCCGTGCAGGTGGATGCCGAAGGCCACGACCACGGCGGCACCGTGCACGCCGATATCAGCGCCGATGCACCCGGCTGCGGCTGCGCTCACGCGGCCTGAGACGGGCCGCAAGCAGGCGCCGCGGCAACGCGCTACCCTAGCCGCTCCGTCGACGCATTCAGCCACCATGGCCCGCCCCGACCTGACCGCCCGCCTCCACGCCCAGCGCGCTCTGCGCGATGCCCAAGGCCGTCGCCGCCCGCGACGCACGGTCACCCGTCGTGATGGCGTGCGCCTGGAAGTGGACGGCCAGTGGCTGACCGGCTTCTGCAGCAACGACTACCTGGGCCTGGCCCAGCAGTTCAGCGTGGTCAACGCGCTGCAGGACGCCGCCGCACGCGAAGGCGCTGGCGCCGGTGCCTCGCACCTGGTCTGCGGCCATCATGCCCTGCATGAGGCGCTGGAACGCGAGGTGGCCGAGTGGCTTGGCTATCCGCGTGCGCTGCTGTTCGGCAGTGGCTTCGCCGCCAATCTGGCGGTGCAGCAGGCACTGCTGAGCGAAGAGAACGATGTCTGCGTACAGGACAAGCTCAACCACGCCAGCCTCCTTGATGCCACCCGGCTGGCCGGTGCGCGCCTGCGCCGCTACCCACACCTGGATGCGGAAGGCGCGATGCGCCAGCTCAAGCACGCGCCCGACGGCGCGGCAATGCTGGCCACCGATGGTGTCTTCAGCATGGACGGCGACATCGCACCGCTGCGTGCATTGTCGCTTGTGGCACGCCTGCAACAGGCGCTGTTCTATGTGGATGATGCGCACGGTGTAGGCGTGGTCGGTGATGGCCGTGGTGCCGTGGCCGCCGCCGGGCTGGGCGTGGACGATGTGCCGCTGCAGCTGGTCACGCTGGGCAAGGCACTGGGTGGTTCCGGCGCCTTGGTGCTCGGCCGCGACGACCTGATCGAACATCTGGCCGAAACCGCGCGCCCGTACATCTACACCACCGCCGTGCCACCGGCGACGGCCGCTGCGGCGCTTGAAGCGGTGCGCCTGGCGCGCCGCGACCACTGGCGTCGCACCAAGCTGACTGACCTGATCGCGCTGTTCCGTAGTGAAGCGCGTCGCCATGGCCTGGACCTGATGGCTTCGGAGACGCCGATACAACCGCTGCTGTGTGGTGACGATCACCGCGCCGTGGCGATGTCCAAGGCGCTGGAACAGGCCGGTTGGCTGGTCGGCGCGATCCGTCCGCCCACGGTGCCCGAAGGCAAGGCGCGCCTGCGCATCACACTATCCGCGCTGCATACGCCGGAACAGGTGCGCGGCCTGGTGGAGGCTCTCGCCAGCGCGCGCGATCGCGTGACCCTGGCGGTGCGTGACGCCGCGCCACCGCCGTTGCCTGTCTTTGCCTGAGCCTGCTGTCGTTTTCCCATGCATATCGACGTCACCGGCCAAGGGCCGGACCTGGTACTGATCCACGGCTGGGCCCTGCAGGGCGGTGTATTCGCGCCGCTGGTGCAGCGCCTGGCAGACCAGTTCACCCTGCACCTGGTCGACCTGCCCGGCCATGGCCACAGCCGCGACGACACCACGCCGCTGCGCCTGCCGTTCGTGGTCAGTGCCATTGCCGCGGCCACACCCCCGGCGGTGTGGTGCGGCTGGTCGCTGGGCGGTCTGTTCGCGCTGCACGCTGCCGCGACGCTGCCGAAGGTGCGCGGGCTGGCGATGATCGCGGCCACGCCACGCTTCGTGCGTGGCGAAGACTGGCCGCATGCAGTGGAACCGGCGGTGTTCGAGCAGTTCGGGCGCGAGCTGGCCACCGACTTCGGCGGCACCCTGGAACGCTTCCTCGCGCTGGACGTGATGGGCTCGGCACACGCCCGCGAGGAGCTGCGCATCCTGCGGCAGCGCCTGGTCGAGCGCGGTGCGCCCACCGAACGCGCCCTGCTGGAAGGCCTGCGCCTGCTCGAAAGCACCGATCTGCGCGGCGCGCTGCCGACGCTGGGCAAGCCCAGCCTGTGGATCGCCGGCCAGCGAGACCGCCTGGTGTCACCGGTCGCCATGCAGGCCGCTGCGGCGCTGGCCCCGGGCGCGCAGGCGCTGACGATCGCCCATGGTGGACATGCGCCTTTCCTCGGCCATGCCGATGAGGTGGCCGCCGCCCTGCAACACTTCGTTGCCGGCCTGTCACCGGCCGATGGCGGACAATGAGCCCCCTCCGAATTCCGCAGGATTGACGCATGGATCTGGGTATCAACGGCCGCTGGGCACTGGTCTGCGGCGCAAGCAAGGGGCTGGGCCTGGGCTGCGCGCGTGCGCTGGTGCGCGAGGGCGTCAACGTGGTGATCGTGGCTCGTGGCGAGGAGGCACTGCAGGTTGCCGCCGCAGGGCTGAGCGCCCTGCCCGGTGCCGGTGAGGTGCGCGCGGTCGCCGCCGACGTCACCACCGAGGCCGGCCGCACTGCGGCGCTGGCCGCCTGCCCGCAGGTGGACATCCTGGTCAACAATGCCGGTGGTCCGCCGCCCGGTGATTTCCGCAATTTCGAACGCGACGACTGGATTGCCGCGCTGGACGCCAACATGCTGGCGCCGATCGCGCTGATCCGCGCCACCGTCGACGCGATGATCGAGCGCGGCTTCGGCCGCATCGTCAACATCACCTCGTCGGCGGTGAAAGCCCCGATCGACATCCTGGCGTTGTCCAACGGCGCGCGCAGTGGCCTGACCGGTTTCGTCGCCGGCCTGTCGCGCCGCACCGTGGCCCACAACGTCACCATCAACAACCTGCTGCCCGGCCAGTTCGACACCGACCGCCTGCGCGCCAACTTCGCCCACAGTGCGGGCAAGGACGGCGATGCCGGCGAAGTCGCCGAACGCCGCCGCCAGCAGATTCCCGCCGGCCGCTTCGGCACGCCTGACGAATTCGGCGCCGCCTGCGCCTTCCTGTGCAGTGCACAGGCCGGTTACCTCACCGGACAGAACCTGCTGATCGACGGCGGCGCCTACCCCGGTACGTTCTAAGAGACTTTCGCAATGCCGTCCCACTTCGATGCCCGCCATGTCCGCCGCGCGTTCGCGCGTGCCGCCAGCAGCTATGACGCCGCTGCCGCCCTGCAGCGCGAGGTGCAGTCGCGGCTGATCGAATCGCTGGACTACCTGGAGGCACGCAAGCCCGAGGTGGTGCTGGACATCGGTGCCGGCACCGGCCATGCAAGTGCGTTGATGAAGAAGCGCTGGCCGAAGGCGCAGGTGATCGCGCTGGACGTGGCGCTGCCGATGCTGGACCAGGCCAAGCGCCAGGCCGGCTGGTGGAAGCCGTTCCAGCGCCTGTGCGGCGACGCCGCCGCATTGCCGTTGGCGGACAACAGCGTGGATGTGATCTTCAGCAACCTGTGCCTGCAGTGGGTGGACGACCTGCCGGCGGTGTTCGCAGGCTTCCGTCGCGTGCTCAAGCCCGGTGGCCTGCTGCTGTGTTCCACCTTCGGCCCGGAAACCCTGATCGAACTCAACGAAGCCTTCGCGGCCGCCGATGACCGCCCGCACGTGAGCCGCTTTGCACAGATCGCCCAGTTCGGCGATGCGTTGATGATGGCGGGCTTCCGCGACCCGGTGCTGGACCGCGATCTGTTCACCCTGACCTACGACGACCTGCCCTCGTTGATGCGCGAACTGCGCGCGATGGGCGCGACCAACGCGCGGGTGGACCGCCGCCACACACTGACCGGGCGTAGCCGTTTCGCGGCGGCGGCAGCGGCGTATGAACCGATGCGGCGCGCCGACGGCAAGCTGCCCAGCAGCTGGGAAGTGATCTATGCCCATGCCTGGGCACCGGACCCCGGCGCACCAATCCGCGAAGGCGGGCATGACGTGGCCTCGGTGCCGGTGTCGGCGATTCCGATCCGGCGCAAGCAGACCTGATCGAAAGCCGCCGGGCATGGCCCGGCGCTACCGGGCGCGCGATAGGGGCCGCGCCGGGTGCACCCATGGTAGCGCCGGGCCATGCCCGGCGAGCGCAGCGGCGCGGCAGCCGCTCAGGTATTGGCCGGCGAACTCAGCGGCGGGCGCACCAGATCACGGTGGAAGAAGTAGATCTCCTGCACCAGGAAACGCCAGCTGGTGTGGAAGCTGCGGAAGCGCGTGCTGGGCGTGGACGAGGCCAGCGCATCAATGCCCAGTGCCTTGCTCAGTCGCAGCGCGCGCGCCATGTGCAGCGGGTCGCTGACGATGATCACCCGGTGCAGGTCGCGCTGGTCCATCAGTCGCTTGGCTTCGACCAGGTTCTGCACGGTGTTGCGCGACGCGGTCTCGATCAGGATCGCATCGTCCGGCACGCCATGCTTCAGCGCATAGCGCCGCGCCACCTGCGATTCGGAGAAGCGCGCACCGGTGCCACCGTAGCCGCCGGTGAAGATCAGCAGTGGCGCGTACTGGGCTTCATAGAGATCCAGGCCATGACGGATGCGTTCTTCGAACACCGGTGACGGCTTGGCGTCATAGGCCGCCGCACCGAGCACGATGATGGCGTCGGCCTTGGCGGCCTGGTCGCGCTCACCCACCCAGACGATCCAGGCGGTCACGCCCAGCAGCCAGACCACCAGCAGCACGAACAGCCGCCACAGCCAGCCCAGCAGGCCGGTGCGGGGCCGGTGCCGGTCGCGGCTCATGGCGCGCCCCAGCGCAGCGCAGGCAGGTCGACATTGCCACCAGACAGCACCAGGCCCACGCGCAGGCCGGCGAAGCGCTGTGGCTGTGCCAGCACGGCAGCGAGCACGGTGGCCGACGACGGCTCGACCACCTGCTTGAGCACCTCCCACAGCAGGCGCATCGCCGCCATCGTCGCGGTGTCATCAACCACGATCACCTCGGCACCTGCCGCGCGCAGCAGTTCGAAATTCGGCGCGCCGATCAGGGTACGCAGTCCATCGCAGATCGTGTCCGGGGCGAACGCGCCCTGGCGCTCGCCAGCGGCCAGCGAGCGCGCGGTATCGTCGGCTCCGGCTGGCTCGGCCAGCACCAGGCGGGTCTGCGGGCTGGCGTGCTGCAGGGCCAGCGCGGTGCCGCTGGCCAGGCCACCGCCGCCGACCGGCACGACCAGCACGTCGAACGGGCCGTCGCTGTGCAGCAGCTCCAGCGCGGCGGTGCCCTGCCCCGCCATCACCGCCGGGTCGGTGTATGGATGGACGAGAGTCGCGCCGGTATCGGCCTGCACTTTGGCGCAGGCGGCCTCACGATCGGCGGTGGTCGGCGGGCAGCGCCAGAGGGTGGCGCCATGGCGCGCGATGTTGGCCAGCTTGGCCGCCACCGCGCCTTCCGGCACCACCACGTGACAGGGAATGCCACGCGTGCGCGCGGCCAGCGCCAAGGCGGCGCCGTGGTTGCCGGAGGAGTGCGTGACCACGCCTGCACTGGCGCGATCGGCCTCCAGCGCCCACACCGCGTTGCAGGCACCACGGAACTTGAATGCGCCGCCGCGCTGCAGGTGCTCGGCCTTGAACGCGAGTTGCGCGCCGGCCAGCGCATCAAGCATGCGCGAGCGCAGTACCGGGGTCACGCTGGCATGCGGGGCAATCCTCGCCGCAGCAAGCAGGACGTCATCGGCGCGGGGCAACAGTGAATCGCTCATGACGCAAGATTAACGTATGGCTTCGCGCTGGCGACCGGGGCGCAGGTCATGCCAGCATGCAGGCCTACGCCTCCATTCATCCTGGCCGGCAGAATTAAGGGCCGATTCAACGCTGGCGCCCGAAGCTGACTGCACACCCGTCCTCTGGGGGGACCCACCATGAAAATGCGCCTGATGCTTGCCGGTGGCCTGTTGCTGGCCCTGACCGGCTGCACCACCTACGACTATGTCGGCGGCGGCCGCAGCGGCAGCTACTACCACGGTGCGCCGTCGGTGGAGTACCGCTACCCGGCCGGCTATCCCTACAACTACGGCCCCTACTACGGTGGCTATGGCGGCTACTACGGCGGCTACGGCAACCCGTATTACTCGCGCCCGATCTACCGCCCGCCGCACAACCATCGCCCGCCGCCGCGCCCGGGCAATGGTGGCGAGCACCGTCCGCCGCCGCCGTCGCGACCGTCGTACAACGGTGGTTCGCCGTGGCGGAACATGGACTCGATGCGCCGCCCGCCGCAGTCGAACGCACAGCCGCCGGCGCCCCAGGCCCGTCCGGCACCGGCACCGAGTGCGCCGAGGATGAACGGTTCCCCCTGGCGCAACATGGATCGTGCGACGCAGCGCACAGTTGAGCGCTGAACCGTCTTGCATTTCACACGGTCCAAGCCGCACTCTACGCGGACAGTGACGGCCCACGTCACAAAGTGACAAAAACGACACGGGCCGCCGCAAAAAGCTCTACGTCGATATCCGACAGGAACATCTGGATCCCCCCTGTTCCGGCCCTGTCGGATGTCGGCACCTCTGAAGGCAGACGGCCCCGCAATGCGGGGCCGTTTGTTTTGTCAGGTCGCCAACCGGCGAAAGCCCCAGCTTCAGTAGATCCACGCCATGCGTGGATGGCGCCTTCCCGACAGCCCCAAAAAAACAGGGCCGGACAGTCCCCCGACTGCCGGCCCTCTGCTCCCCCACCGTGCGCCTGTACCGGCCCCTGTTCCAATTCCGGTCACGGGCGCCTACGGCGCCAGCCACGATGGGTGCTATTGGGTTATCTGCAAAAATCCTGCCAACTTTAGGGCCGATTTCGCCGCCAACTGGCCGGCGCCGGCGTCCGGACCCCGAATGGCGCTAAAATCGCCACCCCGGCGCCGCCCCCGGCCGCGCCTGCCCCAAGCTGAACAGCCCCCATGAACCCGTCCTTCCATCGTTACGACGTCATCGTCATCGGCGGTGGCCACGCCGGCACCGAAGCCGCGCTGGCCGCGGCCCGCACCGGCGTGCGCACCCTGCTGCTGACCCACAACATCGAAACCGTGGGTGCGATGAGCTGCAACCCGGCCATCGGCGGCATCGGCAAGGGCCACCTGGTCAAGGAAATCGACGCGCTCGGCGGTGCGATGGCGCATGCCGCCGACCGCGCCGGCATCCAGTGGCGCACCCTCAACGCCTCCAAGGGCCCGGCCGTGCGCGCCACCCGCTGCCAGGCCGACCGCAACCTGTACCGCATGGCGATCCGCGCCATCGTCGAAGGCCAGGCCAACCTGACCGTGTTCCAGGCGGCCGTCGATGACCTGGTCATCGAAGGCGATGCCGTGCGCGGGGTCATCACCCAGACCGGCCTGCGCTTCGACGCCGAGGCCGTGGTGCTGACCGCCGGCACCTTCCTGGCCGGCAAGATCCATGTCGGCCCGACCCAGTACGCCGCCGGCCGCATGGGCGACCCGCCGGCCACCACGCTGGCCGCGCGCCTGCGCGAGCGCCCGTTCCAGGTGGACCGCCTGAAGACCGGCACGCCGCCGCGCATCGACGGCCGCTCGCTGGACTACAGCGTGATGGATGAGCAGCCCGGCGACTCGCCGCGCCCGGTGATGTCCTTCCTCGGTTCGGTGGACGAGCATCCGCAGCAGGTCAGCTGCTGGATCACCCACACCACCGAACAGACCCACCAGATCATCCGCGACGCGCTGCACCGCTCACCGCTGTACAGCGGCCAGATCGAGGGCATCGGCCCGCGCTACTGCCCGTCCATCGAGGACAAGGTGGTGCGCTTTGCCGAGAAGGCCAGCCACCAGATCTTCGTCGAACCCGAAGGCCTGGGCATCGTCGAGATCTACCCCAACGGCATCTCCACCTCGCTGCCGTTCGACGTGCAGCTGGAGATGGTGCGCAGCATCCGCGGTTTCGGCAACGCGCATATCACCCGCCCGGGCTACGCGATCGAGTACGACTTCTTTGATCCACGCGGGTTGAAGGCTTCGCTGGAAACCAAGCTGGTCAACGGCCTGTTCTTCGCCGGCCAGATCAACGGCACCACCGGCTATGAAGAAGCCGCCGCGCAAGGCCTGTTGGCCGGCCTCAACGCTGCACGCCAGGTGCGCGGGCTGGACGGCTGGTGCCCGCGCCGCGACGAGGCGTACCTGGGCGTGCTGGTGGATGACCTGATCACTCACGGTACCAACGAGCCCTACCGCATGTTCACCAGCCGCGCCGAGTACCGCCTGCAGCTGCGCGAGGACAATGCCGACCAGCGCCTGACGCCGGCCGGCCGCGAGATGGGCCTGGTGGATGACCGCCGCTGGAACGCGTTCGAGACCAAGCAGGCCGCTGTTGCTGCCGAACGCGCACGCTTGGGCGCGCTGTGGGCAACCCCGGCCAATGCGCTGGGCCGCGAAGTGCAGGACACGCTGGGTGTGGCGGTCAGCCGCGAGACCAGCGTGCTGGACCTGATCAAGCGCCCCGAGCTGGACTACGCGCAGCTTATGCAGGTGCCGTCGCTGGGCCCGGCGGTGGCCGACGCCAAGGTGGCCGAGCAGGTGGAGATCGGCGTGAAGTACGCCGGCTACCTGGACCGCCAGCGCGAGGAGATCGAGCGCCAGCAGCGGCATGAAGCCACGCCGATCGCCGAAGCCTTCGATTACGCGGCGGTGCGCGGGCTGTCGGCCGAAGCGCTGCAGAAGCTGGAGCGCGTGCGCCCGCAGACCATCGGCCAGGCGCAGCGCATTCCGGGCATGACCCCCGCGGCAATCTCGCTGCTGCTGGTGCACCTGGAGCGTGCACGCCGCGGCCGCGTGGCGTAACGCGGGATCGGTGGATGCCATCCACCAATGCGGCGCGCGATCCGTTCTGGCAGGTGTCGACCTTGGTCGACACGGATGCATGAGGCATTCCGGCAGTTGCGGGTGGCGGGGTCGCCATTGGCCGAGCGGGTATCATCGTCGCGGACGCCCTGATTTCCGGAGACATCGATGAACCCGCTGCGCCCCTTCCGCGACAAGATGCCCGTCCTCGGCGAGCGCGTGTACATCGACCCGTCGTGCACGATCATCGGTGACGTGGAGCTGGGCGAGGACGTCTCGGTGTGGCCGGGCACGATCATCCGCGGTGACGTCAACTACGTGCGCATCGGCGCACGCACCAACGTGCAGGACGGCACCATCATCCACGTCAGCCACCACAGCCCCTACAACAAGGCCGGCTACCCGACCCTGATCGGCGAAGGCGTGACCGTCGGCCACGGCTGCATCATCCACGCCTGCACCATCGGTGATTACAGCCTGATCGGCATGGGTGCCTGCATCCTCGACGGCGCGCGGGTCGAGCGCCATGGCTTCGTCGGCGCCGGTGCCGTGGTCGGCCCGGGCAAGGTGGTCGGCGAAGGCGAGCTGTGGGTGGGCAACCCGGCACGCCCGGCACGCACGCTGAGCGACAAGGAAATCGAGGCGCTGCATTACTCGGCCGACCACTACGTGCGGCTGAAGGACGAATACCTGGGCTGAGCGCCCAACGCCGCCATGCGGCTCTGCTAAAGTCTGGGCCCGACCAGGACCTGTCGAGACCCCCATGCCTGTGGCTGCCTGCCGGAGAGGACTCCGGCGCCCACGACGAAGGCCATCACGCTGATGGCCGCACCGATGCTCGATACCTACCGCGAGGTGGTAACGCCGGAGGGTGTGCCGCTGCAGTTGCCTGCAGCCGGCCCGGTACCGAGGGCGATGGCCTGGCTGGTCGATCTCGGCGTGCGCATCGCGGCACTGGTGCTGATGTCGATTCCGCTGGCACTGCTGGACCAGTTCGGTTCCGGCCTCTACCTGGTGCTGATGTTCCTGGTCTACTGGGCCTACCCGATCGTCTGCGAAGCAATGTGGGGACGCACCCTGGGCAAGCGTGCGCTGGGGCTGCGCGTGCTGTCCCGCGATGGCGCGCCGGCAGGCTGGATGGCGGCGATCACCCGCAACCTGCTGCGCACGGTGGACATGCTGCCCTTCGGCTATGCGCTGGGCCTGATCAGCAGCCTGTTCGATCCGCATGGCCGCCGTCTGGGCGACCTGGTGGCAGGCACTGTGGTGGTGCATGCACCCGCGCTGTACCTGCCACCGCCGCCGACCATCGGCAGCGTGCTGGCCCCGCCGCAGCCCCTGCGACCAGAGGAACAGGCCGCGCTGATGGCCTTCGCCGAGCGCGCGCCACGCTTGTCGGCGGCGCGCCAGCAGGAGCTGGCCGGTATTGCCGAGCCACTGACCGGCACCCACGGCCAGGTCGGCGTGTTGCGCCTGTATGCGATGGCCAACTGGCTGCTGGGGCGGCGATGAAACAGGAGCAGTTCGTCGCCCGCTACCAGCAGGAATGGCAGGATCTGGAGCAGTGGCTGCTGCTGCGTGCCGGCGCCTCACGCCGCACGCGCCGCAAGGCCAGCGGCCTGGCACTGGACGACACTACCTTCCCGCAGCGCTACCGGCGGCTGTGCCAGCAGCTGGCGCTGGCCCGCGAGCGCGGCTACAGCCCGCAGCTGGTGCAACGCCTGCAGCAGCTGATGCAGCAGGGCCACAGCGTGCTGTACCGCACGCCGCCAACGCGCTGGCGGCGTGCCCTGGAGTTCCTGGTGGCCGATTTTCCGCTGCTGGTGCGCAGCCAGGCGCGCAGCATGTGGGCGGCGCTGGCGATGTTCGCGCTGCCGGCGGTGGCCTGCTTCGTGCTGGTGCAGGTCTATCCGGACCTGATCCACATGCTGATGGACAACCGCCAGATCGCAGAAATGGAGCGCATGTACGATCCCGCCGCCGAGCGCCTGGGGCGTGACAGCGGCACCGACTGGATGATGTTCGGCCACTACATCATGAACAACATCAGCATCGCCCTGCGCGCCTTCGCCAGCGGGCTGCTGGCCGGGCTGGGCACGCTGCTGGTGCTGCTGTTCAACGGCGTGATCATCGGTTCAGTGGCAGGCCACCTGCAGCACATCGGCCATGGCGACCCGTTCTGGCGCTTCGTGGTCGGCCACGGCGCCTTCGAGCTGACTGCGATCGTGATCGCTGGCGGTGCCGGCCTGCAGCTGGGCATGAAGCTGCTGGCACCGGGCCGGCGCAGCCGCCTGGATGCACTGGTCGACGGCGGCCGCATCGGCGCGCGGCTGTGCCTCGGCGTCGCCTTCATGCTGTTGGTGGCCGCCTTCATCGAAGCCTTCTGGTCATCGATCGCCGAAGTACCTGCATGGGGCAAGTTCAGCGTGGCCGGTGTGTTGTGGGCCGGCGTGCTGCTGTGGCTGTGGCGCGGCGGACGTGGAGCTGGCCATGCGCATTGACCACCTGGACGTGGCGCTGCGTGCCCGCAGTGGCTGGGAAGCGATGGAGCTGGGCACCGCGCTGTCCCGCCGTCACGCGCGCGCGCTGTGGGGCAGCTGGCTGCTGGCCAGTGCACCGCTGTTCGTGGTCTTCAACGCGCTGGGCTGGTGGCTGGATGCCTTCGGCTGGGCCTGGCTGGCGATGTGGTGGTGCAAACCGCTGTTCGAACGTGCGCCGCTGTATGTGCTGTCGCGCGGCATCTTCGGTGAACCAGTCGGCACGCTGGCCGCGCTGCGTGCGCAACGTCACTGGGGCAACAGCGGCTTCTGGGGCTACCTGGGTTGGCGCCGCTTCAGCGTACTGCGCAGCCTGTGCCTGCCGGTGAACCTGCTGGAAGGCAACACACCAGACCAGCGCGGCCCACGCCGCCGTGCGGTGGTCGCCGGGGCTGCAGGCGCGGCACTGGTGCTGACCGTGAGCTGCATGGCCTTCGAAGTGGTACTGGTATCCGGCGCGATCGGCGCGGTGTTCATGTTCATGCCACTGGAGCTGATGTCCGAATCATGGCGCGCCGCATGGGACATGATCGGCCAGGACACACCCGCATGGGCACGGCTGGGCTTCAACCTGGCGTGCTGGCTGGCCTCGGTGCTGATCGGCCCGTTCTTCGTCGGTGCGGGCTTTGGCCTGTACTTGAACCGGCGCACGCAGATGGAAGCCTGGGATGTGGAGATCGCCCTGCGCCGCCTGCGCGAGCGGCTGCTGCCGGCGGCATCGACGCTGGCCCTGCTGCTGTGCCTGGCACTGCCGCTGGTCCCCGCACCGGTGCATGCGCAGGACACAGACGCCGAGCCCGAACGAACCATGGGCAAGCCCAACGACCGTGGCATCGACGCCGAGGAAAGCGACGGAGCACCGACCATCGACCCGGCCAACACCCCGGCAACGATCTTCGGCGGTACGCCGGTGGACACCGCCGGTTTCCGTCAGGCAGTGAACCGCGCCTATGAAGACCCGCTGCAGCGCCCGACCCGCCAGGTCACCCGCTGGAAGCCGATCGAACAGGCCGAGGAAGAGAAGAAGGAAGACAAGCAGCTGCAGCGTGACACCAACAGCAACGGTGAACGCAAAGCACGCAAGGACGGCATCGCCTGGCTGGCGCGGCTGGCCGAATGGGGCCTGTGGGGGCTGCTCGGCGTCCTGCTGCTGGTGCTGCTGCTGACCGCACGGCTGTGGCTGCCGTGGCTGCGGGGCAGCGGCCGACGCAAGGCCGAGGCCGCACCGCCGGTGGTGGAGGAACAGGTGGAGTTGCCGGTGGTGCTGCCGCCGGACGTGGCCACCCAGGCCGGCCTGCTCTGGGACCAGGGCCGGCCGCGGCAGGCGCTGGCCCTTCTGTACCGCGCCAGCGTGCGCACGGTGGGCGAGCGCAGCGGTATCGCGCTTCCACCCGGTGCCACCGAAGCGCAATGCCTGCGCGCGTCGCGGCGCATGCCCGAGGCCAGCGACCGTGACCTGTTCGCGCGCATCGTGCGCATGTGGCAGTACGCCGCCTACGGTGGCCGCCTGCCCAGCCGCGCCGATTTCGATGCGATGGCCGATGCCCTGCGCCAGCAGTACGGGTGGCAGGCATGAGTCCGCGCCTGTTCTGGTCGCTGCTGCTCGGTGCATTGGTGCTGCTCGGCGTACCGCTGGCGATCCTCTACCTGCGCACGCACGAGCGGGTAACCGAGACCATCCGGCTGCCGCCACGGGGCGAGGCGGCCTACAACCCGCTGTACGTGCTCGGCCAGGCCCTGCGCGCTGATGGCATCGCCGTGCACTCGCGGCCGCGGCTGGACCTGCAGCAGATGGCGCTGGGTCCGCACGACACGGTGGTGGTGCTGCAGGACAGCAGCGAACTGCCGGCGCCCGTTGCCAGCGCGCTGCTGGACTGGGTCGACCGTGGCGGCCACCTGCTTGTACGTACACCGCCGCCGGTCGAGGACGATGCCGGCAGCACGCAGGGCCCCCTGCTGGACCGGCTGGGCGTGGACAGCCTGTTCCAGCGCAGCGATTGCCAGCCGTTCCATGTCGACGACGATCCTGGCCACGTTGAATTCTGTGCTGGCCGCCGCTTCACCCTGGGTTTTGCCGCCAATGCGCAGGCCGAACGCCGCTGGGGCGGTGACCGTGACCTGGTGTTCGCGCGCCTGCGCCATGGCCAGGGCAAAGTGAGCGTGCTGGCGGACATGGAGTTCCTGCGCGGTGATGTCGACTCGCCTGCCGCGCGCCTGGCCGCGGCCGCCGGCGGTGCCAGCGATGGCCTGCACGACAAGGCTCACCGCGACCTGACCCGCTATCTGCTCGATCCGAACTACGGCAAGGGTGCGGTCTGGCTGATCTATGCCAGCCGTCCACCGTCGCTGTGGTCGCGCCTGTTCTACCAGGGCTGGCCGCTGTGGGCGCCGCTGCTGCTGGCCCTGCTGGGCTGGTTGTGGGCCCGCTCGCAACGCTTCGGCAGCCTGCTGCCGTCACCGGTACTGGAACGCCGTTCGCTGCTGGAACACGTGCACGCCAGTGGTGAATTGCTGCTGCGTTTCGGCCACGGTACGCGCCTGTACGAGGCCGTTCTCGCCCTGTTCGTGCACCGCCTGCGCCTGCGCGCACCGGTGGCTGCCGCACTGGATGGTGCGCCACGCGAACAGGCCATCGCCGAACTGCTGAAGTGGCCGCAAGGCCGTGTTGCCGCCGCACTGACGCCACCTCCGCCGCACGATTCCTCCGCCCTGCGCGAGCGTATCCGCTTGCTGCTCCAGATGAGATCCCTGCTATGACCGAAGTCCCCGAGCTGCCGGCGGCCGCCAACGCCCGCCTGATCGAACGCGTCGATGCCATCCGCACCGCCGTTGGACACGCCTTCATCGGCCAGGCCGATGTACTGGACCAGATCCTGGTGGCGCTGCTGGCCGGTGGCCACGTGCTGATCGAGGGCGTGCCCGGGCTGGGCAAGACCCTGCTGGTGCGTGCACTGGCACAGGCCCTGGAGCTGGACTACGGGCGCGTGCAGTTCACCCCCGACCTGATGCCCAGCGACGTCAGTGGCCACGCGGTGTACGACCCGAAGAGCGAGAGCTTCAAGATCCGCCGCGGCCCGGTGTTCACCAACCTGCTGCTGGCCGACGAGATCAACCGTGCCCCGGCCAAGACCCAGTCGGCCCTGCTGGAAGTAATGCAGGAAGGCCAGGTGACCATTGAGGGCAAGGCCTTCACCCTGGCGCCGCCCTTCATGGCGCTGGCCACGCAGAACCCGCTGGAGCAGGAAGGCACCTACCCGCTGCCGGAAGCACAGCTGGACCGCTTCCTGCTGAAGGTGCTGATCGACTACCCCCAGCTGGAGGACGAGAAGCGCATGGTGACCGCGATCACCAGCGGCCGCGCTGCCAGCGATTTCGACCTGAGCCAGGTGCCGCGTGTGCTCGGTGCCGGCGAGCTGCTGGAACTGCAGCGTGCCACTGCGGCGATCACCGTCGATGACGAGGTGATCGACTACGCGGTGCGCATCGTCGCCGCCACCCGGCAGTGGCCGGGCATCGCCGTCGGCGCCGGTCCGCGCGGCAGCATCGCGCTGGTGCGTGCCTCGCGCGCACAGGCGGTGCTGGCCGGCCGCGACTTCGTCACGCCGGACGACGTGCGCGACATCGCCCGCCCGGCGCTGCGGCACCGCATCGCGCTGGCCCCGGAACTGCAGATCGAAGGCCAGGACGCCGACGATGTGCTGGGTGCACTGCTGGCCAAGGTGGAAGCGCCGCGCCGATGAGGCCGGCTCCGCTGCTGCTGGCGCTGCTGCTGGCCTGGGCCGCTCTGGGCGGGCTGGTGCTGGGCGGATGGCTGCCGCGCTGGAGCTGGGCACTGGCGGCCGTGGCCATCGCGTTGCCCGCCCTGTGGGACCTGTGGCGGCAGTGGCGGCGTCCGTCGCCGCAGGTGCAGCGCGAGCTGCCCGAAGCGCTGGCACTGGGCGTGCGCCGCGAGGCGGCGTTGCGTGTGCAGGCCGAGCAATCGATGACGGTGCAGGTGTTCGACCTGGTGCCCGGCGGCTGGCCGCTGGAAGCGCTGCCGCAGCGCGTGAGCCTGCAGGCCGGTACGGCGTCCACCCTGCACTACCACCTGCAGCCGCTGCAGCGTGGGCACTTCCGCTTCGAGGGGGTGCACCTGCGCATGCGCTCGCCGTGGCGCCTGTGGTGGCAGCAACGCACGCTGCCGCCGGCGCTGGAGGTGCGGGTCTATCCGAACTTCGTGCCGCTCACCCGCTTCGCATTGTTCAGTGCCGACCAGGCCTCGCGGCTGGTCGGTGCGCACGTGAAGCGCCGCCGTGGCGAAGGCACCGACTTCCACCAGATGCGCGAGTACCGCATCGGCGACAGCCTGCGCCAGCTGGACTGGAAGGCCACCGCACGTGCGCGCAAGCTGATCTCGCGCGAGTACCAGGACGAGAAGAACCAGCAGTTGCTGCTGATGCTCGACAGTGGCCGACGCATGCTGGCCAGCGAAGGCGGACTCTCGCACTTCGACCATGCCTTGAATGCCTCGCTGGTGGTGGCCTACCTGGCGCTGCGCCAGGGTGATGCCGCCGGCCTGTACGCTGCCGGGGGCGAACGCCGCTGGGTAGCACCACAGCGCGGCATGGGCACGGTCGAGCACCTGCTGCGCGCCAGCTACGACCTGCAGCCGCGCGCGGTGGCCACCGACTACCTGGCTGCGGCCACCGAAGTATCGCTGCGCCAGCGCCGGCGTGCGCTGGTGATGCTGGTCAGCAATGTGCGCGACGAGGACATCGAAGACCTGCTGGCGGCGGTGCGCCTGCTGCAGCGGCGCCACCTGGTATGCGTGGCCAGCCTGCGCGAGCGCGAGCTGGATGGCGCGCTGGAGGGTGACGTGCAGACCCTGGAAGACGCCACCCAGGCCGGTGCCGCCGCGCTGTACCTGCAGCAGCGCGCGAAGGCGCACGAGGCACTGCGCAGCGAGAAGGTGATGGTGCTGGACGTGACCGCCGACGCCCTGCCCGGCGCGCTGGTGGAGCGCTACCTGGCGGTGAAGCGCGAAGGGTTGCTCTGAGCCGAGCGTAGGCTCGGCTCTACACGAATCGGGTTGTCTGTAGCGCCGAGCCCTTGCTCGGCTGTCGGCCAGCGGCCGGCACTACCTACCCCTGCAGCAAGCGCCGCTGCAACCGCTCCACCGCACGCTGCAGCAGCGCCCGGTTGCGGGCCAGCTTCATCCACTGCGGCAGGCGCGAGAACATGGATCGGTGATGGCCGCGGCTTTCGCGCAACGTCGCGCCCGCGTATTCGTGCAGTGCCTGCAGATGTTCAGCGTTATAGGCCCAGAGCAGGCCCGCGCGGGTCGGTTCGACCAGGCGCAGCGGCAATCCGAAGTGCGGATCGGCAGGCTCGGCGTCACGCAACGGACGCACCGCGACCGAAACATCGGTACTGCGATCACATTGCGCACATTGAGCAGCGAAGCACGCCGGTGCAGGCACTCCCGCGGGAGCCCGGCGACGCACATGCAGCCACTGATACCCACAGAATCCACAAGGTTGGCGGCCCAGCATGTAGACCGCACCGACCCAGTCACCACTATCCAACGCAGAACTGCAGCCGGTGCAGCGGAAACGCGCGGTCCATCGATAGGGTTCCCAGCGGGCGATCACCCAACCGGGGGCATCGCAGCGGTGGCAACGCACCGCGACGCGGTCCGCGAAGGCCTGCAGGCTGCGCCCGTCATCGAAATGCCGGCCCGGCGCGGGCGTGGCACGTCCATGCCGGCCAGGCCAACGCCGCACCGTCATCAGACGTAGATCCGCGTCGGCGCCTCGTCGACGATCGCGTGCGGCACGAACCGCGCACTGTCGCGGGTGATCGCGCTGTCGTCCTCGCGGATGCCGATGCCGCAGGCGTGGTCACCGATCACCCAGCTGCCGATCAGCGGGTAGCCGCCTTCGAAGCGGGTCAGCGGATGTGCGCGCTGGATGATCGCCGGGCCATCGTAGGGACCGTCGCTGCGCTGGGTGCTGCCATCGGCCAGGTGCATCTCGATGTTCGCGCCTTCGCGCGAGAACAGCGGCTTGCGCACCCAGCCCGAGGCCAGTGCACTGCCGTCATCGAAGTGCGCTTCCAGCAGATTCGGATGGCCCACGTTGCGTTGCCACAACAGCGGCAGGATGCCCTTGTTGCTCAATACTGCCTTCCAGGCCGGTTCCAGCAGCTGCACGCCCGAGCCGGGCAGCGCGCGGCCGAATTCCTCGGCCATCAGGTCTTCCAGCGGATACAGCTTGAACAGCGTACCGATCACCGAATCATCCAGCGCGGTGAAGCGGCCGTCCTCGGACAGACCGATGTCCTCGACGGCGATGGCCTGGCCATGCAGGCCGGCCTGCGAAGCGCAGTCGCGCAGGTAATCGACGGTGCCACGGTCTTCTTCGGAACTGCCCACCGCGCTGAAATACAGCGGCGGCGGCAGCTGTGAAGCCAGTTCGCCGAAACGCTCGACCAGCGCCTCGTGGATCGCATTGAACTGGTCGGCGTGCTGCGGCAGGCGACCGGCGTTGCGCTGGTCTTCCAGCCACTGCCACTGGAAGAAGCTGGCCTCGAACAGCGAGGTCGGCGTGTCGTAGTTCAGTTCGTACAGCTTGGCCGGGCCGGTACCGTCGTAGGCCAGGTCCAGGCGCCCGTACAGGTGTGGCTGGCGCTGGCGCCAGCTGTCGGCGATCCAGTCGCGGTAGTGCGACGGAATCGCCAGCTGGTCCATCAACCGTTCACTGGCGATGACATCGCCCACCAGGTCCAGCGCCATCTGGTGCAGCTCGGCGCTGGGGTCTTCGATGTCCTGTTCGATCTGGCGCAGGGTGAACGCGTAGTACGCGCTTTCATCCCAGTAGGGCTGGCCATCGATGGTATGGAAACGGAAACCCGCTTCCTCCGCGCGTGCCCGCCACTGGGCACGCTCGGCAATCCGGATGCGCTGCATGGGTCGATCAGCCGCCGTAGCTGCCGCTGGTGCTGCGGCGTGCGCTGGTGTTGCCGAAGCCACCACGGCTGGCAGTGACCGCACGGTTCGGTTCGCTGGTGACCGGTGCCAGACCGGCCTTGCCGGCGCCGATGCCGCTGGCGGTGTTCAGGCCACCGGTGCCGCCCGGTGCCGGGCGCGCCCAGCCAGCGTTCTTGTCCTGGTATGCCGGTGCCGACGCCGGCGCCTGCGGGGCGAGGCCGCCGCGGTTGCTCAGCATCTGCGACATGAAGAAGCCCATCATCATCGGGCCGATGAACGAGGTGCCGGCCGAGGTGTGCTGCTGCACGCACTGCTCCGGCTTGTAATCCTTCTCGCAGGCTTCCTTGCTGGCGTACTTCGGCGCCGCATCGGCGGCCTGCTTCTGCGCTTCGGCAAAGGCATTGCGGCACGACGACGGATCACCGGTGGCCTCGGTGCAGGCCTCGACCGAGGTGTACAGGCCTTCCTGCACCTTCACCTCCGGCTCCTTCTGGCAGGCGGTGAACAGCAGCGGCGCAGCGCTCATCAGCAGCAGCGCGGTGGTGCGGGAACGTTTCATGGCCTCATGCCCTGTCGACGGATCAATGCCCCAATGATGCCAAATCCGGGCCAGCAACCGGAATCGGCAAAGTGGGAAAGATGAACGGAATTTCATTTTCGTCGTTCCAATCAGGAATCGGGGGTCAGAGCCCGTCGCGCAGCAACGGGATCCGACCCCGTCAGATCGCAGGAAACTGTCGAAGGCGGGGTGGGTCCGGTTGCGGGGGCGTGAGCGCCATGGATGGCGCGACCGAGGCTACATGGACGTACTTGCGCCGTCCCCCGCAGCCGGACCCACCCCGCCATCCCACGGATAGCCCAGCTGTTGCTGTTGAGGTTGCCGGCCAGCGGCCGGCACTACCCCGGGTGCAGGGCGCAGCCCTGCTGCTCTCTCCCCGGTGGTTGCAGCAGCAACCGAAAAAATTGGCCATGATCGGCTGCCCCCCACGTCGTACGGCCCGCCCGTTCCGCCAGCCATGCCCGAGTACCGTTCCCGCACCTCCACCGCCGGCCGCAACATGGCCGGCGCCCGCGCCCTGTGGCGTGCCACCGGCATGAAAGACGGCGACTTCCACAAGCCGATCATCGCCATCGCCAACTCCTTCACCCAGTTCGTGCCCGGCCACGTGCACCTGAAGGATCTTGGCCAGCTGGTCGCGCATCAGATCGAACAGGTCGGCGGTGTCGCCAAGGAATTCAACACCATCGCCGTGGACGACGGCATCGCGATGGGCCACGACGGCATGCTGTACTCGCTGCCCAGCCGCGAGATCATCGCCGACGCCGTGGAGTACATGGTCAACGCGCACTGCGCCGACGCGCTGGTGTGCATCAGCAACTGTGACAAGATCACCCCTGGCATGCTGATGGCCGCGCTGCGCCTGAACATCCCGGTGGTGTTCGTCTCCGGCGGGCCGATGGAAGCGGGCAAGACCAGGCTGTCCGAGCACAAGCTGGACCTGGTCGACGCGATGGTGGTGGCCGCCGATGACAGCGCCTCCGACGAGAAGGTGGCCGCGTTCGAGCGCAGCGCCTGTCCCACCTGCGGCTCCTGCTCGGGCATGTTCACCGCCAACTCGATGAACTGCCTGACCGAAGCGCTGGGCCTGTCGCTGCCCGGCAACGGCACTACGCTGGCCACCCATGCCGACCGCGAGGCGCTGTTCCGCCGCGCTGGCCGGCTGATCGTCGAGCTCTGCCATCGCTGGTACGGCGGCGAAGACCCGAGCGCGCTGCCGCGCGGGATCGCCACCCAGGCCGCGTTCGCCAACGCGATGACCCTGGACATCGCCATGGGCGGCTCCACCAACACCATCCTGCACCTGCTGGCCGCAGCGCAGGAAGCGGAGGTTGACTTCGACCTGACCCACATCGACGCGCTGTCGCGACGCGTCCCGCAGCTGTGCAAGGTGGCGCCGAACACACCGAAGTACCACATCGAGGACGTGCACCGCGCCGGCGGCGTGTTCGGCATCCTCGGTGAGCTGGATCGCGCCGGCCTGCTCGATGCCACGGTGCCCACCGTGCACAGCGCCAGCCTGGCCGACGCACTGGAACGCTGGGACGTGGTGCGCAGTGACAACGACACCCTGCACACCTTCTTCAAGGCCGGCCCAGCCGGCATTCCCACCCAGGAGGCCTTCAGCCAGGCCACGCGCTGGCCGACGCTGGACCTGGACCGCGCCGGGGGCTGCATCCGTTCGCTGCAACATGCGTATTCGCTGGAGGGCGGCCTCGCGGTGCTGCGCGGCAACCTGGCTGTCGATGGCTGCGTGGTGAAAACCGCCGGCGTGGACGAATCGATCCATGTGTTCGAAGGCCCCGCGCGTGTCTATGAAAGCCAGGACGCCGCCGTGGCCGGCATCCTCGCGGACGAAGTGCAACCCGGCGAGGTGGTGGTGATCCGCTACGAAGGGCCGAAGGGTGGCCCGGGCATGCAGGAGATGCTGTACCCGACCAGCTACCTGAAATCGAAGGGACTGGGCAAGCAGTGTGCGCTGCTCACCGACGGCCGCTTCTCCGGCGGCACCTCGGGCCTGTCGATCGGCCACGTCTCGCCGGAAGCGGCCAGTGGCGGTGTCATCGGTCTGGTGGAGAACGGCGACCGCATCCGCATCGACATCCCGGCCCGCCGCATCGATCTGCTGCTGGATGAGGCCACGCTGGCCCAGCGCCGCGCCGACGCTGATGCACGCGGCTGGAAACCGCGTGCGCCGCGCCCGCGCAAGGTCACCAGCGCGTTGAAGGCCTACGCCCTGCTCGCCACCAGCGCCGACAAAGGCGCGGTGCGCAACACCGCGCTGCTCGGCGATTGAATTGCCGTGGGGTCGGATCCCTTCCGCAGGAAGGGCTCTGACTCCGACAGCGCGCATCTAGCGGCGGCCCTGCACCCGCTCAGTCGCCATCACGGTCAATGCAAAGACCGCCATCTGCAGCCCCTCCATCGACCGCTCTCCCGGCCCCTCGCGCGACGCGCCGTTCTGACGGGCACGCTCGCCAGCCGGCGCCATCTCGGCCACGGTGCGCAAGCCGACCAGCGCGCAGTCCGCATCGGCTAGTTCGATGCCGCGCCCGATCGACAGATTGCGCTCGGGCCATGGCCGACCGTCGACACCTGCACCGGCACCAATGCGGTGCAGCATGGCGATGAAGCTATTGGGATCGGGTACATGGTCATCCTCGTCATCGGTGTTGGCAGGATCGTGTTGCGTGTTCAAACCAGGGAGCTTCGTTGCGCTCATGGCAGTGCTCCGTGCAGGAAGACAGCAGCGCCACCGATAGAGGTGGCGGACGATGCAGATTCTTTGCGGCGCAATGCTTTCGGCAGGTGTTAAGTCGTCGGCCAATTGCACATAGAAGAGCACGGTATGCGGTCACTTTTCGGTTCAATGGCGACATACGCACTCTAAAAGTTGAAACGGGAACTGGCCAATTGCGTCACGACGCTAGAGTGCACCACTGTGGAGGCACAGGGTCTTGTGTCGCATCAAACTTCGTCCTTATGAGCAGTCAATATTTTGACTTTCATGGACCCTTGACCCAGCGCAATGATTAACGATACTTCGGAGTGCAATGACGCAACCAACCCGCGCTAAAAACAACCCCGCAAGCAGGAGCCGCCTTTGGCAAGGAAATTTTCTTTTGACCTTTACAGACTCAACTTGGTCGACATGGATGATCTTTTCATGGTCGGCCGCACGGCGGTAATAAGGTCCGACGAAGGCATCGTGGAATTGCTAGAAGCTGCATGCGCACCAGAGCATGACGTAACGCAAGAAACTAAGAGTGCTGAGTTCAAATGGAGTATCCGCTACTTCTCGGAATATCAAGTTCCCGAAAGAAGGCGACACCTATGTTCAGTTTTACTCGCCAGGAGCGTTATTAGTAAAGACGGCCTGATTGTCATGGATGATGGCATCGCCACTGGAACGTCATCCTCGTTCCCTCCACTTGCTTCGACGATGAGCATATTTTTCGACCTCAGTCGCCATCTCGTCGCTGTAGAGCACACCGGCGATCTCGCTCCAACGGCGTGGAAAGACTTCATCGAGAAAATATTGCAGCGAGCTGCAATCTCTATTGGGAAATCGACTGGAGTGTCACTGGAGCCAGTTCCGGAGGAGAACGGCATATTGGGTCTATTCCGCTCCTTCGATGTACTTACCCGACTTAAAGTTACACTAAGAATTCCAAACCCAGAGCTGACAAGATATACCAAGATGATATATGAAGAGCTCGTCGATGGAGACATCAGGGAATACACACAAGACATGAAGAACAGCCGAGGGATTTCTAAGTCAGAAACATCCAGGCCGTTTGCAACCGCAGTCCTGGCCGCGCAGGGCTATAAGAGCGGCGAAGTTCAGATGGAAGGAATTCGCGATGGCTCTTTTGACAAAGTACTTTCCGGGTCAAATGCAGCAAGAGGATCAATTCCAATGTTGCGAGAATTCGTTCGCGGCATGCATGCAACAGCAAAGACAAAAGAGGCAAAGGCGACATTAATTGCGATTATTGCAGAAATAGACAAAATTCACCCCAAGGACCAACCAAATGAAACGTAAAATTACGCTTGCATGGTCCTACGCTGTCGAAGTTATCCTTAGCTTACTAACACTAACTTTTGGAGCAATCACCCTCGGCTGGGAATCCATCCAGAAATTGACAATTCAGTTATCCTCAAACTTTACAACATTGTTTCTCATCGTAATGCTGGCAGCTGCAATCACTGCAACCTGCACACTTTACGGGAAGTCGGAAACAAAATTTCTTGTATGGATGGAGAGGAGGAGGATTCTAAGACCATATATTCACGCAATGAGCTACGCCACTCTAGTTTTCGCGACATCAACCGTAGCATCAGTTCTCATTAGCAAATTCAACCACGCCGCCCTGGTGACCGCGACAGCTTTCCTCTTCATCCTGAGCATTATAAATACGTACACAATGCTCTCGAATTTCCATGGATTATTTAAGTTGAACATGACGTTCAATTCGATTGACAAAAGCCTCTGAACATCTCCCACAATTTGCGCGGAAACTCAGGAAACCATCAGCTGGCAGAACCCGCGGGTCAGCCGATCACGCGCTTGAACGGCGGCAGCGCGTCGATGATGCGCTTGCCGTAGCGGCGGGTCAGCAGCCGCGAATCGAGGATGATCACGCGGCCGGTGTCGGTGGAGGTGCGGATCAGGCGGCCGGCGAACTGGGTCAGCGTGCGCAGCGCGTGCGGAATGGCGATCAGGTTGAAGGCATTCAGCCCACGCCCTTCGAACCACTCGCTGAGGGTGGCGGTCTGCGGGTCGGTCGGCACCGCGAACGGCACCTGGGTGATCACTACCGTGGTGCAGGCTTCGCCGGGCAGGTCGAGGCCTTCACCGAACGAGTTCAGTCCGAACAGCACCGAACCCTCGCCTGCGGCCACGCGGCGCAGGTGCTCGTCGATCAGCCGGGTCTTGGACATCTCGCCCTGCACCAGCACCTGCTTGCGGCGCGCGGCCGACATCAGCCCCACCACCTTCTCCATCTTCCAGCGCGAGGTGAACAGCACCATCGAACCCTTGGCCCAGTCCAGCTCGGTGTCCAGGTAGCGCGCCACTTCGCGGGGATGGCCTTCGCGATCGTCGGGGGTGACCGGAAACTTCGGCACGATCAGCTCGGCCTGGTTGGGCAGGTCGAACGGCGACGACAGCGAGACCATCTCGGCCTCTTCCGGAATGCCGTTGTCGATCGCCAGCGACTGGAAATCGCCACCGCCGGTCAGCGTCGCCGAGGTCATCACCACCGAGTCCACTTCATCCCACAGCAGCTTGCGCAGCACGTGCGCGGCCGACACCGGCGAGCCGTGCAGCACCAGGTCGCCGTCGCGGGTGGCGGTGACCCAGCGCGCCATCGGCGGCGCGCCGTCCTTGTCCTCGCGGCGCCACGCCTGCCACAGGTTGTACTGCTGCTCGATCATCTCCAGCGCCATGCCCAGATTGCGCTGCAGGCGCTCGCGTGCGGCATCGTCCGGCTTGCCCTTGGCCACCTGCGCGGTGGCGGCATGCGCCCAGTTGTAGAGACTGCGGGTATCGTCGGCCAGCGCCTCGATCGGCTCACGCCAGGCCTCGGGCAGGCGCCCGTTGGCCGCGCGCCACATTGGTTCCTCGTCGGCCGGCGCCGGCATCCACACCCGCTCGATGTGGTCACGGAACGCGCGCAGCTGCTTGGCCACGTTGCTGGCGACCTCGATGGCTTCGTTAGGCAGCAGGTTGCCGAGCCGGTCCTTGTCGACTGCGCGGTAGGCACCGGCAATCAGGATCTGCAGGCGGCCGGTGCGCTTGGCCATTTCATCCAGCGCCAGGCTGGCCGCACCCTGGTCGATGGCCACGTTGCCGATGTGATGGCCTTCGTCCAGCACCAGCAGCATGTCCGACGGCGGCGCGATCAGTGGCTGGCCATTGTCGCTGTCACCGATCGACAGCGCCGACAGCAGCAGCGCGTGGTTGGTGACCACGATCTGCGCATCGCGCACGGTATTGCGCGAGCGCAGCACCGCGCACTGCGCCGAATACGCACAACGGCGCCCGGCGCAGCCCGAAGCCGGCGTGGTGATGCGGCTGCGCAGGCCGGGGCTGATGGTCTCCGGCGCATTGTCGATATCGCCGTCCCAGCTGCCGCCGGTGAAGGCGTCGGTCAGGCGCTTGGCGATGTCCATCTCGATCGGCGCCAGCGGCCGGTCGAACAGCGGCGCGTCATCCTCGAACATGCCGCCCTGCGAGCCCTCGCCCTGCGCCTCGGCGGCATTGCGCGTGCACAGGTAGCGGGTACGGCCCTTGGCCAGCGCCACGGTCGCCTCCAGGCCGGTGGCCTTGAGGAAGTTGGGAATGTCGCGCTCGACCAGCTGCGACTGCAGCGCCACGGTGCCGGTGCTGATCACCAGCTTCTTCCTGGTGGCCAGCGCGATCGGCACGCCTGCGGTGAGGTAGCCCAGGCTCTTGCCGACGCCGGTGGGCGCCTCGACCACGCCGACGCCGCCACTTTTCGACAGCGCACGCGACACCACGCCGATCATCTGGCTCTGCGATCGGCGGGTGGAGAAGCCGGGGGTATTGGCCTGCAGCGTGGTGTACGCCTTGCGGATCGCGTCCTTCAAGGCGTCATCGAGCATGCGCGGAGCGGCGACGGTTTCGGTCACGCCGGGAACTACCGTAGCTGGATCAGGCCGGTCATTGTCGCATGGCCGGCCACGACCGCCGCCGCTGCCTGCCTGAACAAGCCAGCGACGACACCCGGCGGCCGGATGAACACGCCGGACGCTGCTGGGGACAGACCAGGGCCGTCACCGGGAGGTCACTGCACCACGTTGCCACGCAGCCGCAGCAGGCGCACCAGCGCCCACACCAGCAGCACCACGCCGATGGCCTCAACCATTGCCAGCGCGAAGTGCAGCACGCCGAGGATGGTGCCGATGCCCGACACGGCGCCGAAGTTGCCGCTGCTGACCAGCCACATCGGCAGGATGCCCGCTGCCAGGCCGCCGAGACTGGACAGCAGCAACAGCAGCAGGCCGGCCAGGGCGCCGGTGCGGGTGGCATCGCGCGGCGCGCCGACCACCCAGACCAGGCCGATGCACAGCGCGATCAGCACCGGCAGGCGCACGCCCACCATGCTCAGCACGGTCACCAGCAGGGTTGTGCCGTCCATCGATCAGTCCTCGCCGGCCAGCACGGCCGAGCCCTGGCGCAGCGACTGGTAGACCTCATCGGTCTGCGGGCGCACGCCATGCCACTGCAGGAAGCTCTCGGCGGCCTGTTCGACCAGCATGCCCAGCCCATCCACGGTATTGCGACAGTTGGACGCGCGTGCCCAGGCCAGGAAGGCGATGGCAGCCTCGCCGTAGTTGAGGTCGACGGCGGTGGTCATCGAGTTGACCAGCGACAGCGGCAGCTTGAACTCGACGTCGCGGTCGCGGCCGGCCGAGGTGGCATTGACGATCAGCTCGAAGTCACCCAGGTCACGCAGGTCTTCCCAGTAGCGGCTGATCGCGCGGCCCGGTTCGCCCATCGCGTCGATCAGTTCATCGGCGCGTTCCGGTGTGCGGTTGACCACCACCAGCTCGGTGATGCCGGCATCGAGCAGCGCCGGCGCGACGCTGCGCGCGGAACCGCCGGCGCCGATCAGCAGCACGCGGCGGCCACGCAGGTCCAGGCCATGGCGGTCGGTCAGGTCACGCACCAGGCCGATGCCATCGGTGGTATCGCCGTGCCAGCGGTCGCCCTTGCGCAGCAGCGTGTTGACCGAGCCGGCGCGGCGCGCGCGCGCGGTCAGGGTGGTGCACACCGAGAACGCGGCTTCCTTGTGCGGCGAGGTGACGTTTGCACCGACACCGCCTTCGGCGGCGAAGGCTTCCAGGCCGGCCAGGAACGCATCAGGGGCCAGGTCGATTGCACGGTAGTCGATGCTGATGCCTTCCTGGCGACCGAACGTCGCGTGGATCTGCGGCGACTTCGAGTGGGCAACGGGGTGTCCGAAGACGGCGTAACGGTCGGTCATGGAATCCTCAAGCTGGCTAGACTGATGCTCTTTCGTGCATGGACCCGGATGATGCGCATCACCCCGCCCCTGCTGGTGCTTGCCGCCAGTCTACTCTCTGCCCCCGTGGCGATGGCGTTGAACGAGTACGGCATCGAAGGCATGGGCGTGGTCTCCACCCGTGCCGACGAGGGCCGCGCCACGATCAGTCCCGATGGCCAGCGCATCGTCTTTGCCCGCCGCGGTGAGGCTGGCTGGGGCCTGTGGGAGGCGCGCGTGGTCGGCGGCCGCTGGCAGCAGGCGCAGGCCCTGCCGGTAGGCGTGGCCGGTGAGGTCCGTGATCCCTACTTCAGCCGTGACGGCCGCTGGCTGCTGTTCGCGGCCGGCCGCGAGGGCAGGCTGGCGCTGTACCGCGCCGCACTCTCCGCCGATGGCCAGCTGGGCAAGGCGCAGCCTTTGGCGGGCGACGGTGACCGCCGCGAAGAGCGCGGACCAGCCCTGAGCGTGGATGGCAAGCGGCTGTTGTTCGCCCGCCAGCAGGGGCGTGGTGCCGGCTGGGACCTGCTCGTGGCGACGCTGGACGCGCAGGGCGTGCGTGGCCCGGCAACCGCACTGACCGCCTTGAACAGCGGCGACGACGAGACCGACGGCGACTGGCTGGGCAACGACGGCGCGGTGGTGTTCAGCCGCGGCAGCGGCACGACCGCACAGGTGTGGAGCAGCGGCTGCGCGTGGAGTGGCGCGGCCCTGCAGCCGTTGGGACTGTCGTTCAACCAGACCGGCGGCTGGACCGGCGCGCCGGTGATCGACAACGCCAAGCCAGGCGAGATGCTGGTCGCCAGCAGCGCGGCGAAGGCGCCGCGCGCCGGTGGCGTGGACGTGTACCGCTTGGCGGTGCCGAAGATGGCGGCGGTGGCCGGGTGCGCGCGGTAGATCCACGCCATGCGTGGATAGCCGTTTGGTAGATGCCAACCTTGGTTGGCATACGTGAAAGCGCCAACCAAGGTTGGCGACTACCAGTAGATCCACGCCATGCGTGGATGAAACGCCCCGTCAGCGAGACAACACCTTGGCGCGCTGCTGCTCGTACTCCAGCTCACTCAGCTGGCCGTTGTCCTTGCGCTGGTTCAACGCGGCCAGCTCGGCCTGCACGCTGTCCGGCAGCGCCTGCTCTCGGGCCACGTGGCGGGCAGCGGAGAGCTGCTCCGGCGGGCGCTTGCCGGCCCGCCAGGCGGCGATGAAGACACCGACGATGATGGCGCCGAACACCAGTGTTCCGGTGCCCCAGATCAGCCATTGCATCCATCCCAGTTCGGGTGCCATCGCAGTCCTCCGTCTATCGTGTCGCTATTGTCAGCGCTCGCGCAGCCATCGCGCCACCTGCGGCGCGAAATAGGTCAGTACGCCGTCGGCGCCGGCCCGCTTGAAGCCCAGCAGCGACTCCAGCACGCAGGCGCGTTCGTCCAGCCAGCCGTTGGCGAAGGCGGCCTTCATCATCGCGTACTCGCCACTCACCTGATAGGCGAAGGTCGGCACACCGAATGTCTCCTTCACCCGGCGCACCAGGTCCAGGTACGGCATGCCCGGCTTGACCATCACCATGTCGGCGCCCTCTTCCAGGTCCAGCGCGATCTCGCGCAGGGCCTCGTCGCCGTTGGCCGGGTCCATCTGGTAGGTCTTCTTGTCGGCCTTGCCGAGGCTGGCCGCGCTACCCACCGCATCACGGAACGGGCCGTAGAACGCCGAGGCGTACTTGGCCGAGTAGGCCATGATGCGCACGTTGATGTGGTTGTCGGCATCCAGCGCACGGCGGATCGCGCCGATGCGGCCGTCCATCATGTCCGACGGCGAGACGATGTCGACCCCGGCTTCGGCGTGCGACACCGACTGCTTGACCAGCGCTTCCACGGTGATGTCGTTCAGCACGTAGCCCTTGTCATCGATGATGCCGTCCTGGCCGTGGGTGGTGTACGGGTCCAGCGCCACGTCGGTCATCACGCCCAGCTCCGGGAAGCGCGACTTCAGCGCGCGGATCGCACGCTGGGCCAGGCCGTCCTCGGCCCAGGCGGCCGATGCGTCCAGCGACTTCAGCGACGGGTCGATCACCGGGAACAGGTCGATCACCGGGATGCCCAGCTCCAGCGCCTCTTCGGCAACCTTCAGCAGTTCTTCGATCGACAGCCGCTCCACGCCCGGCATCGACGGCACTGCGGTGCGGCCGGCCAGTTCGTGCACGAACACCGGGTAGATCAGGTCGTCGGTGGTCAGCGTGTTCTCGCGCATCAGGCGGCGCGAGAACTCGTCGTGGCGCATGCGGCGCGGGCGGTACAGCGGGTGGGACATGGCAGGCTCCGAGGAGTGGCTATTGCAACAGGTAGCCCTGCGGCAGCAGGGGTTCGGGCAACGGGCGTTCGCCGAGCGCATCGAGCTGGTCGATCTCGATCGTGCGCACCAGCGCGTCCAGCGGCAGATCGTTCGGCTCAAGGCCGAAGGGGTCTTCCATTTCTTCGCCCAGCTGGTCCAGGCCGAAGAAGGCATAAGCCAGCACCGCCGACAGCACCGGCGTGCCCCAGCCCAGCGAACTGGCCAGGCCGAACGGCAGCAGCACGCAGAACATCCACGCGCAGCGGTGCAGCAGCAGGGTGTAGGCGAACGGCAGCGGCGTGGTGAGGATGCGCTCGCAGCCGGCCTGGATCGACGACATCGCGTGCAGGCGCTCTTCCAGCTGGGTGTAGAGGATCGGATCGAGCTCACCGCTGCGCAGCGCCTGGGCCAGTTCGGCGGCGATCATCGCCAGCAGCGCGTCGGGCACGTTCTCGCGCTGGCCCAGCTGTTCGCGCTGGCGTTTGTCCAGCCACGGCAGGGCCATCAGCGCCACGATGCGCCCACGCAGGCGCCCGGCCAGGGCGTGGGCGAACGCGGTGGTGACGTAGGCGATGCGGCGACGGCGGCCGGTGTCATCGGCCAGCAGCAGGTTCACCTGGCGGGCCAGCGAACGCGATTCGTAGACCAGCTGGCCCCACAGCTTGCGGCCTTCCCACCAGCGCTCGTAGCAGGCGCTGTTGCGGAAGCTGAGGAAGATCGACAGCACCAAGCCGAGCAGCGTGAACGGCGTGACCGACACGCGTTCGATGCCGGTCGGCGGCGCCAGTTCCACCACCGCAGCCACGGCGATGGACAGGATCAGGATGGCCAGCACCTTGGGCGCGATCGCTTTGACGATCGAACCGCGCAGGATGTACAGCAGTTGCCAGCCGTGGGGACGGGGTCGGATGATCATGGGGCAGCCGCGCCGGGCGCGGATTCACAGGCACGCGGGGGGCTCGCGCAGCCATTCATTGTACGCCCCCGCCCGGCCATCGGCCGTGCGCCTGCGACGCCCTGTCGCACCCGGGCGCAGGCTCAGATGACGCCACCACCCAGGCCGAGGCGGAGGATGCCCACCACCACCACGATGCCGTTCAGGACCAGGCCGGCCCAGGCCCGGCCACGCTTGCTCGGGTGGGTGAACAGGATGCCCAGCGCGGCGATGACCGCGCCCACCGCAGCGAACGGGATAAGGAACCAGTTGCCCCAGCCGAGCAGTGGAATCAGCGCCAGGATCATCCACAACAGCGCCAGTACGCCCCACAACAGACTGATCACGCCCATGCCACTCTCCCGCAGTTGGTTCCTGCCCCAACCATAGACGTTCCCGCTGCCGTCGCCTACTGCCGTTGGCGGGGCTGTCACCCCCGGCGTGCTAGCGTGCTGCCGTGCGTGCCCTGGCCCGGGTGTTGGCGCCGATTCAGAGTGGCCCGCCGATGATCGCAACCAGTCCTACAGGGGTCGTGCCATGAACATCCGTTGGGCCGCGTTGGCGGCCATCCTGCTGGTCGCCGCCGGCTGTGCCAGCACCTCCAAGGTGATGCTGGGCCGCGCCCGCGCACCCATCGATCCGGCACTGGTGCAGATCTATTCGACGCCTCCGGCCGGTTCCCAGGAAATCGCCCAGCTGGAATCGGCGTCCGCCGTCGGCTTCGGCACACAGGGCCAGACCGATGCAGCTGTGGCACGCCTGAAGCGTGAGGCCGCCGCGCTGGGCGCCAATGGCGTGGTGCTGATGGGCGTGGGCAGCAGTGGCTCGCCGGTGGGCATGTCGGTGGGCGCCGGCACGTTCGGCTCGCATGTGGGTGGCGGCGTCGGCATCGGTATTCCGACCACGCAGAAGCGCGCCGCCGGCGTCGCGATCTGGGTGCCGAATCCGGCACCGCCGGCGCGATTGCCGACACAGGTGATTACCCCGCAGCGGTGAGGCGGCAGCGTCACCGCGGGTAGTGCCGGCCGCTGGCCGGCAACCTCAGGAGTCCTTCCTGCGCCAGGGACAATGCCGGCCAGCGGCCGGCACTACCCGTAATGCTCAGCGCTTGTACTTCGGCACGAACGTCTTGTTCACCGCATCAGCCAGCTGGTCCGGCGGCAGCAGGCCCTGGTCGAGCAGGAAGTTGTTGAACGCAAGGCGGTCGAACTTCGCACCCAGTGCCAGCTCGGTCTGCATGCGCAGTTCCAGGATGCGGGTGTAGCCGTAGAAGTAGCTGCCGGCCTGGCCCGGCATGCGCACCATGTAGCGATCCAGTTCCTGGGTGGCCATTGCCTTGGACAGGCCGACCTGCTCCATCAGCACGCGCTCGCCGTTGGCGCGGTCGGTCAGGCCCAGGTTGAGCATCGGGTCCAGCATCGCGCGCGCGGCGCGCAGCAGGCGGAACTGCAGGGCGATCATCTGACCGTCCAGCGGTTCGTAGGGCACCATCTCGGCCTCGGCATACAGTGCCCAGCCTTCCACGTTCACCGAATTGAACGCGAACATGGTGCGTGCCAACGACACGCCACGCTCGACCATCGCGGTGAACTGGAGCTCGTGGCCGGGGCGGCCTTCATGCGCGCTCAGCGTCCATGCTGCCGCACCGAAGTTGAAGTCGTCGTACTGCGCGCCCGGGCCCGCTGCCGGGTTGCCCAGCGGCAGCACGAAGGTGCCCTGCTGCCCGGTGTTGTTGACCAGCGGCGCCGGCAGGAAATGCGGCGCGGGACTGGCCGCGCTCTCGGCGGCCGAACCCAGGCGCATCTGCATGGCGCGCTGGGGCACGTCGACGATGGCATGCTCGCGGATCAGCGGATCGATCGCGTCGATCACCTTGCGGTAGTGGCCTTCCAGATGGTCGTCGGCGATCTTGTCGGCCTTCAGCGCGCGGATCACCGCCACCGGGTCGCTCAGGTCGGCCACCTTCAGGTCCTTGTCCTTCACCACCAGCGGCGCCAGCTGCTGCATCGCCGAGCGGGTTTCCATGAACTCCAGCTGCGCGCGCTGCATCAGCAGCTTCGGGTCGATGTCGATGCCGACCTGCTTGAGCTGGTAGGCGTACAGCGGCGCCGGCAGGCGCGCATCGGTGCGTGCCTTCGGCAGCACTTCCTTGCGGGTCCAGGCGGCGTAGTCCTTCATCTGCCCGGCCAGGGCCTTCATTGCTTCATCGGTGCCGGCGATCTGGTACTTCTTCAGCAGCGACTCGATACCGGTGATGTAGGTCTCGACGTTGTCCAGCGACTGCTGCACTTCGATCCTGGTCGGCTGCAGCAGGCTGCTGTCCTTCAGGCGCTCTTCGTAGCGCTGGCGGGCCAGCGTGGTGAAGGCGGTGCCGCCCGGCTGCAGGCCGGCATAGGCCTTGAGGCGGTCGATCGCCTTGGCCCGGCGCTCGGCCGGCACCTGGTCGGACAGCAGCAGGTTGAGGCCGCTGAACACGGTCTGCGGCGCATCACTCCACGGCAGCAGGTATTTCTCGTTGAGCTCGCTGCCTTCGATGTTCTGGCTGGCGGCGTGGATCATGATCTCCAGGTCCTGGCGGACGTTGGGATCCTTCTCGGTGGCCAGCTTTGCCTTGAGTTCATCGCGGGCTTTGGCCATCGCGGCGCGATAGCGCTTGCCGTTGTCCGGGCCAAGGTCTGCGACCTTGTCGTCGTAGCCGGGAACGCCGAAGAAGCCGGTTTCCTCCGGCTGGAACGGGCCTTGTGCATCAAGCAGGATCTGCGCCAGTGCATTGCTGCGGGCAACCCAGGCCGGGCTGGCCGGGGTAGCGGCCTTGGCGGCGGGTGCGGCCAGCGCCGGTGGCGCAGACAGCAGCGGTGCGGCAGTCAGGGCCAGGGCAACGGCGAACGCAATCGGCTTCATGGTGCACTCCAGGACGGGGTTGCCCGCACCCTACGCGCTCACGGCGATGGCGACAATCGGCGGGAAGTCATGGCGGCTGGTTGTGCAGCCGGGGCTCCGCGGAAGCCTGCCGGCGTAGAGTCGACTGTCAGTCGACTATCGCGCGCAGCGCGGGGGTTTCGCTATCTGACCGAAGAGCAGTCGACTGACAGTCGACTCTACCCGGTCGACGTCCCGCAGTCGCCTACCCGGGGAGGTCACAACGCGGCGGTCAGCGGGCATTCGCCGCGATCACGGCAGGCCTGCAGCTCGCACTCCTGCGCAGCCTCATCATCATCCAGCGCCGTCAGGTCGAAGGTCTGCTTGTCTTCGGCCAGCACGTACATCACCGGGTAGTCCCAGACATCGTCACGACGGATGCCCTGCACGAACAACCGCCCGCGTGCCTGCGGCCCTTCCAGCGCAACGGTCAGGCCAACGTCGCGCTGGCCGTTGATGGCGGTCTGCATGCTGCCCAGCGGCATCGATTCGATATGCAGCGGCTCGCCGAAGGCTTCCACCAGTTCGATGCTGCAGCCCGCGCGGCGCAACGCTTCGCGCATCGGTGGACTTTCGCGTGCCGCCTCGCTCCAGCGCAACAGGCTCCAGGTCACCACGCCACCGGCGCCACCCAGCACCAGCACCACCGTCAGCGGCATCGCCCAGCGCCAGTGGCGGCGCCACCATCCGGTGGACGTCTGGCGATGGGCGGGAATCGGCGGTGGCAGGGTCATCGGCGGGCTCCTTCCCGGTTGCGGATCAGGGTTTCAGGCAGCGTCCCAGGAAGGCTTCGGCCACGCGGTAGCGATGCAGGGCATCGGCGCCCGACAGGCCATGCTTGGCACCCGGGTAGGTCATCAGCTCGAACGGCTGTGCACGCTTCTGCAGCGCGCTCATCAGGCTGGTCGAATTGGTGAACAGCACGTTGTCGTCGGCCATGCCGTGGATCAGCAGCAGCGGCGAGCGCAGGCCGTCGATATGGGTCAGCACGCGCGCTTCGCGATAACCGGCTTCATTGCGTGCCGGCAGATCCATGTAGCGTTCGGTGTAGTGGCTGTCGTACAGGCCCCAGTCGGTCACCGGCGCACCGGCCACGCCGCAGGCGTACTGGTTCGAGGCCTTGGCCAGCAGCATCAGGGTCATGTAACCGCCGTTGGACCAGCCCTGCACGCCAATGCGCGCCGGGTCCACCCACGGCTGCTGCTTGAGCCAGGCCACGCCGCGCAGCTGGTCGGTCACTTCCACCGTGCCCTGCTTCCCGTACAGCGCACCACCGAAGTCGCGGCCACGGCGCGGGGTGCCGCGGTTGTCCAGCGAGAACACCACGTAGCCCTGCTGGGCCAGGTACTGGTTGAACAGGTGATCACCGCGGCCGGGCCAGCTGTCGGTGACGGTCTGGCTGGCCGGGCCGCCATAGACATACACCGCCACCGGGTAGCGCTTGGACGGATCAAACCCGGCCGGCTTGATCAGGCTGTAGTTCAGTGGGGTCTTGCCATCGGCGGCGGTCAGCGTGCCGAACTCGACCGGGCGCTGCGCGTCGCGGTAGCGCGCATACGGGTGCCTGGGATCGGCCAGGTCGTTCTCCACCAGCGTAGCGATCTTCTCGCCATTGGCGCGGAACAGCTCGATCTGCGGCGGCGTGGTGCTGTTGGACCAGCTGTCGACATAGACGCTGGCATTGCGGGCGAACGTGGCGCTGTGCATGCCCGGTGCCTTGGACAGGCGCTGGGGCTCGCCGCCCTGCAGCGATACCGCGTAGATCTGGCTTTCGCGCGAGGTTTCGATGCCGGCGCGGAAGTAGGCCTTGCCGGCCTTCTCATCAACCGCCAGCAGTTCGTCCACCGGCCAGTTGCCGTGGGTCAGCGCGGTGGTCTTGCCCTTGCTGTCGATGCGGTACAGGTGCTGGAAGCCGGTACGCTCGGACGACCACAGCACGCTGCCGTCTTCCAGGAAGCGCAGGCTGTTATGCAGCGGCACCCAGGTCGGGCTGGTCTCGTGGGCGAGCACGCGCTGGCGGTTGGAGTCGAGCGCCACTTCCACCAGGTCCAGCTGCTTCTGGTCACGCGACTGGCGCTGGAAACTCAGGTGCTGCGGATCGCGCCAATCGACGCGGGCCAGGTAGATATCCTGTTCCCTGCCGAGGTCGACCCAGCGCGGCTGCGCATCGGCGGCCGGTGCGATCACGCCCAGCTGCACGCGCACGTTGGCGTCGCCGGCGGCCGGGTAACGCTGCTCGATCACGTCGGTGCGGTCGGCATAGACCTCGTAGCGCTTCTGTACCGGCACCGGCGATTCATCGATGCGGGCAAAGGCAATGGCCGAATCATCCGGCGCCCACCAGTAGCCGGTGTGGCGATCCATCTCCTCATCGGCGACGAACTCGGCCACGCCGTTGCCGATGGTGGTGCTGCCGTCGTGGGTCAGCTGCAGCTGCTTGCCATTGGCCAGGTCGATCACCCACAGGTTGCGGCCGCGGATGAAGCTGACGAAACCGCCCTTGGGCGACAGCTTGGCGTCGGTGGCGAAACCTTCACCGTGGGTCAGCTGGCGCACGGCCGCCTGGCCCTGCTGCTTGAGGTCGTACAGGTAGAGTTCGCCGCCCAGCGGGAACAGCAGGCGCTGCGCGTCCGGCGACCACTGGTAATCAACGATGCCGGTCATCGCGGCGATGCGCTGGCGCTCGCGGCGTGCCTTTTCCTCGTCGCTGAGGGTCTCGGTGCCGGGCAGCACCACCTTGGAATCAACAAGCAGCCGGGTCTGGCCGCTACCGATGTCGTAGGTCCACAGGTCCAGCTGGTTTCGGTCGCTGTCCTTGCCGCGCAGGAAGCTGACCTGCGATCCGTCCGGTGCCACCTTGGGCTTCATCAAGGTCGGGCCGGACAGCGGCAGCGGACCGGTGATGGCTTCCAGGGTCAGCTTTTCAGCGTGGGCAGCGGTTGTGGTGGCAAGCATGAGGGCGAGCGAAGCGAACAGGTGGCGCATGGAGGGTCCCGGCAAACGGCAGGTCCGCCCCCGCGATGGACGCGGAGCGGTCGTCCCCCATCCTAACCAAGCCCGTGCGGGAAGGCAGCATGACCTTCTGCCCATAGCAGTGCGGACGAGTGCCGACCAAGGGTCGGCACCCACCACCCGTAGATCCACGTCACGCGTGAATGACGCCGTCCTGGTTCAACGCTGGCCGAACAGGTGCTTGCGCTCTTCGTCGCTGAGCGGCTTGCCGGCGTTGGGGTTCACCTGCTGGCGCAGGGCATAGGCGCGCTGGGTGGCCGGGCGTGCGGCAATCGCTTCATGCCAGCGCTTGAGGTTCGGGAACGCGGCGAAGTCCACCGGCAGCGTGTCGTAGGCGCCGACCCACGGGTAGCTGGCCATGTCGGCGATGGTGTACTCATCGCCGGCCAGGAAGGCGTGCTGGGCCAGGCGCTTGTCCATCACCCCGTGCAGGCGGCGCACCTCGTTGTCGTAGCGCTCGATGGCATAGGGAATCTTCTCCGGCGCGTACACGTTGAAGTGGCCCATCTGGCCACTCATCGGGCCCAGGCCCGCCATCTGCCAGAACAGCCATTCCAGGGTGGTCACGCGGCCACGCGCGTCGCTGGGCAGGAAGCGGCCGGTCTTCTCGGCCAGGTACAGCAGGATCGCGCCGGACTCGAACACACTCTGGGGAGCACCGCCATCGGCCGGGGCATGGTCGACGATGGCCGGCATCTTGTTGTTCGGCGAGATGGCCAGGAATTCCGGCTTGAACTGGTCGCCCGAACCGATGTTGACCGGGTGGATGCGGTACTCCAGGCCGGCTTCCTCCAACAGCAGGGTCACTTTGTGGCCGTTCGGGGTGGGCCAGTAATACAGGTCGATCATGGCGGCGGCTCGGGGTGCGGAAAGGAACCTGAAGTCTAGTGCGTGAGTTGGGTTGGCACCGTCATGGCGGGCCGGTAACCTCGCGGCTCCCCCGAAACGCACTGTCCTGCATGAGCCACAGTCCTCGTCCCTTGTCCCCGTTGTCCTCGCTGATCTTCGCCTCGCGCTGGCTGCAGCTGCCGCTGTACCTGGGCCTGATCCTTGCCCAGTGCGTCTACGTGTTCCTGTTCGGCAAGGAACTGTGGCACCTGCTGTCCCACTCGGTGTCGATGGGCGAACAGCAGATCATGCTGATCGTGCTGGGCCTGATCGACGTGGTGATGATCTCCAACCTGCTGGTGATGGTGATCGTCGGCGGCTATGAAACCTTCGTCTCGCGCCTGCGCCTGGAAGGCCACCCGGACCAGCCGGAATGGCTGAGCCACGTCAACGCCAGCGTGCTGAAGGTGAAGCTGGCGATGGCGATCATCGGCATCTCCTCGATCCACCTGCTGAAGACCTTCATCGCCACCAGCGCGTTGAAGGGACTGCCGCTGTGCAAACCGGAACAATGGGCAGCGGCAGTGTCTTCGGCGTCGACCAGTTTCTACAACGCTGGCGTCGATACCTGCACGACCATGACCCAGGAAGGTGTGCTGTGGCAGACCATCATCCACTGCGTGTTCATCCTGTCGGCGATCGGCATCGCCTGGACCGACAAGCTGATGTCCAACGGCCACAGCAAGTCGCACGACAAGGCACACGACCACTGAGGTCGCCGCCGGCCACGACATGATCACTGCGGCCCCACCCGGCCACCACCCCTTGTGCGGGGCGGTGGCCGGGATGCTAGATTGCATCCTCGCCGTTGCCGGCGGTGGCGTCGGGAAACGCCACCCTGCTGCGCCTGGACCACGGGTCCCGGCCATGCATATCAATGATTTACGTCACGTCGTCTTCTAGAGGGGAGCAGGATGTCGCACGTCTCAACGATCACCGCCGCGCGCCGGTGGCTGCCGGTTGCTTTGGCACTGGCGCTGGCCGCCTGCTCGGGCAAGGAAGAATCCGCAGCACCGGCTCCGGCCGCCGCCCCCAACGCCGCTGCACCGGCCGCACCGGTGGTCGCCGCCAAGGTGCAGTCGATGGGCACCGAGCAGCTGCGTGAGTCGGCCAGCCAGGCCCTGCGCGAGAACCGCATGTACGCGCCGGCCGGCGACAATGCCATCGAGTACTACCTCGCCCTGCGCGACAAGACCCCGGACGACGCCTCGGTGAAGAGCGCGCTGACCGACCTGCTGCCCTACACCCTGATCGCCGCCGAGCAGCACCTGGGCCGCGAGGACTACACCGAAGCACAGCGCCTGGTGGCACTGATCGAGAAGGTGGATGCCTCCGCGCCCGCCCTGCCGCGCCTGAAGGACGGTCTGTCCAAGGGCGTGGAAAACGCGGCCAAGCGCACCGAGACCGAAGCGGAGAAGGCAAAGAAGGACGCCGAGGAGCGCAGCAAGCAGCAGATCGAACAGCAGCGCCTGGCCGAACAACGCGCCAAGGAAGCCGACGCGGCCAAGCAGATCGCTGCCCAGCAGGACGCCGCACGCCGCGACAACGAACGCCAGGAAGCCGAGCGCCAGGCCGCCGCACGCCGCGAAGCCGAACAGAAGCAGCAGCAGGCCGCGGCCCAGCAGGCCAGCGCGGCGCGCCAGGCCGCGGCTGCCGCCGCGCCCACCCTGCGCCCGATCAGTACGCCGGCGCCGCGCTATCCGGCCGAGGCACTGCGTTCGGGAACGTCGGGCGAAGTGCTGGTGGAGATCACGGTCGGTACCGACGGCTCGGTGGTCAACGCCCGCGTGCTGCGCGCAACCTCCGGCCGCACCTTCGACCGCGAAGCCCTGAACGCAGTCAAGCGCTGGCGCTTCGAGCCGGTCAGCGCGCCGGTCACCACCCGCCGCACCCTGGTGTTCGCGCCAGGCGGCTGACCGCAGAAAAGGGGACGGGGGGGGATTAAGTCGTTTCCGCCCCAAAATGACCACACGGCCCGGCATCTCCGGGCCGTGTCCGCTTCAGGAGAGGCTGTCAATCAGGCGTTGCAGTGCCGGATCGCGCGCGGCCAGCACCTGGAACAGGCCCAGCGCATGCAGGCCCGGCAGCAGCCCACGCAGATCTGCTTCGGCGGTGGCGCGGGTGGCGTCATCGCTGGCGGGGTCCTGCCAGTCACGGACGCTGGCGAGGAAGGCGCCCACGCTGCCCTTGCGCACGATGAGGCCGTTTACCTGCACGTCGTTCTGATGGTCGGGAAGAATGTCCTGGGGCTGCATCGGGGCGGCTCGTGTTGGAATGGGCGCCCAGTGTGGCGCGCGCGGATCGGCGCTTCTGCCGTATAACTGCCAATGGATATGGCAGATCAGACACCGACCGGCTTGATTGATCCGGCATTGGCGGACGCCGACGACGGCCCCATCGTGCTGGCCGGCCAGCTGCGCGTGCCCGGAAGGCGGCGCACCGCGCGCCACCAGCACGTGCGCGGCCAGTTGCTGGGTGCCCACCACGGCCTGCTGCGGATCGAGGCCGGCGACCTGCACTGGCTGCTGCCGGCGGGGCATGTTGCCTGGATACCGCCCTTGCTGCCCCACGCCCTGGTAGGGGCAGACGCATTCGATGGCTGGAGCCTGTACGTCCGCGCCGATACCGGCCTGGATCTGCCCCCGCTGCCCCGCATTTTCCAACCCGATGTGCTGTTGCAGGCGGCGGTGACGCGGGCACTGCGCTGGCCGCATCAGGCACTGGACGCTGCGCAGGCACGCCTGGCCGGCGTCATCGCCGATGAGATCCGTGCCAGCACTCCCTTGCCACTTGCCCTGCCACAACCGCAGGATCGACGGTTGCGGCGGATCGCGGCGGCGCTGGCACGGTCGCCGGACGACCTTCGCAGCGTCGAAGCGTGGGCAGCCACCAGCGGACTGTCCAGCCGCAGTCTCGCCCGCCGTTGGCAGGCCGAAACTGGCATGGCCTTGAGCCAGTGGCGGCAGCGCCTGCGCGTGCTGCTGTCGCTGCCACTCCTGCTGGCGGGCGAACCCGTGATCAGCGTCGCCCTGTCGATGGGCTACGACACGCCCAGTTCGTTCATCGCCGTGTTCAAGCGCGAGATGGGTGTGACGCCTGCGCGGTATAGAAGAGGCTGACGCATTCGGCACTTCCGCCGCCTTTCCGCACCTCCCAAGCTCGCTGTCGATCTCAAGGAAAGAACAGATGAAGTACGACGACGCCAGCTGGCATTCCGGCGGTGATTTCCCCGCGGATCTTCCTGCAGAGGCTGGGGCTACTCACATTGGCATGTACCTGGCGTGGCTGCTGCTACAGGGAATGGCAAGCGCGGAACTCGCCGAGGACGCAGAAGAAGACCTGCAGGCGCTGCGGGAACGTAGTACGACGCCGGGCCTGTTCCTGCTTCAATGCAGCGACGGCAAATTCGTAGACGCTCTGATCAGTGATGAAGCCAACACGTTCACTGCTGTGTACTACGACCTCGAGAATGGCCAGTATCTCGAAGACTATGAGGCACAGCTGGGGGCCCACGTCATTTCGCTGTACCACGTCGCCGACACCTGGGAAAACTTCGACCGACTGGCACCGGTGATCGCTCAGCGCTTCGCCGCTTGGCAGGCAACACAATCCTGAAAACAACGAGGCCCGGAATGACCGGGCCTCGTTTCATATCCGCCGGGCATGGCCCGGCGCTACCCGTGGCGGTCAGCCGGAGATGGCCAGGCGCTCGTTGTGGTAGCGGCGCACGGCGGCGAACCACAGTACGGCGGCCAGGCCGAGGCTGGCGCCGAGGTAGATCGCCCAGACCGTCGGGGTGATGGTCTCGTGGCGGATCACCTTCAGCAGCATCTGGTTCTGCGACAGGAACGGCACGGCGTACTGCCACATCTCGCTCTTCAGCGGATAGGCCACCAGGGCGTAGCCAGGCAGCATCGGCAGCAGCATCAGCCAGGTCATGTGGCTCTGCGCTTCCTTCATGCTCTTGGCCGCAGCCGACAGGAAGGTCAGCAGCGAGGTGCCGATCAGCAGCATCGGCAACATCACCAGCAGCATCTGCAGCATCGAGCCGACGTTCATGTTGAACTGGCGGCCGATGTTGCCGGGGGCGATCTGCGCGCTCACCTTGAACGCGACCAGGGTCAGCAGCAGCGACACGAAACCGACCACGCAGGCGGCGGCGATCTTGCCGCTGACGATCGCACTGCGCGAGCCCGGCGTGGCCAGCAAGGGTTCCAGTGACTGCCGCTCGCGCTCGCCGGCCGTGGCGTCCATCACCAGGTAGGCGCCACCGATGAACGAGGTCAGCGTCAGCAGTACCGGCAGCAGCATCGACAGGATCATGCCGCGCTTGGCCTCGGCACTGGCCAGGTCCTGGCGCGCCACGTCCAGCGGGCGTGCCACCTGTGCGTCGATGCCGCGTGCCATCAGGCGCAAGGCACCGACCTGGCCGTTGTAGGTGGCCAGCGCCGCCTCCAGGCGTGCACTGGGTACTTCGGCCGCGCGACGCGTGCTGTCCTTGATCACCTCCACCAGCGCCGGCTTGCCCTCGGCCCAGTCCTTGCCGAACTCATCGCTGATGCGCAGCGCCACATCGATGTCCTGGGTGCGGATGGCCTCGGCCAGGCCCTTCGGTGCCGGTGCGGTGTTCAGCCCCTGCGCGGCGAGGAAGCGCACCAGGTTCGGCGCGTTGTCCGCACCGATGGTCGGAATCTGCAGCGGTTGTTCGATCTGGGTGCGCACCCGGCTCTCGGCCAGCTTGCCCATGCCCAGCAGCAGCACCGGGTACAGCAGTGGCCCGAACAGCAGGGTCAGAAGCAGCGTGCGGCGGTCACGCGACAGGTCACGCAGCTCCTTGCGCATCACCGTCATCAGGGTCGACATCATGCTCATGCGTGCAGGCCCTCTTCGCTGCCGATCAGTTTCACGAATGCATCTTCCAGGTTGGATTCGCCGGCCTGCGCACGCAGTTCGTCGGCGCTGCCGGCGGCCATCACCGTGCCCTTGGCGATGATCACGATGTGATCGCACAGCACGGCCACCTCCTGCATGATGTGGCTGGACAGGATCACGCAGCGACCCTCTTCGCGCAGGCCCAGCAGGAAGCGGCGCAGCGCGCGCGTGGTCATCACGTCCAGGCCGTTGGTCGGTTCATCGAGAATGACGTTGCGAGGGTCGTGCACCAGCGCGCGGGCAATCGCGGTCTTGGTGCGCTGGCCCTGCGAGAAGCCATCGGTCTGGCGGTCGAGGATGTCCCCCATGTCCAGCGCATGCGAGAGCACCTCGATGCGTTCGCGGATGCGCTCGGCCGACAGGCCATGCAGTTCGCCGAAGTAGGCGATGTTCTCGCGCGCAGTCAGGCGCTTGTAGACGCCACGCGCATCAGGCAGCACGCCGAGGTGGCGACGCACCTCCACCGGATTGCGCGCCGCATCGATGCCGTCGACAGTGATGCTGCCCTGATCGGGCGTCATCAGCGTGTACAGCATGCGCATGGTGGTGGTCTTGCCGGCACCATTGGGCCCCAGCAGGCCGGTGATGCGGCCATCCTCGGCGCGGAAGCCGACGTTGGACACTGCCTGGATACGGCCGGTGCGGGTGTCGAAGGCCTTGTGCAGGTTGTCGGCGACGATCATGGTTCCCATCCGTTGAACGAGGTGAACGCCGGCACGTAGCTCAGCGTATCCAGGCAGCCGGCATCCAGTGCCTTGGCGTCGGTCTTGTCGATGAACTGGCCGAGCAGCCGCGGCATGCAGCCAGCGGTCAACGTGCCATGGCCCTGCCCACGGGCGACCAGCGCGCGGCCATTGGGCAGGCCCTTGAGGACCTGTTCGGCGTAGCGCGGCGGGGTCACCGGGTCCAGCTCGCCGGACAGCAGCAGTGCCGGCACGTCGCTGCGCAGCGGCACGGCATCGGTTGCCGGCGCCGGACGGTGCGGCCACACCGGGCAGGCCGCGAAGAACGCACTGGCCACCTCGTTGCCAAACAGCCGCTCGGGATCCTCGGCCGGCGCGTGGTAGCGCGGCGCATCTTCGCTGCAGATCACCGACCAATGCATCCCGCGGTTGATCTGGAAATCCATGCTGCGGTTCGCACCGCGTGCCAGCGAGGCGAGCGGCGCGTAGCGGCCGTGCGCGGCTTCATCAAGAACCAGCGGCAGCAATGAGGCGTACTGGGGTACGTAGGAAAACGCAAAAGCCAGGCCCACCACGCTGTCCGGTGTCAGCACATCCTTCCGGGTCCCGTAGGTGCCGGGGTCGCGATACTCGACCGGAACCGGTGCACGGCGCAGGGTCTCGACCACGCTGCGCAGCTGCGCACGGGTATCGGTCGGGAAGCGCTTGCTGCAGGTAACGTCCTTGCGGCACTGCGCCGACTGCAGGGCGATCGCGTCCTCGAATGTCCTGGCGAAATCGCCGCCCACCACCAGCTCATTCGGCACCACGCCATCGATGACGATGCTGCGGGTGTGCTGTGGATAGGTACCCGCATAGCGCTGGGCCACGCGGGTGCCGTAGGACGCACCGATCAGATTGACCCGGTCCACACCGAGCGCCGCACGCACCGCATCCAGATCGGCGATCGCCTCGGTGGTGGTGTAGAAGCGCGCATCGGCACGCCCCTGCAGCGATGCGGCACAGCGCTGGGCGTAGTCGCGCAGCGATGCCTCGGAAGGCGCGGCATCCTCGTCCATCGGCAGCTCCTTCCCGTCCGCGCCCAGGCAGCTGAGCGGGTTGGAACCGCCGGTGCCGCGCTGGTCGATCAGGAACACGTCGCGCTGTTTGCGCACCTGGCGCAGTGCAGTATCGACGATGACCGCCACCTCGCTGGCCGCCTGGCCGGGGCCGCCGGCCAGGAAGAACACCGGATCCGGCTGGCTGGCGCCGCTGCTGCCCGATTCCAGCCAGGCGATACGCAGGCCGATCCGGCGACCGTCAGGCCGGGCCCGGTCCTCCGGCACCTGCAGGGTGGCGCACTGCGCCTCCACGTTGGCGCTGGCACCTACCGTGGACAGCGTGCAGGGCTGGAAATCGATCGTGCCGAAGCGGCGGCCGGGTGCGTCAGTGGCGCCCTCGGGGCCGGGTGACGGCGGCTGGCTGCAACTGGCAAGCATCAGGCTGGCCAACGCTGCGGCCAACGCGAGGTGGAGTCTTTGCATCGTGCTCGTTTCCCCTGGAAGACGTTCCTGGCAACCACGACGGGCTGCCGCGGAAGATGTGACTCAACTTACACGGGCAGCGCGCCGACGGCGATGGGCAATGACGAATCCGCCGCCAACGGCGCGCAGACCAGACGGTCCTGCCCCTCGGCCTTGGTCGGCACAGGGCGGCACCGGCGGCGACCCGCAGCGCCCCACGGGCCAGTACCCCGGCCTGACGGCGATGCGGGGTCTGAAAACGGCGAGCACGGCCGCCGGCGCACGCGCAGAATCCGCCGCAAACCCAGGAGACACCCATGCACACGTGGTACCTCGGTGGCATCGACCATCGCCCCTTCCTGCACCTGTTCGAGATGAGCGACAGCGCGCTCGCCGCGCTCGGCATCCAGCGTCGCTGGGCCGGGGCCAACGGCGGACATCCCTGCCGGATCAGCCTGAGCGATCCCGCGCCTGGCAGCGAGCTGCTCCTGCTGTCCCACGTCCACCTGCCGCTGCATTCGCCGTACCGCGCCGCCGGCCCGATCTTCGTGCAGCGCGGCGTGACCCGTTGTGTCCTGCCGCCGGGCGAGGTGCCCCAGTATGTGCAGCGCCGGATGATCTCGATGCGTGCCTATGACCACGCCGCGCTGATGTGCGGTGCCCAGGTCTGTGCGGGCACCGAGGTGGGCGGCCATCTGGATGCGCTGTTTGCCGACCCGTCGGTGGCGTTCGTCCAGCTGCACAACGCCGCGCATGGCTGTTTCTCGTGCCAGGCAGATCGGGTGGGTACCGGGACTGCGTCGCGTGATCTCCATGACGTGATCGATGCCACGCCGGTCACGTGACGTCCAGCGCATCCGTTCAGCCCTGCGTGAAGCCTGCGGGAAGGGCTTCACATGCGCAGTCACGGATCGGCACTGCGATGGTTCCGCCGCCTGCAGTGCGACTCGATACTCGCCCTGGTGCCGCCGAAAGTCCGCCGCCCAGCGCAGCGCCTGCGGTCACCGTTCCCTTTCGACGACCACAAGGATGCGCCATGTCATTCCGATCCACACCGCTGTTGCTGGCCACCTCGTTCGCCGCTGCGGGCCTGTGCCTGGCCGGCAACGCGTTCGCCCACGGCACGATGACCACGCCGGTCAGCCGCGTCTATGCCTGCTTCCAGGGCAATCCCGAGAATCCGACCAACCCGGCCTGTGCCGCTGCAAAAGCGATTGGCGGTTCACAGGCGTTCTACGACTGGAACGGCATCAACCAGGCCAACGCCAACGGCAACCATCAGGCCGTGGTGCCCGACGGCAAGCTGTGCAGCGGCAACAACCCGACCTTCCGCGGCCTGGACGTGAACCGCAGTGACTGGCAGACCACGCCGATCCACGCCGATGCCAATGGCAGGTTCACCTTCCTGTTCAAGGCAACCGCGCCGCACGCCACGCGCGACTGGCGCTTCTTCGTCACCCGCGACGGCTGGCAACCGGGCAGCCCGTTGCGCTGGGCCGACCTGCAGGAGTTCTGCACGCTGGGCAATACACCGCTCTCTGCCGATGGCACCTACAAGCTGCAGTGCACGCTGCCGCAGCGCACCGGCCAGCATGTGATCTACAACACCTGGCAGCGCTCGGATTCGACCGAGGCGTTCTACACCTGCATGGACGTGCGCTTTGAAGGCGGCGGCGGTGGTACGACGCCGGCACCGCAATGGCAGGATGCCGGCCCGGTCACCGCCCGCGGTGAATTGCCGGTCGGTACGACGCTGGCACTGCGCGTGTTCAATGCCAGCGGCAACGATGTCGAACGTGTGGAAGCGACGCTGGCCAGCGGCCAGACCTCGGCCGCGCAATGGCCCTTGGCGCTGGCCCGCAAGGTCAATGCCAGTGCCCAGCATGCGCGCGTGGGCGTGCTTGCCAATGGCGTGATCACGCCGTCGGCGTCGGCCACCGACAATCGCGTGTACCTGAAGGACGGCAACCGCTTCCAGCTCGATACCCAGGTGCCCGACCCGGGTACACCATCGCCGGGTGGTGATTTCGACCACGTGTACCCGGCGGGCATCGGCAGCTATGTGCCGGGCCAGACCGTGGTGAAGAGCAGCGACGGCAAGCTGTATGCCTGCCGCCCGTTCCCGGAAGGTGCATGGTGCAACGTCAATGCCGAGGCCTACCGGCCGGGCGTGGGCGCGGCCTGGCGCGATGCGTGGATCGCGTACTGAGGCAGTGATGCGGGAGGCGGTGCACAATGCACCGCCTTTCGCCCGGATGACGGCAAAGTAAGCACCGTGTTGCAGATCGAACACAGCCGCCATCGATTTCAAACTTGTCCGATGTTGCCGGCGCATCTGCATGTGAAGACTCCTTGAGGTTTCCCACACCTCGCAAAGGAGTCTCTGCATGCACCTGTCCCATCGGGCAGTCTTCGCACTGTCCGTCGTCGCCGGCCTGGCCTTGTCCGGCAACGCCTTCGCCCACGGCACCCTGTCCAAGCCGCTCAGCCGCGTGAAGCAGTGCCACGAGGGCAATCCGGAGAATCCGACCAACCCGGCCTGCGCCGCCGCCAAGGCCATCGGCGGCGCCCAGCCGTTCTACGACTGGGCCGGTGTCAACCAGGCCAACGCCAACGGCAACCATCAAGCGGTGGTTCCAGATGGCGAGTTGTGCAGCGGCGGCAACAGCAAGTACCGCGGCCTCGATCTGAACCGCAGTGACTGGCCGACCTCGCCGATCCGCGCCGATTCGCGCGGGCGCTACACCTTCGAGTTCAAGGCACCGGCCCCGCATGCTACCCGCGAGTGGAAGTTCTACGTCACCCGCGACGGCTGGCAGCCGGGCAGCCCGCTGCGCTGGGCCGACCTGCAGGAATTCTGCACGCTGGGCAACGTGCCGGTCTCCGGCGACGTCTACAAGCTGGATTGCCCGCTGCCCAAGCGCAGCGGCCAGCACATCATCTACAACACCTGGCAGCGCTCGGATTCCGGTGAAGCGTTCTATACCTGCGCGGATGTGCGCTTCGAAGGCGGTGGTGGCGTTGAACCGCCGCCGCAGTGGCAGGACGCCGGCCCGGTCACCGCCCGCGGTGCATTGGAAGAAGGCACCACCCTGACGCTGCGCGTGTTCAACGCCCAGGGCAATGATCTGGAGCGTCCGGAGATCACCCTGGCCGCAGGCCAGACCGCTGCGAACCAGTGGCCGCTGGCGCTGGCCCGCAAGGTCAACGCCAGTGCACAGCAGGCGCGTGTGGGCGTAATGAGGAACGGCGTGATCACGCCGGTCGCCTCGGCCACCGAGAACCGCGTCTACCTGAAGCCGGGCAACCTGTTCCAGATCGATACCCGCCTGCCGGGCCCGGTCGATCCAATCGATCCGCCGCCGGCTGACGACTACGACTTCGTATACCCCGCGGGTATCGGCAGCTACAAGCCGGGCCAGACCGTGGTGAAGGGCACCGACGGCAAGCTGTATGCCTGCCGCCCGTTCCCGGAAGGCGCCTGGTGCAACATCAATGCAGAGGCCTACCGTCCGGGTACCGGCTCTGCCTGGCGTGATGCCTGGATCGAGTACTGAAGGCAGGGTACCGGGGGCGGCGTGGGGTCGCCTCCGGTTTCCAGGGTTGCCGGCCAGCGGCCGGCACTACCAGGTTCGTGGGGTTGCCGGCCAGCGGCCGGCACCAGCCGGACCTATTTGCTGCTGACGTACTTCTCGCGGCGGATCTGCGGGTTGCCCAGGCCGGCGGCCTTCAGCAGCTCGGCGCAGGCATCGACCATGTCCGGGTTGCCGCACAGGTAGGCGATGTCGGTGGCCGGGTCCGGCGTGAAACCGGCCAGCGCCTGCTGCACGTAGCCGTGCTGTACATCCGGGTGCGGTTCGGCCGGCAATTCGCGCGACAGGCACGGAACATAGCGGAAGTTCGCGTGCTTTTCGGCGAAGCTGTAGAAATCTTCGCTGTACAGCAGCTCGCCCGGGCTGCGCGCGCCCTGCAGCAGCACGATCTGCACATCGCGTTCGGCCATGGCCTTTTCCAGCAGCGGCAGCATGGAACGGTACGGGGTAACGCCGGTACCGGTGGCGATCAGCAGGTAACGGGCGTTGTGGTCACCGGGATTCAGGCAGAACCGGCCATAGGGGCCGGACGCACTGATCTGGCTGCCCTGCTCCAGTGCCTCGAACAGGGCCGTGGCAGCACCACCGGGCACGAAACTGACCGCGATATCCACCGCCTCGCCCGGGCCCAGCGCATGGTCGTGGATGGTCGCCAGCGAGTAGCTGCGCTTGGTTTCGGTGCCGTCGGCGTAGCTGAAATGGACCTGGATGAACTGGCCGGGCTGGAAATCCAGCGGCTGCCCATCGTCACGCACGAACTGGTAGTGGCCGACGGTCGGGGCCAGCATGCGGCAGCCGACCAGCTTGAGGGGGAATTGAACAGGCACGACTTTTCGGGACAGTGTGTAGCCGGGGCAAGCCCTCGGGGTCTTCTATAATAGCCCCTCCCCGCCCCTCTCCAGCGCCAGCCCATGGGCGCGAAGGCTTCGAGCTTGGCATCCCAGAACGATACGGCGCCCGCCCTGCGCGTGCGCGACCTGCGCAAGACCTACGACAACGGCACCCAGGCCCTGAAGGGGGTTTCCCTGGAAGTGGCCCCGGGCGACTTCTTCGCCCTGCTCGGCCCCAATGGCGCCGGCAAGTCGACCCTGATCGGCATCATCAGCTCCCTGGTCAACCTCAGCGAGGGCCAGGTGGAAGTGTTTGGCAGCGACCTGGTGCGCAACCGCAGCGCGACCATGCGCCTGATCGGGCTGGTGCCTCAGGAAATCAACTTCAACCTGTTCGAGAAGCCCTTCGACATCCTGGTGAACTACGCCGGCTTCTATGGCGTGCCGCGCAAGGAAGCCGAGCAGCGCGCCGAAGAGGAACTGAAGCGCGCGCACCTGTGGGAAAAGGCACAGGTGATGAGCCGCACGCTGTCCGGCGGCATGAAGCGCCGGCTGATGATCGCCCGCGCGATGATGACCCGCCCGCGCCTGCTGATCCTGGACGAGCCGACCGCCGGCGTGGACATCGAGATCCGCCGCGACATGTGGCGCGTGCTGAAGGAGATCAACGGTGCCGGCACCACGATCATCCTCACCACGCACTACCTGGAAGAGGCCGAGTACCTGTGCCGCCACCTGGCGATCATCAACCATGGCCAGATCGTCGAGCAGGGGCCGATGCGCACCCTGCTGGCCAAGCTGGACGTGGAAGGCTTCCTGCTGGACATCGACGGTGACCTGCCGGCGCAGCTGCCGGTGATCGAGGGCGCGACGCTGACCGCGCCGGACCCGCACACGCTGGACATCGATATGCCACGCGCGATGGACCTCAACCGCGTGTTTGCGACGCTCAACGCGTCCGGTATCCGCGTGCGTTCGATGCGTACCAAGAGCAACCGCCTGGAGGAGCTGTTCGTGCGCCTCACCGGCAACATGGAGAAGCCCACATGAGCACCACCGAGCTGACCGACGGCCAGCGCAACCGCATCGCGCTGATGACCATCGTGCGCCGCGAAGTCGCCCGCATCATGCGCATCTGGGGCCAGACCCTGGTGCCGCCGGCGATCACCATGACCCTGTACTTCCTCATCTTCGGCAACCTGATCGGGTCGCGCGTGGGTGACATGGGCGGCTACACCTACATGCAGTTCATCGTGCCGGGCCTGGTGATGATGAGCGTGATCCAGAACAGCTACGGCAACATCAGCTCCTCGTTCTTCGGCGCCAAGTTCGGCCGCCACGTCGAAGAGCTGCTGGTCAGCCCGATGCCGAACTGGGTGATCCTGTGGGGCTATGTGGCTGGCGCGGTGCTGCGCGGCCTGATGGTGGGCGTGATCGTGCTGATCATCGCGATGTTCTTCACCCCGGTGCGCATCCCGCACCCGCTGGTGATGCTGACCACGGTGATCCTGGGCGCGACGATCTTCTCGCTGGCCGGCTTCATCAACGCGGTGTACGCCAAGAAGTTCGATGACGTGGCAATCGTGCCGACCTTCATCCTGACCCCGCTGACCTACCTGGGTGGCGTGTTCTATTCGGTGAAGCTGCTGCCGGGCTGGGCCGAAGCGGCCACGCACGCGAACCCGATCTTCTACATGGTCAATGCGTTCCGCTATGGCCTGCTGGGCAGCAGTGACGTGCCGCTGCCGGTGGCCTACGGCCTGATGATCGGTTTCGTGGTGGTGCTGACGGCGCTGGCGCTGTGGCTGCTGCGCCGCGGCGTGGGCATGCGCAGCTGAGTTTTGCCTGCAGGGCCTGCGGCCCTGCACCCGCTGAATCAACGTCAACGTCAACTTCAACGGCAAAAGCTGACTATCCGGGGGATGGCGGGGTGGGTCCGGTTGCGGGGGACGCCGTGAATCCGTCCATGGAGGCTCGGTCGCGCCATCCATGGCGCTCACGCCCCCGCAACCGGACCCACCCCGCCTTCGACAAATTCCTGCGATCTGCCGGGGAGCCGTTCTGCGCTGCTGTTGGTAGGTGTCGACCTTGGTCGACACGATGGATCCAAGCCATGCGTGGATGAAGCGATCTCTGTAGAGCCAAGCCGATGCTCGGCTCTTTTTTTGCCCGCAATCTCCGGCACAATCGCAGATCTGATTCCCCCAGAAAGCGGTGAACGTGCAATGCGCATCCTGATCCTCGGCGCCGGCGGTACCGGCGGTTACTTCGGTGGTCGCCTGGCCCAGGCTGGCGTGGACGTAACCTTCCTCGTACGCCCCGCGCGCGCCGCACAGCTGGACCGCGATGGCCTGGTCATCCGCAGCCCGCTCGGCGATGCCAGCTTCCCGGTGCAGCACGTCACCGCCGATGCGCTGCCCGCATTGGCCGCGCAGAAGCCGTTCGACCTGGTCATCCTCAGCTGCAAGGCCTACGACCTCGACAGCTCGATCGACGCCATTGCTCCAGCCGTGGGCGCGAACACCACCGTGCTGCCGATCCTCAACGGCCTGCACCACTACAACGCGCTGGACCTGCGCTTCGGCCGCGAGGCGGTGCTGGGCGGCCTGTGCTTCATCAGCGCCACCAAGGCCCCCGACGGTGCGGTGCTGCACCTGGGCAAGCCGGCCAAGCTCACCTTCGGCGAGCGCGATGGCGGCGCGGCGTCCGCACGCGTGCGTGCCTTCGCCGCTGTCTGCGCGCAGGCCAACCTCGACCACCTGGCCAGCGAACGCATCGGCCAGGAGCAGTGGATCAAGTACACCTTCCTGACCGCCTTGGCCGCGGCCACCTGCCTGCTGCGCGCGGATATCGGCACCATCGTCGCCACCGATGATGGCGAGGCGATCGTACGTGGCCTGTACGACGAGTGCCTGGCCGTGGCCGAAGCTGCCGGTGAGCCGATTCCCGATGCCGCGCAGGACACCGCGCGCGGCACCCTCACCCAGGCCGGCTCTGCATTGAAGGCATCGATGCTGCGGGACCTGGAGGCTGGCCAGCAGGTCGAGGCCGAGCAGATCGTCGGCGACATGCTGGCGCGTGCACGCAAGGCCGATCAGGAAGCCCTGCTGCTGCAGGTCGCCTACAGCAGCCTGCAGGCCTACCAGGCACTGCGCGGCGCGTGAGCATCCCATTGCAGGCCGGCACGCTGCCTGTGCGGGTGCTGATCCTCGGTATGGGCTGGAGCGGATGCGTGCTGGCCCCGCATCTGCAGGCGCGGGGCGTGCACGTCGTCGGCACGGTGCGTAACCCCTCGTCGGCGCCGAACGATGGCCTGCTGCGGCATCAGCTGCACGCTGACTCCCCACCGTCGCCCGCCCTGCTCGATGAGGTCGCGCAGGCCGAGGCCGTGCTGTGCAGCGTGCCGCCAGATGCTGCGGGCGACCCGGCACTGCGCCTGCTGCTGCCGGCTCTGCGGGCCAGCCCGGCACTGCGCTGGGTGGGCTATCTGTCGTCCACGTCGGTGTATGCCGATCGGGCCGGCGGCTGGGTTGACGAGCACAGCGCAGCCGATGCCACCGAAGCAGCCGGCGTGCTGCGCCTGCGTGCCGAAGCGCAATGGCGTGCGCTTGCAGAGGAACGTGACATCGCTTCAGCGGTGTTCCGCCTGCCCGGCCTGTACGGGCCGGGGCGCAATGCGTTGCTGCAGCTGTCACAGGGCCGCGCCCGCCATGTGATTCGGCCGGGCCTGGCGTTCAACCGCCTGCACGTAGAGGATCTTGCGGCAGTGATCGTCGCGGCGATGCAGCGACCGGTTGCGCAGGGGATATACCTGCCCAGCGATGACGAGCCGGCACCACCGCAGGATGTGCTGGCCTTCGCCGCGGAGCTGGGCGGGTTTGCGATGCCACCTGCCGTGGCATGGGATGACCCTGCACTCAGCCCGACGCTACGCCGCTTCTACGAGAGCAACAAGCGCATCGACAGTCGTGGCACGCGTGAAGCGCTGGGGTGGGCACCGCGGTTTCCAACGTATCGGGAAGGGCTGCAGGCGCTGGCCGCTTCGCTCGCCGGGCATGGCCCGGCGCTACCGGACAGCGCTTTGTAGAGCCGAGCCCATGCTCGGCTGCTCTTTGCGTCTTTCGCGCTGCGCGCGATAAGCCGAGCATGGGCTCGGCTCTACGGATCAACCGGCGTCGGGCAGGCGGAAGAACGCACGCGTCGCCGCAGTCGCATTGGCCGCCGTCACTGCAACGTCCTCGCCACGGTCACGTGCCAGTTCTTCGACGATGTGCGAAAGGAACATCGGTTCGTTGCGGCGGTCCTTCGGCATCGGCTTCAGCGTGCGTGGCAGCAGGTAGGGTGCGTCGGTTTCGATCATCAGGCGGTTGGCCGGGATGTTCTTCACCAGTTCGCGCAGGTGCGCGCCGCGGCGCTCGTCACACAGCCAGCCGGTGATGCCGATGTACCAGTCCTGGTCCAGGTAATCGAACAGTTCATCGCGTTCGCCGGTGAAGCAATGCACCACCGCCGGGCCGATGCGGCCTTCGAAGTTCTTCATCTGCGCCATGAAATCAGCATGTGCGTCGCGCTGGTGCAGGAACAGGGGCTTGCCGTTGTCTGCGGCCAGCTGCAGCTGGCGCTCGAACGCACGGTGCTGGGCCGGGCGCGGCGAGAAGTCACGGAAGTAGTCCAGCCCGCACTCACCCACGGCCACAACTTCCGGGTGGGCATGCAGCGCGCGCATCTCGGCATCACATTCCTCGGTGTATTCCACCGCATGATGCGGGTGCACGCCGGCGGTGGCATACAGAAAGCCCGGGTGCTGCTGCGCCAGCTGCACGGCCAGCGGCGAGTGCTCGCGGCTGGCACCGGTGATGACCATCTGCACCACGCCGGCCTGCCGTGCGCGGTCCAGCACGGCATCGCGGTCGCGGTCGAAGGAGTCGTGGGTCAGGTTGGCGCCGATATCGATCAGGTGCATGGTCATCGCGGGGGAAAAGTGCCCGCGCATTGTACCTGCGCCCGCCATGGCCCCTTATCCTTTGCCCATGAATGCCCCGCTCTTCCCGATTTCCCCGCTGCTGCCGCAGATCCAGCAGCACCTGGCCGTGCAGCCACGGCTGGTGCTGGAAGCCCCGCCCGGCGCCGGCAAGACCACCCAGGTACCACTGGCCCTGCTCGAAGCGCCATGGCTGCAAGGCCGGAAAATCATCCTGCTGGAGCCGCGCCGGGTCGCCGCACGCAGCGCCGCGCTGTTCATGGCGCGACAGCTCGGCGAGGAGGTCGGTGGCACGGTCGGCTACCGTATCCGCTTCGAGAACAAGGTCTCGGCACGCACCCGCATTGAAGTCGTCACCGAAGGCATCCTGACCCGCATGCTGCAGGACGACCCGATGCTGGAAGAGGTCGGTGCGATCCTGTTCGACGAATTCCACGAGCGCCATCTCAGCGGTGACCTCGGCCTGGCGCTGGCGCTGGACGTGCAGGCGCAGCTGCGCGATGACCTGCGCCTGGTAGTGATGTCGGCCACGCTGGATGGCGAGCGCCTGGCACGCTTCCTCGATGCGCCGCGGCTGAGCAGCGAGGGCCGCAGCTACCCGGTGGCGATCAGCCATTTCCCGGCGCGCCGCGATGAGACGCTGGAACTGCAGGTGCGCCGCGCGGTGCAGCAGGCGCTGGCCGAACACCCCGGTGACCTGCTGGTGTTCCTGCCCGGCCAGCGCGAGATCGCACGCGTGCAAGCGGGCCTGCAGGAATCGCTGGATGCCGGCGTGGAGGTGCTGGCCCTGCATGGCGAGCTGCCGGTGGAACAGCAGGCGCGCGTACTGCAGGCGGCCAGCGATGGGCGCCGCCGCGTGGTGCTGGCGACCAACGTCGCCGAGTCGTCGGTGACCCTGCCCGGCGTGCGCGTGGTGATCGACAGCGGCCAGGCGCGCGAACCGCGTTATGACCCCAACAGCGGCTTTACCCGGCTGGATGTGGTGGCCATCGCACAGGCCTCGGCGGACCAGCGCGCCGGCCGTGCCGGCCGCGTGGCCGAAGGCGTGGCCTGGCGGTTGTGGCCGCAGTCGCAGCGGCTGGAGCCGCAGCGCCGTGCCGAGATCGACCAGGTGGAACTGGCCGGATTGGCGCTGGAACTGGCCGCGTGGGGCAGCAGCGACCTGCGCTTCCTCGACCCGCCACCGGCCGGCCCGATGGGTGCGGCGCGCGAACTGCTGCAACGCCTGGGTGCACTGTCGGACTCGGGCGCGATCACCGCACTCGGGCGCCGTGTACTGGCGCTGGGTACGCACCCGCGGATGGCGGCGATGCTGCTGGCAGCGCCCGATGCCCGCGCGCAGGCGCTGGCCGCCGATCTGGCCGCCCTGCTGGAAGCGCGCGACCCGCTGCGCCAGGGCGGTGATGCCTTGGCCGCGCGCTGGCGTGCACTGGCGGCGTTCCGCAATGGCCGTGCACCGGGCGACGCCAACCGCAGCGGGCTGGCCGCGATCGATGCCGCCGCCAGGCAATGGCGGCGACGCCTGCGCTGTGATGCCGCGCCACCGGCCAGCGTCGAGGCCCATGAGCTGGGCGACCTGCTCGCGCACGCCTTCCCAGACCGGATTGGCGTCCAGCATCCCAGCGATCCATTGCGCTACCTCCTGGCCAATGGCCGCAGCGCGCGCCTGCACGAGCTGAGCGACCTGCGCGGCGAGCCGTGGCTGGTGGCCAGCGAACTGCGCTTCGAAGCGCGCGATGCGCTGCTGCTGCGTGCCGCACCGGTGGATGAAGGCCAGCTGCGCAAGGCATGGCCGGAGCGCTTCGTCACCGAAGACGTGGTGCGCTGGGACAGCGAGCGACGCGCCCTGGTGGCGCTGCGCGAGACCCGTTTCGACCGGATCGTGCTGGACAGCCGCTCGGCCGGCCGGGTCGATCCGCAGCACGCCGCGCAGGCGCTGACCGATGCGGTGGCCGAGCTCGGCCTGCAGGCGCTGCCGTGGACCGAAGGCCTGCGCCAGTGGCAGGCACGGGTGGAATCGCTGCGGCGCTGGATGCCCGAGCTCGGCCTGCCCGACTGCAGCGACGACGCCCTGCTGGCCAATCGCGCGCAGTGGCTGCAGCCCGCGTTCGCCGGCAGGACGCGACTGGATGCGCTGGACGAATCCAGCTTCGGCGAAGCGTTGAAGTCGCCCCTGGAGTGGTCACAACGGCAGCTGGTCGAGCGTCATGCGCCGACCCGCATCACCGTGCCGTCCGGACTGGAGCGGCCGATCACCTATGCGCTGGACAGCGAGAGCGGCGACCCGCTGCCGCCGGTGCTGGCAGTGAAGCTGCAGGAACTGTTCGGCCTGGCCGATACGCCGCGCATCGCCGATGGCCGCGTGCCGCTGACCCTGCACCTGCTCTCCCCCGGCGGCCGCCCGCTGCAGGTCACCCAGGACCTGCGCAACTTCTGGGAAAGCACCTACGCCGAGGTGAAAAAGGAAATGAAGGGCCGTTACCCGCGCCATCCGTGGCCGGATGACCCGTGGACGGCCACGGCCACGCATCGGGCCAAGCCGCGCGGGACGTAGCCGGACCCTGCCTGATCCTGAATGGCTGCGGTAAAGTCACACCGCGTGCCACCTCGACTGACATACCGTTTACGGGCAACACGCGACACTGGACTTCGACCCGAGGCAAAGGACCCCCGCATGAGCAAGCTGACCGTAATCACCGACCGCGCTCTGGAGCGCGCCCTGGACCTGGCCCACAGCGCCGGCGACGGCCTGAAGAGTGCCGGTGGCAGCCTGCGCCACCTTGGGCCGCAGGCCAGTGACTGGATCAAGACCGGCGCGGCGCTGGGCGCCGTCAAGACCGGTGGCAAGGTGGCCACCAAGTTCGCCCGGCGCAACCCGGCGGTGACCATTGCCGCCGCTGCGGTGGGTGTCGGCCTGCTCGGCTATGCGCTGTACCGCAAGCAGCAGAAGAAGAAGGCCGCCAACGGCCACGTGGTGAATGGCCAGGCGCAGCGCATCAATGCGCGTGACCGCCGCAACGACACCGTGGTGGACGAGCACAGCGATATCGGCAGCGACGCCTGAGTCTGCCGGGGTCGGCTTCCTTCCGCAGGAACTGAGCCCATCAGCCCGCTATGAGGGCCGGATACCGTAGGGTATCCGGCCCTTCCTGTTTCAGCCGATCTGCCGCCACTGCCCCGGCTGCAGGTCGTCCAGGCGGTAGGGGCCCATCGACACGCGGACCAGCCGCAGCGTCGGCAGGTTCACCGCCGCGGTCATCCGCCGCACCTGGCGGTTGCGGCCCTCGCGGATCGTGATCGCCAGCCAACTGTCGGGCACGGTCTTGCGGAAGCGCACCGGCGGATCGCGTGTCCACAGCGACGGCGCCGGATCGAGGCGCTCGATCTTCGCCGGCAAGGTCGGTCCGTCATTCAGCTCCACCCCATCGCGCAGCCGTTGCAGCTGCTCATCGCTGGGCGTGCCTTCCACCTGCACCCAGTAGGTCTTGTCGGCCTTATGCCTGGGGTCGGTCAGCTTGTGCGCCAGCGTACCGTTATCCGTCAGCAGCAGCAGGCCTTCGCTGTCATGGTCCAGGCGACCGGCGGCATACACACGCGGCGGCAGGCCGAACCCGGCCAGCGTCGGCCGCGGCGGTACGCTGCGGTCGGTGAACTGGCAGAGCACGTTGAAGGGCTTGTTGAAGGCGATCAGCATTGCGGGCACGGCGGGCGGCAGATGGCGCATTGTCCCACGCCGCGCTGCTCGCTCGCCGGGCACCGCTTTGGCCGAGGCTGCGGCGGGATCAGCCGAAGACCTTCCACTCCAGCAGGAACGAACCCAACACCAGTGCGATGCCGCACGCCGCGATGACATTGGCCCGGCGCCGCAGGCGAACCGGCGGCGGATTCATGGCACGCGCACGCTCCTCCAGCAGCGCACCGGAAAACAGCACGGCAAACCCCACCGTCGCCACCAGGTCGTAGGCATGGCCACCGTAGAACACGAAGTCAATCAGCCGCGCCAACACCAGCACTGCAACAGCGATATAGAACACCTTCTTCAACTGTCCACTCCATTGGCAGCAGGGCCGGGCCACGCCCGGCGGATACACGTTACGTCCATTGTGACGCCGCAGCGCTCACCGGGCGCGGCCCGGCGCCACCCGCTACGGCTTGATGAAGCGCAGGGTCATGCGGTCGCTTTCGCCAATCGCCTGGTACTTCGCATCATCGGCCTTGTCGTGCTGGTTGGTCGGCGGCAGCGTCCACACGCCGTTCGGGTGGTCCTTGGTGTCACGCGGGTTGGCGTTGACCTCGCTGCGCGCGTCCAGTTTGAAGCCGGCGGCTTCGGCCATTGCGATCACCTGCTGCTGGCCGACATAGCCGGTGTCATCGTCATCGGCCACGTCGGCCTTGGCGCGATGCTCGACCACGCCCAGCACGCCGCCCGGCTTGAGCACGTTGAAGAAGCCCTGGAACATGCCCTGCGCCTGGCCGGCCTTGCGCCAGTTGTGCACGTTGCGGAAGGTCAGCACCACATCGGCTGAATTGGCCGGGCCGAACACCGGCTTGGCCGGATCGTAGGCGACCACGGCAGTCTTGCCGAACTGTGCCGGCGCACCGGCGTACTTCTTCTCCAGGCTGTCGCGGCTGCGCTGCTGGTAGTCACGGCCGCGGCCTTCGGGCACCGCCATCGGATCGACCACCGCAGCAACGTAGTGGCCCTTGTCGTGCAACAGCGGCGCCAGGATCTCCGAGTACCAGCCGTTGCCGGGGGTGATCTCGATGACGGTCTTTTCCGGTGCCACCTTGAAGAACGACAGCGTCTGCGCCGGATGACGGAAGCCATCGCGCTTGACGTTGTTGGCATCACGGGTCGACGCCTTCACCGCCGCATCGATGGCCGGTGAGACCTGGATCTTCGCCGGCGCCACCGTGGACGGTGCGGCGAACGCGGGAACGGCGGCAAGCAGGGCCGAAGCAAGCAGCAGGCGGCAACCACGCAGGGACGAAGCAGGCATCATCGGGACGACTCCAGCGGAAGATGCGGCGAGACTAGCAGTCACAGCGTCCCAGGTGTTCACAAAACGTTAGCGGCGTGCGCGCCGCGGAACACTGTTTTGTGGTCGTCGCCGCAGCACGGTCACACATCGCGTTCTATTCTGGAGCACTTCCCCCAAGGAGTCCGTGCCCATGACGGCAACCCGCGAACTGGGCCGTTCCGGCCTGCATGTACGTCCGCTCGCCTTCGGTGGCAACGTGTTCGGCTGGAGCGCCGATGAAAAGGCCAGCTTCGCCCTGCTCGATGCCTTCGTCGATGCCGGCTTCAACCTGGTCGACACCGCCGATGTGTATTCGGCCTGGGTGCCGGGCAATGCCGGCGGCGAATCGGAAACGCTGATCGGCAAATGGTTTGCCCGCAGCGGCAAGCGCGACAAGGTGGTGCTGGCGACCAAGGTGGCCAAGTGGGCCGAACGCCCCGGCCTGACCCCGGACAACATCAATGCCGCGGTGGAAGATTCGCTGCGCCGCCTGCAGACCGATGTCATCGATCTGTACCAGGCCCATGAAGACGATGAATCCACGCCGCTGGAAGCGACCCTGGCCGCTTTCGGCCGGTTGATCGAAGCCGGCAAGGTACGTGCGATCGGTGCATCCAACTACAGCGCCACGCGCCTGGCCGATGCGCTGAAGGTGTCCACCGACTACAAATTGCCGCGTTACGAAACCCTGCAGCCGGAGTACAACCTGTATGACCGCGCCGGCTACGAAAAGGAACTGGAACCGCTGGTGCAGCGCGAACAGATCGGCGTGATCGGCTACTACGCGCTGGCCAGTGGCTTCCTCAGCGGCAAGTACCGCACGCCGGCCGATGCAGCCAAGAGCCCGGCGCGTGGCGAAACGGTGGTGAAGCGCTATCTGAATCCGCGCGGCCTGCGCATCCTGCAGGCACTGGATGACGTGGCCAGCAAGCACAGCGCAAGCGCTGCACAGATCGCACTGGCATGGCAGATCGCGCGGCCGTCGGTCACCGCACCGATCGTCAGCGCCACCAGCGTCGAGCAGCTGCACGATCTGCTGGCGGCGGCCAACCTGTCGCTGAGCGTGCAGGATGTCGCGCAGCTGGATGCCGCCAGCGCGGAAGCCTGAGGGCCGGTAGTGCCGGCCGCTGGCCGGCATTGCACACATACCGAAGAAAATAATTGAACAAAATGGTTGCGCGCGACTAAATCGTGGTTTATCGTGCGCACCTCGTTTCAACAACCACTGGAAACTTCCCTTGAACGCGCATTCCGTCGCCACCGCCAAACTGCTGCCATGCCTGCGCATGGACGTGCTGGCGCGCGCGTTCGGCAAGGAAGACCAGCTGACAACGGCCTGATATCCGCCCTGCGGAGATCGGCCACCCCGATCTCCGAGGCCTGACGACGCCCTCGGAACGCAAGTCCCGGGGGCGTTTTCGTTTGCGTCGGCACAAGGACCCGCGATGCCAGAACTGCACCCCGCGCGGCAACCCGCCGCTCACTGACCCAGGCTTTTCCCGCCCCGCCGAAGGATTTACTTCGCGCGACCGGCAGCGCCTGGACATTATCTGCATCGCACCCAAACATTATCGCTCGCCGATAATGTCGGTGGCCTGCACCCTCGATTCTCCAACGGTCCCGTTTCCACCACGGGCTGGTGCGCGCGGCGTTGCCGTGGCGTATGCCGGAGGTCGCGGACATGCCATCGCCTGGATCGCCTGCTGGAGGCAGGCGCCGGTTCGCCGGTACGCGGTTCGATTCCGCGCGGTCCCCAACTGGATAGCTCAGCTTGGTCAGAGCAACGGATCCGTAATCCGTCTGTCGTGGGTTCGATTCCCACTCCAAACCACATGACCTGTCACGTCATGACTTGAAGCAACACCCGGGGCGCAAGCCCCAGCGGCCATCGTCGCCATCCACGGACATCGCCTTCGGGCAGGAACGTGGAAGGCAACGGACCGCACGCCGGGCCCCGGCCCGCCGCCACTGCCAGCCACGTTCCGCCCCGGTGCTGCCTGCCGGGAACGACGATGGCAGCACTGCCGGTGCACCGATGGCCCCGCGCGCGGACCGTCCGCCGATGGCCGCCCTCTTCCGCAGGCGGCACAGCGTGTGCCGCCTGTCCTGCCACGACCGGTTCGACCCGGGTCATGGCATTCATTCCATCGGGTCGAACCACCAGAGCCATACAAGGAGAGACTCCCATGTTCTGGACCATCAAGGTCGTGATCGGCGACGGCGAGCGCGGCCTGGTGTATCGCAACCGTCGTTTCCAGCAGATCCTGCTGCCGGGCGTGCACCGCCTGTCGCCGTTCGGCGGCCGTCCGCACGTGGACATCCACACCGCATCGAAGGGCGCGGCCTACACCGGCAGCGACCAGGACATCCTGATTGAAGCGCTGGGCGCACAGCTGGACACCCACTTCGTGCTGGCCAACGTCGGTGCCAGCGAGGTCGGCCTGTTGCTGCGCAATGGCCGCATCGATGAAGTGCTGCCGCCGGGCAGCCGTCGCCTGTACTGGCGCGGTTCGGTCGACACCCAGTTGCGCGTGATGGCGCTGGGTGACGAGCCGCGCATTCCGGTAGACGTGCAGCAGCGCCTGGGCCAGCTGGGCGTGCTGCCGCGTGTGGCGGTGATCAGCACCGTGCCGAGCGAGTCGGTGGGCCTGCTGTTCATCGATGGCACGCTGCGGCAGACGCTGGACGCCGGCCTGCACGCGTTCTGGAACTTCAACGGCAACGTGTCGGTGGAGCGCGTGGAACTGCGTGCACGTTCGCTGGACGTGTCCGGCCAGGAACTGCTCAGCCGCGACAAGGTCACCCTGCGGGTGAACCTGGCCGCGACCGTGCAGGTGGTCGACCCGGTGCGTGCCCACCGCACGCTCAGCAATGCCGATGAGTTCATCTACCGGCAGCTGCAGTTCGGCCTGCGCCAGGCGATTGCCGTGCGCAGCCTGGATGAGCTGCTGGGTGACAAGGCGGCGCTGGACGGCGAGATTGCCGCCCATGTGCAGGCCGCGATCGCGGGCCACGGCGTACGGCTGCTTGGCGTGGGCATCAAGGACGTGATCCTGCCGGGCGAGATGAAGGAGATCCTCAACGGCGTGGTGCTGGCCGAGAAGCAGGCCCAGGCCAGCGTGATCCGTCGCCGCGAGGAGGCCAACGCCACGCGATCACAGCTCAACACCGCAAAGCTGATCGAGGACAACCCGGTGCTGATGCGCTTGAAGGAGCTGGAGGCACTGGAGAAGGTCACCGAGAAGATCGACACGCTCACCGTGTTCGGCGGCCTGGATGGCGTGCTGAAGCAGCTGGTGACGATCAGGTAGGGGGTAGCGGCGGCGCAGGGACGCGCCGCCGGCCCATCAAGGACATACACGAAGACATGGACACTCAACAGAACTATCAATGGCTGCACGTCGAGGGCACCACCCCGATCAAGGGCTGGGTCAACGGTGTGCCGCTGGAAGCGCAGGCGCATGAGCAGCTGCGCAACATCGCCGCGATCCCGTTCGTCGGGCCGTGGGTGGCCGTGATGCCGGACGTGCACCTGGGCAAGGGCGCGACCGTCGGCTCGGTGATCCCGACCCGCGGTGCGATCATCCCGGCCGCGGTCGGCGTTGACATCGGCTGCGGCATGGCGGCGGTGCGCACCACGCTGCGCGCCAACGACCTGCCCGACGACCTGCGGCAGCTGCGCAACAGCATCGAGCGCAGCATTCCGGTCGGCAACGGGCGCGGCGGCGAGCATCACCGCATGCCCGACAGCATCCACACGCGGCTGGTGCAGTCCGGGCTGGCCGACGGCCTGGAGAAGATCAAGGACAAGCACCGCAGGATCCGCACCGATAAGCTGGACCGCCAGCTGGGTACGCTGGGCGGCGGCAACCACTTCATCGAACTGTGCCTGGACGAGACGGATACGGTGTGGGTGATGCTGCACAGCGGCTCGCGCGGCACCGGCAACCTGATCGGTACCTACTTCATCGAGAAGGCGCGCGAGGAACTGGCCCGGCGCGTGCTGGGCTTCCACCTGCCGGACAAGGACCTGGCGTTCTTCATGGAAGGCGAGCCGCTGTTCGATGACTACGTCGAAGCCGTGTCGTGGGCGCAGGACTACGCGCGGCAGAACCGCGAGGCGATGATGTCGCGCGTGCTGGCCGAGATGCGCCACCGGCTGCCGAAGTTCCAGCTGGCGGCAATGGCGGTGAACTGCCACCACAACTATGTACAGAAGGAAACGCACCACGGGCAGGAGCTGCTGGTGACCCGGAAGGGGGCCGTCAGCGCTCGCGAGGGGGAGCTGGGCATCATTCCCGGCAGCATGGGCACGCGCAGCTACATCGTGCGTGGCAAAGGCAACGCGGACAGCTTCCACAGCTGCAGCCACGGTGCCGGCCGGGTGATGAGCCGTGGCGCCGCGCGCCAGCAGATCACGCTGGCCCAGCATCGCGAGGCCACCGCGCACGTGGAATGCCGCAAGGACAGCGGCGTGCTGGACGAGTCACCGGCCGCGTACAAGTCGATCGACGATGTGATGGCCGCGCAGCTGGACCTGGTCGACGTGGTGCACACCCTGCGCCAGGTGTTGTGCGTGAAGGGGTAACGGAGCGGTGCCGGCCAAGGCCGGCACCCACCGCACCCGATTGCAGTAGATCCACGCCATGCGTGGATGGAACAGCGCCGACCAAGGTCGGCCTCTACCTGTGCAACGTTCAGCGCGCGATGCTGTCTTCGGCCACCAGCGCGTGGTGCACGCCGATGCCCGCGCGCACGCCTTCGGCCATGGCCAGGGTGATGTTGCCGACCGTCGTCGCATCGCCTGCGGCATACACGTTCGGCACCGAGGTCTGCTTCATCGCATCGACCTCGATCAGCACGCCCAGCGGGCTCTCGACCAACGTGCAGCCCAGCTGCTGCACCAATGGCGTGGCCATCGCCTGGGTGGCCGGCACGAACAACGCACGCTGGGCGATTCGGCGGCCGTCGGCCAGCTCCACTTCCAGCCAGGTCGGCTGGTCGCCCTGCACGCCCAGCACGGGTGACGTCTCGATCTGCACGCCGCGCTGCTGCATGGCGGCGCGTTCCTCATCCGTGATGTCCAGTCCCATGCTGAAGAACGTGACATTGCCCCAGTCGGCGAACAGCGGCGCCTTGCTGGCGGACATCGGATGACCGCCAAGCAGGCCGATGGCACCACCACCCACTTCATAGCCATGGCAGTACGGGCAATGCAGCACGGTGCTGCCCCAGCGCTCGGCCAGGCCCGGCAACGCCGGCAACTGGTCGGCAATACCGCTGGCCAGCAGCAGCTTGCGCGCGGCCAGGACCTGGCCATCGGCGGTACGCACTTCCACGCCTTCGGCGCGGGCGGTGGCCTGCACGGCTTCGGCATGCACCCAACGAACTGTGGGGTAGTCCAGCAGCTGCTGTCGCGCGGTCTTCAGCAGCTCGGCGCCGCTGATGCCATCCAGCCCCAGCACGCCGTGCGAATGGCCGGCGAAACGGTTGCGCGGTGAACCGGCATCGATGACGGTGACCGGGCGACGGGCGCGGGCGAGGATCAGGCCGGCGGCAATGCCGGCATAGCTGCCGCCGACGATGAGCACATCAGGATTCATGGTGACCTTCCAGGGAACGGTGATGGGCGAGATGGCGGGCGAAGTCGGCGCCAAGCTGGTCCAGCGTGGTCGCCTGCAGCCGCGCTTCGAGCAGGCGCTGCGCTTCGCGCGCCCCATCGAGCAAGGCGCTGTTGACCAGCCGCTGGATCGGGCAGCCACCGCCGGAGTCGCGTGCGCTGACCTGGACCAGCGGTGGTGCGCCCACCGCCAGGTAGATGTCATGCAGGGTGATCGCCGCGGCGTCGCGTGCCAGCAGGCTGCCGCCGCCGTGGCCGCGGGTGCTGCGCACCAGGCCGGCCTTGTGCAGCTGTGCCAGCAGGCGACGGATCACCACCGGATGGGTCGGCAGGCAGGACGCCAGTTGCTCGGACGTACGCGGGGCGGCATGGCCGACCAGGTGCGCCATCACATGCAGGGCGTCGGACAGTGGATTTGCGGATTTCATGTAACAACGATAGTTACATTTAAATTCTCTGTCGAGGGTCTTCTTTCGTTCCATATGGACACATTTGTCCTATGAGACATCCTCTTCACATCACTAAACGAAACGGTAATGTGATGAGCGTCGCACTTCAGACGCATGGGGACAGGTCGATACCGCATTGCCCCTTCCCGAGAGTCCCTTCCATGAAAGCGTCTGTCCGTGCTCCGCGCCTGCAGTCCAAGCTGCTCGGCGCGGTTTCCGTTGGTCTGGCCGTGGTCCTGCTGTGCGCATTGGCGGGCCTGGCCTCCGCCTGGTTGAAGCTGTCCACCGAGGTTCCACCCGAAGTCGCGCACAGCCGCGACGCCGAACGCCTGCAGCGCGAGTTCCGCGGCCAGGTGCAGGAATGGAAGAACGTGCTGCTGCGCGGCCACGACGACGCGCTGCGCCAGCGCCATCTGGACGCCTTTGACAGCGAGGGCCGCCTGGTCGAGCAGCTGGCCAGGGGCCTCGTAGCCAGCCCGGACATACGCACGCGCGAACTGGCACAGTCCTTCATCGGCCTGCACACGCAGCTGCAGAAGGACTACCACGCCGCCCTGCAGGCGTTTGCGGAAGCCGGCTACGATCCCGCCGCCGGCGACAATCTGGTGCGTGGCAAGGACCGCCCGGTGGCGACCGCACTGGATGCGCTGAGCACGCATGCCACGCAGGTGGCCGAAGCAACCGTAGCGGCGCGGTCGCAGCAGGCCCGGCAGACCCTGCTGCTGTGCGCGGCGCTGACCGTGCTGGCCGCCGTGTTGCTGCTGATGGGCCTGGCCTGGTGGCTGCGGCGCGCAGTGGTGCAGCCGGTGCTGGCGGTGGAAGCCGCTGCGCGTGCCGTGGCCGCCGGTGATCTGCAGCACGTGGTGCAGGTGCGCAGCCGCGACGAGATCGGTCGCCTCGCGCAGGCGATGCAGGCGGTGCAGTCCACGCTGCGCGGCGTACTGGACGCACAGGCGACGATGGCGCAGGCGCATGACGCCGGCACCATCAGCCATCGCATGGAGGCCAGTGCGTTCCCGGGCGCGTTCGGCACCATGGTGGCCGACTGCAACACGCTGGTTGACGCGCACATCCAGGTGAAGATGCGCGCGATCTCGATCATGGGCCGCTATGCCGTCGGTGACCTCAGCCAGGACATGGAACGCCTGCCCGGCGAAAAGGCCGTGATCACCAACGCATTGGATACGGCCAAGGCCAATCTCGGCATGATCAACGGCGAGATCCGCCGCCTGGCCGAAGCCGCCGCCGCCGGTGACTTCAGCCAGCGCGGCGACAGCGCACGCTTCGAGCATGATTTCCGCGCAATGGTCGACGGCTTGAACCGATTGATGCAGACCACTGAACTGAACCTCGGCGAGGTCTCCAGCATGCTGCGCGCGATTGCCGATGGCCGCCTCGGCGCGCGCATGCACGGTGATTTCCAGGGCGTGTTCGCGCGTATCGCCGGCGACGCCAACACCACCGCTACGCAGCTGGCAACCATCGTCACCGACATCAAGCACGCCTCCGGCAACATCCACACGGCGGCGGCGGAGATCGCCGCCGGCAACAACGATCTGTCGCGCCGTACCGAACAGCAGGCCGCCAACCTGGAAGAGACGGCGGCATCGATGGAGGAACTGACCTCCACCGTGCGCCAGAACGCCGAGCATGCGCGCCAGGCGAACCAGCTGGCGATCGGCGCGCACACCGTTGCCTCTCACGGCGGCAGCGTGGTCGGCCAGGTGGTGGCAACGATGGGTGCCATCGAAACCTCGTCGCGGCAGATCGCCGAGATCATCAGCGTGATCGACGGCATCGCTTTCCAGACCAACATCCTGGCGCTGAACGCCGCGGTGGAAGCGGCACGCGCCGGCGAGCAGGGCCGCGGCTTCGCGGTGGTTGCCAGCGAAGTGCGCACCCTGGCACAGCGTTCGGCGGCAGCCGCGAAGGAGATCAAGGCGTTGATCGAAGCGTCGGTGGAACAGGTCGGCCACGGTGCACGGCGCGTGCGCGAGGCCGGTGACACCATGGCCGAGATCGTGGCGTCGGTGCAGCGCGTCACTGACATCATGGCCGAGATCTCCGCCGCCTCGCAGGAGCAGAGCGCGGGCATCGAACAGGTCAGCCAGACCGTGATCCAGATGGACGGCACCACCCAGCAGAATGCCGCGTTGGTGGAGGAAGCCAGCGCCGCCGCACGCAGCCTGGAACAGCAGGCGAACCGGTTGATCGACGCGGTGGATGTGTTCGACCTGTCGACCACCGCCGCAGCGAAGGACGCGCTGATGCGCGCGGCCTGATTGATCCGGTTGCCGGCCGGCGGCCGGCACTACCGTGGAGCGCAGACAGGGGGAGTGCCGGCCGCTGGCCGGCAGCTCCCAACGCTGCATGGGTGGCGGCATGAACAGTGCGGACCAACGGTCCGCACCCACCACCACCTGCCGTCGTACACGTCGATGCAATGCACCGTTGCCGGCATGCACACGGCCGCTGGCCTACCCTTTCGTGGATATTCCCGCCTCCCTCCCCCTCTGCTGGAGCCCCCATGACTGTCCCCGCCTTCGGTCTCGGTACCTTCCGCCTGAAAGACCAGACCGTGATCGACTCGGTGCGCAACGCGCTGGATGTCGGCTACCGCGCCATCGATACCGCGCAGATCTACGGCAATGAAGCCGAGGTCGGCCAGGCCATCGCCGATTCCGGCGTGCCGCGCGAAGAGATCTACCTGACCACCAAGGTCTGGATCACCGCCTTCAAGCGTGAAGCGCTGCTGGCCAGCCTGCATACCAGTCTGGAAAAGCTGCGTACCGATCATGTGGACCTGACGCTGATCCACTGGCCGTCGCCGAACGACAAGGTCGACGTGCCGATGGAGGAGTACCTGCCGGCGCTGGCCGAGGCCAAGGCGCAGGGCCTGACGAAGGCGATCGGCATCTCCAACTTCACCATCGCCCAGACCCGCAAGGCCATCGAGATCCTTGGCGCCGATGCCATCGCCACCAACCAGATCGAGATCCATCCCTACCTGCAGAACCGCCTGCTGGTGAAGTTCCTGCAGGACAACGGCATCCACGTCACCGCCTACATGAGCCTGGCCTATGGCGAGGTGATCAAGGACCCGGCGATCCAGGCCATTGCCGGCCGTCACCAGGCCACTCCGGCGCAGATCGCGCTGGCCTGGGCGCTGCAGCAGGGCTTCTCGGTGATCCCGTCGTCGACCAAGCGCGAGAACCTGTCGAGCAACCTCGAAGCGGCAGCGATCCGGCTGACCGACGAAGACATGGCGCAGATCGCCAAGCTGGATCGTGGCCATCGCCTGGCGAATCCGGAAGGCATTGCGCCGGCCTGGGATTGAAGAGCGGCCGCCGGGCATGGCCCGGCGCTACCGGATACGCGTGGGTAGCGCCGGGCCATGCCCGGCGGATCCATCAGGCCTGCAACAACCACCCGCGCATTGCCGCACTGACCTCATCCGGCTTTTCCATCGGTGCCAGGTGCCCGCAATCGGGCACCACCACCAGCTGCGAATGCGGCACCAGCGCGTGCATTTCCTCGCTCACCGGCAGCGGCGTGATGCGATCGTTGGCGCCGCACACGATCAGCAGCGGATCGCGATAACCAGCCAGCACATCATGGCCATCACGGCGTTCCAGTGCGCTCTGGCGCAAGAATACTTCCGCGCCCAGGCGAGCGGTCATGTCGCGCACGCGTTGCACCAGCACGTAATCGTCCAGCCGCGAGGCATCGATGTAGCTGCGCATCAGCGCATCACCGAAGCCATGGAACTTTCCGGGCAGGCGCACGCTGGCGCGCTGGCTGCGGCGCTGCTCGGCACGTTCCGGTGAATCGGCGTGGATCGAGGTATCGATCAACGCCAGCTGCAGCACGCGTTCCGGCGCGATGCGCAGGATCTGCTGGGCGACGAAACCGCCCAGCGAGAACCCGGCCAACGCAAAGCGCTCCGGCGCCTGTGCCAGCACGTCCTCGGCCACCGCCTGCAGGGTTTCGCCACGGGTCTGGTCGCCTACCGTGCAATCGGCGATGTCGGCAAGATCAGCCAACTGTGAGCGCCACAGCTCAGCGTCGTTGAGCAGGCCAGGCAGCAGCAGCAGGGGGATACGGTCGGTCATGGGGGTATTGTCGCGCCAGCACGGTGACGGAACCATGCCGCAACAGGGGGCGGATTGTAGCGTCGAGCCACGTTCGACGGCTGCATAGCCAGTGGCGCATGGCTCGACGCTACAGAAGACAGCGGCGGAGCCGCTCTTTGGCGACACCATCACCATCTACACCGCGCTGTGCGGACAGGCCGCGAGTAAACCTGGCGCAGCAGAGACAAGCAAGCACGGCAGCTGGCTGCCAACCCGATCATCGGCATGCGCTACGACGCCATCTATGTGATGACCGGGCTGACCGTGCGGCTGTGCTATGGCACGGCGGTGGCGGTGGAACCGCAGCGGTGATCTTGTAGAGCCGAGCCCATGCTCGGCTCAGGCGTGCCCGTGAGATGTAAGGCAGCCGAGCGCAGGCTCGGCTCTACAACGGGGTTCCGGGCACTTCGACCTGCTGCACCGGCAAGGTCACCATCATCACCGTCGGGTCATCCGGGTCCAGCTTCGTCTTGAAGCCCAGGCTCTGGCACATCGCCAGCATGGTGCTGTTCTCGCGCAGCACCTGGCCTTCGACCACGTCCAGGCCCAGCCACTTGGCGTACTCGATCATGATCGCCATCAGCCGCCAGCCGATACCGTGGCCCTTCAGGTCCGAGCGGATCAGGATGCCGTACTCACCGCGGTGGTAATCCGCATCGGCGTGCAGGCGCACCGCGCCAAGCATTTCGCCACTGCGCGGTTCGATCGCCACCAGTGCGATCGAGCGTGCGTAGTCGAGCTGGGTCAGGCGCGCGATGAACTCGTGGCTGAAGTGCTTCACCGACTGGAAAAAGCGCAGGCGCAGGTCCTCGTCGCTGACGCGGGCGAAGAACGCACGGAACAGCGCGTCGTCCTCCGGCCGCACCGGACGCACGAAGGCACGGCCGCCATCGGACAGTTCGATGGTGCGCTCCCACTCCTTCGGGTACGGGAACACCGAGAAGCGCGGATGGCCACGGCCCTTGTGCAGGATGCGCGACGGCGCCACCGCCACGCGTGCGTCGAGGGCGAGGATGCCCTTGCCGTCGACCAGCAACGGATTGATGTCCAGCGTACGCACTTCGGGGATGTCGGCGGCCAGCTGTGCCAGCTTGACCAGCGCCAATGCCAGTGCGCGCTCGTCGGCGGCAGGCACATCGCCATAGGCCTTGAGGATGCGCGAGGCGCGGGTCTGGCCGATCAGCTCGTGGGCCAGGCGCAGGTCCAGCGGCGGCAGCGCCAACGCCTTGTCATTGATGACTTCAACCGCGGTACCGCCACGGCCGACCACGATCACCGGGCCGAACGTCGCGTCATCGGCAATACCGACGATCAACTCGCGCGCCTTCGGGCGAACGATGGTCGGCTGCACCAGCAGACCATCGATGCGCGCATCCGACCGCAGCTGGCGTGCACGCGACAGGATCGCGTTGGCCGCGCTCTGCACCGCCGGCAGGGTGGACAGGTTCAGGCGCACGCCGTCCACTTCCGACTTGTGCGGAATATCCGGCGAGAGAATCTTCAGCGCGACCGTGGCACCGCGTTCCAGCAGCGGCTGCGCCAGGTCCATCGCCTCGTGCGCGTCACGCGCATGCATCACCGGCGCGGAGGGAATGCCGTAGGCCTTGAGCAGTTCATGCGTAGCCAGCGGGTCCAGCCACTGCTGGCCGTTGGCCAGCGCGGCATCGACCAGTGCACGCGCGGCGGCCGTGTCGACGCTGAAGTCCTGCGGCAGGCTGGGCGGCGTTTCCATCAACGCGTTCTGCGCTTCGCGGTAGCGCACCAGATGCTGGAAGCCACGTACGGCTTCGGCCTCGGTCGGATAGGTCGGCACCCGCGCCGCGTTGAGCGTGGCGGTGGCCTGGTCATCGTTGCCCAGCCACACCGCGAACACCGGCTTGTCGCGGTGATGGCGCGGGCGCAGTCCGAGCGTGCGGGTAAGCGCCTGTGCGGCGTCTGCGGATGAAGTGAATGCGGTCGGCACGTTGACCACCATCACCGCATCATTCTCGTTGTCGGCCAGCAGCGCCTCGATGGCGGCGGCATAGCGATCACCATCGGCGTCGACCACGATGTCGACCGGATTGCTGCGCGACCAGCCCTGTGGCAATACTGCATCGAGCTTCTGCACCGTGCTGTCGGACAGGGTGGCCAGCGTGCCACGCAGCGCGATCAGCTGGTCCACGGCAAGGCGACCGACGCCGCCACCATTGCTGAGAATGGCCAGGCGACGACCGGGGAAGGTCCCCAACCGGCCCAGCGATTCGGCGGCCGTGAACAGTTCGTCCAGCGCGCCCACGCGCAGCAGGCCGGCGCGGTTGAAGGCGGCACCGTACACATCATCGGCACGGGCCAGGGCCTGCACATGGGTATCGCGGCTGCCCGGCTGCACGCGCTCGGCGCGCCCCGACTTCACCACCACCACCGGCTTGGCGCGGGCGGCGGCACGCGCAGCCGACATGAACTTGCGCGCGTCCTTGATCTGCTCGACGTAGAGCAGGATGGCGCGCGTACGGTAATCGGTGGCGAAGTAGTCGAGCAGATCGCCGAAGTCGACGTCCAGCGTGTCGCCCAGCGAGACCACGGCGGAGAACCCGACCGAGCGCGCCACGCCCCACTCCACCAGTGCGGCGGCGATGGCCGAGGATTCGGAGATCAACGCAAGATCACCGGCCTGCGGGAAGTGCGCGGCGATGCTGGCATTGAGCCGTGCGTGCGGTGCGATCACGCCCAGGCAATGCGGCCCGAGGATGCGCAGGCCATGCTTGCGCGCCACCGCCTCCACCTGTGCAGACAACGAACCGGGGCCTTCGCCCAAGTGCGCGGTGAGGATGATCGCCGCCTGCACGCCACGTTCGGCGGCAGTGCGCACCACCTGCGGCACGATGGCCGCTGGTGCGGTGATCACCGCCAGGTCGGGGACCCAGTCCAGGTCCTTCAGCCGCTTGACCGTGCGGATGCCATCGATCTCGGCATGCCGCGGATTGATCCACGCCACCTTGCCGGGGAAGCCGGTGCCGCGCAGGTTGCGCATCACCGCGCGGCCGGCCGAACGCTCACGCGGACTGCCGCCGATCACCGCGACCGACTGCGGACGGAACACGGACTGCAGGTGGTAGGTACTCATGCGCCTACGGTACACGGACTGGCGCGGCAACGGCATGATCGTGCGCAAGGTCCTGACACCGCACCCACGCATGGCGTGGATCTACCGCCGGGACCAGTAGATCCACGTCATGTGTGGATGACGCTCCCGTTACAACAGCGTGCCGTGCAGGATCATCGCGGCGATGCTGAAATAGATCACCAGGCCGGTCACGTCCACCAGGGTGGCCACGAACGGGGCCGAGGCGCTGGCCGGGTCGAAACCGAGCCGCTTGAGGATGAAGGGCAGCATCGAGCCGGACAGCGAACCGAAGGTGACGATGCCGACCAGCGCGGCACCGATGGTGATCGCCAGCAGTATCCAGTGCTCGCCGTAGTCGTGCAGGCCGCCCAGCTGCCAGATCACGATGCGCACGATGGCCAGGCAGCCGAGGATCGCGCCCAGCACCATGCCGGTGGGCACTTCGCGCAGGGCCACCTTCCACCAGTCGCGCAGGCGCAGCTCGCGCAGCGCCAGGCTGCGGATCAGCAGCGAGGTGGCCTGCGAACCGGAGTTGCCGCCCGAACTCATGATGAGCGGAATGAACAGGGTCAGCACCACCGCGCGCGCCAGTTCGTCCTCGTAGTGCTGCATCGCGCTGGCGGTCAGCATCTCGCCCAGGAACAGCACGCTCAGCCAGCCGGCGCGCTTGCGCAGCATCTCCAGGAAGCCGATCTGCATGTAGGGCTTGTCCAGTGCCTCCATGCCGCCGAACTTGTGCGCGTCCTCGGTCGATTCCTCGATCAGCGCGTCGAGCACGTCGTCCACGGTGACGATGCCGAGCATCTGCTGCTGCGCATCGACCACCGGGATCGCCAGCAAGTCGTGGCGACGGATCAGCCGTGCCACTTCTTCCTGGTCCATCAGTGCGTCCACCGTCACCGGTGGATTGACCTGGGCCACGTCCAGGATCGACTCCTCCGGCAGGCCGGTGATCAGCCGGCGCATGGTCACCACCTGCTGCAGCTGCTGGCTGGACGGCTCCAGCACGTAGATCGCGTACACCGTTTCACGGGTGCGCTCGACCTGGCGGATGTGCTGCAGGGTCTGCGCCACGGTCCAGCTGGCGGGTACCGCCACGTACTCGGTGGTCATCAGCGCACCGGCGGTGTTCGGCGGGTAGCTGAGCAGCTTCTGGATGGCCTGGCGGGCGTCGGTGCCCAGCAGCGGGATCAACCGCGCGCGTTCTTCCTCATCCAGCTCATGGACGATGTCGGTGGCGCGGTCGTCGGCCATCAACCCGAGCAGGGCGGCAGCGCGCGCCGGGGGCAGCGCTGCCACCAGCTCGCCACTGCGGTGCAGTTCCGGCGCTTCCAGCATTTTCACTGCACGCGGCAACGGAAGCGCAGCCAGCGTTTCCGCGGCGCGGGTCAGCTCCAGCGTGTTGAGGAATTCCACCGCATCGGCGGTGTTGAAGTTCGCCAGCGGCGCGGCCAGTGCGGCGGCATCGGCCACCGGGCGCAGCAATTGCTTTTGGTTCATCGGGTTTGCCTTGTGGGGGTGCGACCTCGCGCAACGCCAACGCAGGCAAACCGTCCCGATGTCAGGCGGTGGCCATCGCTGGCGTCGAACGAGGTCGACTTCTACTGTCGCTGGACATGGGTTGGGGACTCCGGGATGCGTGTGCCGGCGGACGCGCCGCCAGCGGCGGGCAGTCTGGACCCGTGGACCATGCAGGTCAACCCGGTCCCGCCGCGGCAGCACCCTGCCCGCAGGTTGTTCTCGTGCATGCACAGGCCGGCGCGCATAATGGCGCGGTGGTGTTCGCCACGCTTTTCCCAACCCGAACGGACGCACAGCGGCTCCCCCCGATGACCAGGTATTCCCATGCATAGCGGTGGTCTGGAACTGGCGCTGGTGCTGCTGCTGGCGGCGGTCATCGCCGTGCCGGTGTTCAAGAAGTTCGGCTTCGGCGCGGTGCTGGGCTACCTGGCCGCCGGTGTGGTGCTGGGCCCGGACGGGCTGGGCTTCGTGCAGGACGCCGACCGCATCCTCGGTGCCGCCGAGATCGGGGTGGTGATGCTGCTGTTCGTGATCGGCCTGGAGCTGTCGCCGGCGCGCCTGAAGGTGATGCGGCGCTCGGTGTTCGGTGCCGGTGCGGCGCAGGTGACGCTGTCCGGGCTGGTGCTGGGCGGCCTGCTGCTGCTCGACCACTTCCAGTGGAAGAGCGCGCTGGTGGTAGGTGTGGCGCTGGCGCTGTCATCCACGGCGGTGGGCCTGCAGCTGCTGTCCGAGCACAAGGCGATCAACAGCGACCATGGCCGGCTCGGGTTCGCCATCCTGCTGTTCCAGGACCTGATCGCGATTCCGCTGCTGGCGGCCATCCCGCTGCTGGGCGGGGTGAAGAACGAGACCCTGCGCTGGGAAGACGCCGCCGTGGCCCTCGGTGCGCTGGCCGTGGTGATCCTGTGCGGGCGACCGGTGCTGCGCAAGGTGTTCAGCATCATCGCCCGCACCCGCAGCCCGGAAGTGTTCACCGCCACCGCACTGCTGGTGGTGTTGGGCACCGCCTGGTTCATGCAGGAAGCCGGCCTCAGCCCCAGCCTCGGCGCGTTCCTGGCCGGCGTGCTGCTGTCCGATTCGGAGTTCCGGCACGAACTTGAAGCGCAGATCGAGCCGTTCAAGGGCCTGCTGCTGGGCCTGTTCTTCATCGCGGTGGGCATGGGCATCGACCTGGACCGCATTGCCGCCGAACCGTGGATGATCGCGGCTGGCGTCGGCATCCTGCTGGTGGTCAAGTTCAGCCTGCTGTACGCGATCGGCCGCATCGCCCGGCTCAGTCCGCGGCAGTCGCTGCTGCTGGGCAGCGTGTTGTGGCTGGGCGGCGAGTTCGCTTTCGTGGTGTTCAACGAAGCGCAGCGCGCGCACCTGCTCGGCAATGCCAACCACGACCGGCTGGTGGCGATCGTGGGCCTGTCGATGGCGATCACGCCGCTGCTGATGATCGCGCTGCTCAAGCTGCTCGGCCAGGAGAAGGCCGCACCGCGCGAGGCAGCCGAGGCCGACAAGGTGGCGCCGGACAACCGCCCCAAGGTGCTGATCGCCGGCATGGGCCGCTTCGGCCAGGTCATCGCACGCCTGCTGACGGCACAGAAGGTGCCGTTCGTGGCGCTGGAGGCGAACCCGGACACCGTGGCCGACCTGCGCCGTTTCGGCAACCAGCTGTATTACGGCGACCCGACCCGGCCGGAGATGCTGCGTGCGGCGGGCGGCGAGCACATCGATGTGTTCGTGATCACCGTGGACGACCCGGAGACCAACCTGCGCGCGGTGCGCATGGTGCGCCGGCTGTACCCGGACGCGAAGGTGCTGGCGCGTGCGCGCAACCGCCAGCATGCCTGGCGCCTGATGGACATGTCGGCCGAGCCGTTCCGTGAGGTGTTCGGCACCAGCCTGGAGATGAGCGGGCGCGTGCTGACCGCATTGGGCGTGGCGCCGGACGTGGCCGAACGCCATGTGCAGCGCTTCCGCGAGCATGATGAGCAGCTGCTGCGTGACCAGTATCTGGTGTACGACGACGAAGCGGCCGTGATCCAGACCTCGCGCGATGCACGCAACGACCTGATGCATCTTTTCGAGGCCGACGCGGAAAGGGACGGCGAGTAGGTGTGCCGACCAACGGTCGGCACCCACCCGATCAATGGCGGACCCGGTAGTGCCGGCCGCTGGCCGGCAATCCCGTGTTCCTGGAGATGTCATGAGGTAGCCGGCCAGCGGCCGGCACTACCCTTTTCCAGCGATCAGCCGTTGTCGCGCAGGAACCGCGCCATCGACGAAACGCCCGGCACGCGCGGTTCGAACTCACCGGCCACGTCGATGAAGCCGCGCATCACCGCGATCTCGCGCGGACTGCGGTTGAGGCTGTCGCGCACTTCCGGATCCGCCCCTGCGCGCAGCAGGCGCTGCACCAGCAGCGGCAGGCCATGCAGCGCGGCCAGGTGCAGCGGACCGAAGCCGCGCGGATCGCGCACGTCCAGGCTGACGTCTTCGTCCAGCAGGCGTTCCACCGCCGCCATCACCACCTGCTCGTCGCAGGCGGTACCCGGCTCGGCGCGAGCACCCAGCAGCAGCAGCAGGGGCGTGACCGAACCGGCGGCGGCCTGGTCCGGCTCGGCGCCCGCCAACAGCAGGGTGTCGAGCAGGGCCAGCAGGCGCGAGCGGTCGCGGGCACTGAAACCGTACAGCGCGGCACAGTGCAGCGGGCCCAGCTGCTGCGCGTCACCGGCATGCACGTCGGCACCGGCAGTGAGCAGGCGCGCGACGATGTCCGGCAGACCCAGCGCCGAGGCCAGCATCAGCACGGTCACCCCGCCCGGCAGGCGATGTTCCAGCTTGGCGCCGGCATCGAGCAGGGCCGAAACGATGTCCACCTGGCGCATGCTGACCGCCGCCGACAGCGGCGTCGCGCCACTGGCCGCGGCGTGCTGCGGATCGGCGCCGCGCGCCAGCAGCAGGTCGGTCACCGCCAGGTGGCCGCCACCGGCTGCACGCAGCAGTGCGGTGCAGCCCTGTGCGTCGACCGCGTCGACGGCAAATCCCAGATCGATCAGGCGGCGCACGGCGTCTACATCACCGGCCATCGCAGCGGCCGGCAGATCGGCCTCGCGCAGGGTACGGCGCGGCAACGGCCACACCCGCCAGTCCAGCCAGTCGGCCAGATCACGGCGACCGATCGACAGCGCCACGCCCAACGGCGTCTGGCCGTCGGCGGCGCGGGCTTCCGGCGAGGCACCGTGCTGCACCAGCAGCTTCAGTGCGCCTTCGCGGGCCAACGCGGTGGCCAGGTGCAATGCGGTCATGCCGTGGCTGTCGCGCGCTTCACGATCAACACCGGCCTTGAGCAGGGCCTGCTGCAGGCGCAGCCAGCCCAGGCGCACCGCGAGCGACAGCGGCGGATCGCCGGCCGGCGAGGCGGCGAACGGATCGGCGCCACGTTCCAGCAGTTCCAGTGCCAGCTGTTCCAGGCCACGGGCGGCCTGGTCGTGCTGCGCACACGCTGCGAGGAAGCGTGCCAGGCCACCGCGTCCGGCCGGCGACAGGCCACGCTGCAGCATGACCTGCAGCGCCGGCACCGCGTCGATGCCGCGCGACAACAGCGCGAACATCGGTGTGTCGGAACAGGCGTCACGCACGTAGGGATCGGCACCGTGGGCCAGCAGCCAGTCGACCGCACGCGGCTCCAGCGCCAGTTCCGGATCGAGCAGCAGGCCACCCAGCTCTTCCGGCTGGCACAGCTTGGCCAGCGCGGCCATGCCTTCGGTGTTGCCGAAGCCCAGCGCTTCGCGCAGCAGGGTCAGCGGCGGGCGGTCCGGCAGCAGGCCACTTGCGCCGGCGGCTTCGCCACGCTCGGCCAGTCCATCGCTGACCGCAGCCGGCAATGGATAGGACGGGTCCAGCAGAGCCACGATCGCCCAGCGGCCGGCTTCGGCGGCATAGTCCACCGCACGGCGGCCGACCGGATCGGTGGCATCGGCGGCGATGCCGAGTTCGACCAGGCGCTTGATCAGCAGCGGCGAGACATCCTCGGCCATCGCCGCCAGCTGCACCGCATTACGGCCTTCGCCGTCCACCGCGACCAGGTCCGGCTTGTGCGGCAGCAGATGCTCGATCACGGCGGCGCGACCGGCACGGGCCGCTTCCAGCCACGGCGTACGGCCCAGCGCATCGCGCGCTTCCAGATTGGCGCCGGCAGCCAGCAGCACGCCGATGATCTCGACGTGACCGGCCAGCGCCGCTTCATGCAGCGCGCTGCGACGCTGGCGATCACGCGCGTCGGCCCGCGCCTTGTGCTTGAGCAGCAGCTGCACGCCCGCCGGATCGTCGTCCTCGGTGGCGGCGGCGGCCAGCAGCACCGGGGTGCCATCGGCCGGTTCGCAGCGTGCACCGCGTTCGAGCAGGAAACGGGCCAGGCGCCAGTTGCCGACCTGGCAGGCCACGGCCAGCGGCGACCAGCCCTCGTTGTTCAACGCATCGACTTCGGCGGCGGCATCGCGCAGCAGCGCCGCCACACCCGGGTCGGAACTGCGCGCGGCATGGTGCAGCGGCGTGTTGCCATCGCTGTCGGTGGCACGCGAGTCGGCACCGTTGGCGAGCAGGGTCATCACCGCCTCGGGGCGGCCATGCCAGCTGTCACGGGTGGCGGCCAGCAGCGGGGTCATGCCCCGGTGCGGTGCGTTCACATCGACGCCGCGGGCGATCAGCTCGCGCAGCAGGCGCAGGTCCGGCAGCACCGCTGCCAGCACCGCCAGGCTGCGCTGGTCGCGCCAGTTCGGGTCCGGCAGCGCATACGGATCGGCACCGGCCTGCAGCAGTTGCAGGCCCCGGTCGATGCGGCCATGGCGGGCGGCTTCATACAGCGCCGGGGTCAGCTCCTGCGGCGCCATCGCCTCCAGCGGCGTGGTTTCGACCGCAGCGGAGAACATCGGTTCGCGCTCGTCGCTGGCCGTGGCCAGTGGACCTGCGCGCAGCGACACCAGCGGTGCCGGCGCCACCCGCTGCAGCAGCAGGTGCAGCACGGGAGACAGCAGCAGCACCGCCAGCGCGGCGGGCCAGTGTGCGCTTTCCGGCAGCAGCCCCGGCCAGGCCGGCAGCACCACCAGCGCGGCCAGCGCGATCACCAGCGCGGCCACACCGAGGCCGCGCCAGGCGCCCAGGTCACGCCCCGCCAGCGCCTGCCAGTGCTGGGCCAGGCTGCCGTCGAGGCGTTCGACATCGTTCCACAACGGCCAGGTGCGCCAGGCGGCGAGCAGGCCGGCACTGACAAGCACGCTCAGCCCCAGCACCGCCGCAAGGCTGCCGCTGTCGCGCAGCGCCGCCAGCGGCCAGGCCAGCAACAGCGCCAGCAGCAGCGGCGCGGCCGTCCACAACGCCAGCAGCGCCGGCAGGTCCTGGCGAGCGACCACCTTCAGCGGCAGCAGCGCGCGGCTGCGACGCCACCATGAGATCGCCAGCGCGAACGCTGGCTGCGCCAGTGCGGCCAGGACGGCACCCGGGAAGCCGCCCACGGCGGCGCCCAGAGCCAGCACCGCGCCCGCGGCGAAGGCAATTGACACAAGGCGCGGACGGGAGGCGTCAGTCATAGTGGCGCGGCATCAGGCTGGCCACCGACGGCGGCACCTGCAGGTAGAACCCGCGCTCGCTCATTTCGCTGCGGACCTTTTCCGGGTCAGCCTGCGCCAGGCGGCGCTGGGCATCCAGGGCCACCTCCAGGACGAAGGCGAGCGTCCCCAGCGAGGTGAGCAGCGGCGCGGGCAGCGCGCTGAAATCATCGCGACGGGGAACGTAGACGTAGGTGTCCGGCTTGAGTTGGCTTTTATAGACGTAGGCGTGCATGTCCGCGGGACGATAACCCGGGAAGAGCCATGATTGTGTCGGAAAGCCGACACCGGGGAAAGCCGTCAGCCGACGTTGGCGGCGTGATCGACGGCGTTTCCCCGGCGAGGTTCAGCAATGTGGCGGCGTCGTTCAGCCACGGCTGCCACCACACGGGCGCTTACTTGACCTTGGCGTAGGTGCCCTTCAGCGCGACACCCGCGAGGATGGCACCGGCGTAGCACTCGTAGTTGGTGCTGCTCTTGAACTCGTTCTTCTTGTAATAGCTGACGATGTCGACCACGGCGTTGGCGCCGCGCGACTTGGCACCGTCCTGCAGCGCGCGCAGTGCCGACAACGCAACCCAGCGGCAGGCCTCGGCATCGCTCTTGTTGGCGGCGTTGGTCTTCTTGTTGGTCACGTCTTCGCCCAGGCGCTGCTGCACGCTGACCGGCTGGCCGGCCAGATAGAAGCGCACGCTGCCGTCGATGCCAGCGTCCTTGGCGGCCTGCGAATTGACGAGTTCCTGCAGGGACTGTTCGACACGCGTGTCGCGGGCAGAGGCGGTGGAGGTCAGGGCCAGCAGCGCGGTGGCAGTGGCGATCATGAGAGTGCGGCGCATCGAAACTTCTCCTTGTCAGGGGTGCGGGTGGGTAGCGGAAACAGTGCGGTGGGACGGTGGTTCACTCGCGCCAGCGGCGGAACACCAGCGAGGTGTTGATGCCGCCGAAGGCGAAGTTGTTGCTCATCACGTACTCGGCCTGCAGTTCGCGGCCCTGCCCGGTGATGAAGTCGAGCTGGCCACAGCGCGGATCGACCTCGGCCAGGTTCAGGGTCGGCGCGAACCAGCCGGTGCGCATCATCTCGATGCTCAGCCAGGCCTCGAACGCGCCACAGGCACCCAGCATGTGGCCGACGTAGCTCTTCAGCGAGCTGATCGGCACGCGGCTGCCGAACACCTGTGCGGTGGCCTGGGTCTCGGCGATGTCGCCGTGGTCGGTGGCGGTGCCATGGGCGTTGACGTAGTCGATCTGCGCCGGGTCCAGGCCGGCGTCCTCCAATGCCAGGCGCATGGCCTGGGCCATGGTGTCGGCGCTGGGCTGGGTGACGTGCTGGCCATCGCTGTTGGTGCCGTAGCCGACCACCTCGGCCAGGATGGTGGCGCCACGCGCCTGCGCGTGTTCCAGGTCCTCCAGGATCAGCGTGCAGGCGCCCTCGCCCAGTACCAGGCCATCACGGCCGGCATCGAACGGGCGCGGCGTGGTCTGCGGCGCGTCGTTGCGCACGCTGGTGGCGAACAGGGTGTCGAACACCGCCGCTGCGGTGGCATCGAGCTGCTCGGCACCGCCGGCCACCATCACCGTCTGCTTGCCACTGCGGATCGCTTCATAGGCCGCACCCACGCCCTGGCTGCCCGAGGTGCAGGCACTGGACGTGGTGTACACGCGCCCGGACAGGCCGAAGAACACGCCGATGTTGACCGGCGCGGTGTGGCTCATCATCTTCAGGTAGGTGGTGGCACTGATGCCATCGGTGGTGAACTCGTTGAGCATGCGCCCGAATTCACCGGTGGCCTCATGGCTGCCCGACGAGGAACCATAGGCCACGCCGGTACGGCCGCTGCGCAGCACCGGATGCTCGTGCAGGCCGGCTTCACGCAGTGCCACCTCGGTGGCGCGCACCGACATGATCGCGACCTTGCCCATCGAGCGGGTGGTCTTGCGGTTGTAGTTGGGCGGCAGCGCGAAATCCTGCGCCGGCGCCGCCAGCTTGGTGTTCAGCCCGGCATACACATCCCACTCGGGCATCGCACGCACCGCATTGCGGCAGCTGCGCAGGTGTGCCTCGATGGTCGGCCAATCGTGGCCGAGCGGACTGATGGCGGCGGCACCGGTGACCACCACGCGACGATTGGCGGCCATCAGAGCATGCCTCCGTTCACCGAGATCACCTGGCGGGTGATGTAGCCGGCCGGCTCGGACAGCAGGAACGCGACCGTCGCCGCCACTTCGTCGGGACGGCCGACGCGGCCGGCGGGAATCAGCTTGAGCGCGTGTTCAACCACTTCATCGTTGAGCATTTCGGTTTCGATCAGGCCCGGAGCCACGCAGTTGACGGTGATCTGGCGGCTGGCCAGTTCCAGCGCCAGCGCCTTGGTGGCACCGATGATGCCGGCCTTGGCAGCACTGTAGTTGACCTGGCCGCGGTTGCCGGCCAACCCGGATACCGACGACAGGGTGACGATGCGGCCCGGCCTGCGCCGCCGTACCATCGGCATGATCAGCGGATGCAGCACGTTGTAGAAGCCATCCAGGTTGGTGTGGATGACCTGGTCCCAATCGTCCTCCGACAGCGCCGGGAAGGCGCCGTCACGGGCGATGCCGGCATTGCAGACCACGCCGTAATACGCGCCATGTGCCTCGACATCGGCTTCCAGCGCGGCCCTCGCGGCCTCGCGGTCGGCCACGTCGAACACCAGCACGCGGGCCTGCTGGCCCAGTGCCTGGATCTCAGCCTCCACGGCCTGTGCCTCTTCCAGGCGGCTGCGGCAATGCACCACCACGTCGAAGCCATCGCGCGCGATGCGCAGCGCAATGGCCCGGCCGATGCCCCGGCTGGCGCCGGTCACCAGCACGCTTCGATTCCCTGTCATGCCTGTCCACTCTCCAGATAGGCCATCGCGTCGGCCGGTTCGTACACCGACACGTTGGCTGTCGCCCATTCGTCCTCACCTGCCAGGATGCGGCAGGCGAACATCCCCAATCCATTGTCACCCAACAGCTCGCAGCGCGCCTGTACGCGCAGCCGCGAACCGGCGGGGAAGCTGCTGCGCGCGCTGCTGTAGCGGCGGCTGCCGAGCAGGAAGCCCAGCTGCGGCGGCTTGCCGGCTGCACGCGCACGGCAGCCGGCCCAGGCCGCGATGGCCTGCGCCATGTACTCAATGCCGACCCACGCCGGGACCTGGCCATCCTCGACGAACAGGCCTGCCTCGGGTACCACCAGCTCGGCCTCGAGGGTGTCCTGGTCCCAATGCGTGATGCGCTGCAGCAGGCACATGTCCTGGCGGTGCGGCACCACCTCTTCGATTGCATACAGCGTGTTCATCGACGCTCCAGTGCCAGCACGGCGTTGCTGCCGCCGAAAGCGAACGAATTGCTCAGCACCCGTCGCGGCGGCTGCGCAAGGCGCGTGCCCGGTGCGACCAGCGGCAGCACCGGCAGTGCCGGGTCGGCCACGCCGTCCCACCAGTGCGGCGGCAGCTGCTGCTGCGGGTTCTCGGCCAGCACGATCCAGCACAGCGCCGCCTCGATGGCGCCCGAGGCACCCAGCGTGTGGCCGGTCAACGGCTTGGTCGAACTGGCCGGCACGTGGCTGCCCAGTACCTGCGACACGGCCAGGCTTTCCATCGCATCGTTGTGGCCGGTAGCTGTCCCATGCAGGTTCACATAGTCCACTTCGCCGGCGGCCCAGCCAGCACGCTGCAGCGCCTGCTGCAGGGCGTCGATGGCGCCCAGGCCCTGCGGGTCAGGCGCGGACATGTGGTGGGCATCGGCCGACTCGCCCCACCCCGCCAGGCATACCGGGCCGGGTTCGCGGGTGAGCAGGAACAGCGCGGCACCCTCGCCGATGTTGATACCAGTACGATGCTGCGAGAACGGATTGCAGCGTTGGGCGGAGACCGATTCCAGCGCGCTGAAGCCAGCCACGGTGAAGCGGCACAGGGAGTCCGCGCCGCCTGCGATCACGGCGTCGACGATGCCGGCGCGCAGCATGCGCGCGGCCGACATCAATGCCTTGGCGCTGGACGAACACGCCGTGGACAGGGTCCACGCCGGTCCCAGCGCGCCACTGCGCTGGCGCACGAACTGCGCGGCGGTACCCATTTCCTGCTGGGCGTAATCGAACCCTGGCGGCCACTGGCCCTGCTCGGCATGGGTGCGCAAGGCCTGCTCGGATTCACCGATGCCCGAGGTGCTGGTGCCCAACACCACCGCTACGCGCTCGGCGCCATGGCGGGCAATGGCTGCGCTCACCGCCGGAGCGATCTGCGCCAGTGCCACGTCCAGCAGGGCGTTGTTGCGCCCACGCAGGGCCACCGGCAGGTCTTCCAGCGCCGGCAGCGGCGTGCGTACTTCTCCCAGCGCCAGGGTGCGCCCCGGCATCAGGCTGTCGTTGGTGCTGAGCCCGCCCGGTACATCGGCGAACAGCGCCGACGCCACTATGGCACGGTCCTCGCCAAGCGCGCAGACCATGCCCAGGTCGTTCAGGTAGATCGGTGCACTCATCGGTCCTGCCCGGCCATGTCGATTGATTCGATGCGCAGCGCATAGCCTTCGGCGCGGTTGTCCAGCTGCATGCTGCCATCGTCCAGGCGCTGCAGCAGCAGCCACACCGTGCCGTCGCGCGACAAGCTGCGCTGGTGGCCGTCGTCGATGACCTCCCAGCGGGCCGGCAGCGCTGCGGCGATGGCCGCGGTCGGCCACAGCGCGAACTGCAGGTCATCCAGCACACGCTCGGCACGCACCTGCGGCGGCAACCACGGCGCACGCTGCTGGGTCAGCTGCTGGCCGTCCCACTGCAGGCGCACGCCGGTCTGGCCCATCGCCTGCACCGCCAGCTGCACCCGCTGTGCATCGGCTTCCAGCAGCGCATCGAGGTCGCGCTCATGGCTGCCGAAACGGAAGTGCAGCTGCTGCTGCAGCGCCAGCGGCGCCGGCAGGCTGGCCGGCGACAGGCGCAGCGGCGGCAGTTCCACCTGTGGCTTGGGCATGCGCCCGGCACAGGCGGCCAGCAGCAGGCACAGCAGCAGGGCCGCAGTACGGAAGATCAGGCGCTGCACAGTTCCTCCAGCACGCGCATGCGACGGCCGCTTTCGTCGGCCACATACGGGTTGTTGGTGTCCCAGGCGTAGCCGGCCAGGATGGAGCTGATCATGTCGCGCACTTCGGGCTGCTGCTGCGGGTGGTAGATGATCTTCTGGAAACCGCCGTCGTACCAGCTTTCGACGAAGCGCCGGAAGGTCTTCACGCCGGCACGCAGCGGAATGGAGAACTCAGCCTCCCAGTCCACGGCCTGGCCGGCATAGCGGCGCTTGAGGCATTCACTGGCCAGCTGCGCGGACTTGAAGGCAATGGTCACGCCTGAGGAGAACACCGGATCGAGGAACTCGCCGGCGTTGCCCAGCAACGCGTAGCCGGGCCCCCACAGCGAACTGACGTTGGCCGAGTAGCCGGTGATGCGGCGCACCGGCAGCACCGCCCATTCGGCGTTGGCCAGCAGCCCGGTCAGGTTGGGGTCCTCGCCGACGATGGCCTGCAGCTTCTGCAGGTCGTCGCCCTCGTAGCGCTCGAAGAACGACGGCTCGGCGACCACGCCCAGCGAACAGCAGCCGTTGGAGAACGGGATCGTCCAGTACCAGACGTCGATGTGCTCGGGATGGGTGGTGATCAGGATTTTGTTGCGGTCGAAGTCCGCTTCGGCCGGAATGTTGTCGCGCACATGGCAGAAGATCGCGCCGCGCACCGGGAAGTTGGACGGCGACTCCAGCTGCAGCAGCCGCGGCAGCAGGCGCGCGAAGCCGGAGGCATCGAGGATGAAATCGGCCTCGATGCGGTATTCACTGCCGTCCGGGCGGCGCACCGTCACCGCCGGTTGCTCGCCCGGCTCGACAGCAAGCACTTCGTCGCCGAAGCGCAGCGTGGTGCCCATGCGCTCGGCACCGCGTGCCAGCACGTTGTCGAAGTCGGCGCGCTGCACCTGGTAGGTGGTGCCCCAACCCGGCGAGAACTTCTTCCTGAAGTCGAATGCAGTGCGCGCTTCGCCGTGCACGAAGGCGGCACCGTTCTTGTACTGGAAGCCCGCCTCGACCACATCCTGCAGCAGGCCGGCCGCCTCGATGTACTCCATGCTCTGCGGCAGCAGGCTTTCGCCGATGGAGAAGCGTGGGAACTGCTGGCGTTCCAGCATCAGCACCTGGCGGCCCTGCTGGCGCAGCATCGCCGCAGCCACCGAACCGGCCGGGCCCGCGCCGATGATCAGGATTTCAGTACGTTCGACAGCATCCACAGCAGTGTTCATCGGTGCGTCCTTGTTGCTCGATCAAGTGGAAAGAAGGAAGTCGGAAAACAGGCTCAGGCCGGCGGCAGATCGTGCGGCGGCGGACGGAACAGCGGCGAGATCAGCCAGACCAGGCCGATGCCGAACAGCAGGGTCAGGCCGAACGCGCGCAGCGCCGGGGTCTGCGACAGGCCCAGCAGGCCGAACGACAGCCAGGTGCTGGCCGCACCCACGCAGACCGCCAGCCATGCGCTGGCATCGCCACGGTGTTCGATCAGGAAGATGCCGTAGTCGATGCCCATGCCCAGCAGCAGCATCAGCGCCAGCACGTTGAACAGCTGCAGCGGCTGGCCGAACAGGCCCAGCAGGCCCAGGGTCAGTGCGCCGGCAATCAGGGTGGGGGCAAATACGCGCCAGGCCTGGCGGCGGTAGCGCAGCCACAGCGCACCGAACACCAGTGCGATGCCGACCAGCAGCAGCCCGCCCATCAGCTTGCGGTAGTGGCCCAGCAGCTTGGAGAAATCGGAGGTGCGGTCTACCCAGCGAACGCCGGGCAGGCCTTCGGCGGCACCCTCCAGCGTGGCCAGGGCATCGGCGCGCGACAGGTCGTCGACCATCACCACGCTGATCATCTGCCCACCGACTTCACCCACCCACAGGTGGCGGAACGGCTGCGAGGCCGGCGAGGCCAGGAAGGCTTCGGCGGTGAGCGGCGCGGCGGCGAACTGCGGACGCTGCAGCGGCTCTCCCACCGCCTCGGACACGGCCGACAGCACGCCAGGTTCCACCTTCGCGGTCAGCGCGGCATCGGCCTGCTGGCGTGCCGGCGACGGCAGCCAATCGCTGATCGCGCGGTAGCCGCCTATGCGCTTGTCGTTGGCCAGTACACGCAGGCGCTCGGTCAGTGCTTCCTCGCGCTGCAGCAGCTGCGCAGCATCCGCACCCTGCACCAGGTAGAACTGCGCCGGGCTGGGCATGCCCAGCAGCTGGCTCAGGCGGATCTGCTGCGCCATCAACGCTGGCGGTGATGACTGCAGGCTGCGCAGGTCGTCGTTGCTGTGCAGGCGTGCGATGCCGATTGCAGACAGTGCCAGCGTGATCACCACGAACATCGTCACCGCGCGACGGCCATGCAGGCGCGGGAAACGTTCCAGCGTATTGCCCAGCCACTGCGAGAACCGGGTCTGGCGGATCTCGCCGCCATCGAGCCACGGGAACCAGAAGATCACCGTGAGGAAAGCAGCCGCCAGGCCGACCACCGAGAACAGCGCCATCTGGCGCAGGCCCGGGAACGGGGCCAGGCCCAGTGCCAGGTAGGCCAGCGCGCTGGTCAGCAGGGCCAGCCACAGGCCGGGCAGCAGGTGCCGCAGCAGCTTCCAGCGACGATCGGCCGGCTCGGCCTGGCGCGAGGCGAACCAGTGGATACCGTAATCCTCGGCCACACCCACCAGCGATGCACCGAACACCAGGGTCAGCACGTGCACCTTGCCAAACACCAGCACGGTCACCGCCAGTGCCACGCCGCAGCCGATCAGCAATGACGCGGCGACCAGCAGGATCGGGCGCAGCGAACGGAACGCCAGCCACACCAGCAGCAGCACCGCGGCCAGCGAGCCCCAGCCGATGGTATTGATCTCACGGTTGGCCTGCACTGCGGCTGCCTCGGCATGCAGCGGCACGCCGGCGTGCAGGATCTCCAGCTCCGGTGCTACGGCCTTGGCCGCCTTTCCGGCGCGTTCCAGCAGGCCATCGAGATGGCGTTCGCCGTCAAGCTGGAATGCCGAACCAGGTGTATCGAACTGCAGCACGGCCCAATGCCTGCCCTCGGCTTCGAGCAGGCCGTCATCGCCCAGCCGCAACCCCGAGCCCTGCGCCTGCTGCTGCCACCATTGCGGCCACAGCGACAGCGGGTCCTGGCGCCAATCGGTCAGGCGTGGGGCGGCCATCGGACCGTACAGCGCAGCCAACGCCTGCTCCGCCAGCGCGCCCGGCTCGCTGCCCTTCAACTGCTCGCGCTGGGCCGGCGTCAGCAGCCGGTCACGGTACGGCGCATAGAACGCGCGCGCCTCATCGAACCAGCCCTCGATGGAACCACTGGGCACCAGCAACGCGTGATCGGCGTCCTTGGCCATGGCCGCAGCGAACGCGGACTGCGCGCGCTTGGCGGCGGCACCGTCCTGACTGCCGAGCAATACCACCACCTGCCGCGAACTGCCATCGGCGATGCGCCGGGTGACATCGCTCAACAGGCGGTCATGTGCATCCTGCGGCAGCAGCGCAAGGATGTCGGTGTCGATCCGCGACTGCTGGCTCCACAGCTGCCACTGCTGTGCGCCCAGCGCCAGCAGCACCAGCAGCCAGGCAATGCCCAGCCAGTGCCACCAGCGCCGCAACCGGTCCGGTGCGTTCGATGCCACGGCCTCACTCAAAGCGGCGGGCCTCGTCGGCATTGAGCGTGGCCGGCGCCTCGCTCAACGCGCTGAACTGGATCTGCGTGCGGTCCTTGTTGGCCTCGACGATCTCGACCTGGCGCACGTAGCGGTCGCCCTGCAGGGTCAGCGATTCGAAGGCCTTGGCCAGCATCGCCGACTTCGGCGTCAGCCGCAGCCGCCAGCCCTGCCCTTCACGGCTGGCCGCCACGTTGAACTGGCCGGACAGCGCCTGCACGTCGCCACTCATCAGCGCGAACATGATCGCGTTCACCGAACGCATCGCCGGCTGCTGCCGTGCATCGAGCTCGACACGGGTGCTGCCATCGCGCTGGCGGCTGAGGATGCGGTCGGCGGTGACCACCACTTCGGAGGGGAACGGCTTGAGCGTGGTCCAGATCACGCCATGCTGGCGCGCGACCACGAACTGGCCCTGCGAGCGCAGCGGGTTCCTGAAGCCGCTGACCTGCTTTTCCTGGCTGAACTGGCCACGCAGCACGTGCGGCCGCGCCACCGCCTGGGTGATCGCATCAATGGCGGGGTCGGCCGCCTGCACCTGCGGTGCGGCAACGAAGATCAGCGCGCACAGCAGCGCGCTGGAAAGACGGACAAGGGTGTTCACGGTGCAGGCACTCCCAGGCGTTCCCACAGTACCGGCGGGCACTGGTACAGCATTTCCTTGCTGGCCGCGTCCACCGCGACCTGGATGGTCATCGCGCGGGTCAGCACCTGGCCGCTTTCCGCATCGAGGATTTCATACTCGATCTTCAGCCGGTTCTCCCATTCCACGATGCGCGCGACCACGCGCAGGGCCTGGTTGAACAGCAGCGGCCGCACGTACTTCACCCGCGCATCGACCACCGGCCACAGGTAGCCCGATTCCAGCATCTGCGGATAGTCGTAGTCGTAGCGCCCGAGCAGCGCGCAGCGCGCGATCTCGAAGTACTTGAAGTAGTTGCCATGCCAGACCACGTTCATCGGATCGCAGTCATGGAAGGCAGGGGTCAACGCGATTTCGCCAACCCGTTCGATGGCCTCATTCACCGGCGTACAGCTCCCAACGTTGCGCGCGGATCTCCACCAGCAGTTCCCGCAGTTCGCGATCCAGCGCGCGGTCTTCTTCGACCAGGGCGATGCGCTGCCCCAGGTCGGCGTACATGTCGGCCAGACTGCCATGCAGCTGCGCATTCAGGCCAACCCGTTCGCGCAGCGCCAGGCCCTGGCGGGCAGCGATCAGCATCGCGGCCACCACCTGCTCGGTCAGCTCGATCACGCGCAGGCAGTCGCGCGCGGCGATGGTGCCCATGCTGACCTTGTCCTGATTGTGGCACTCGGTGGAGCGCGAGAACACGCTGGCCGGCATGGTCTGCTTCAGCGCTTCGGCGGTCCAGGCCGAAACGCTGATCTGCAGCGCCTTCAGGCCATGGTTGATGGCCGCGCGCGGGCCGGTGGCCGCCGACAGGTTGGCCGGAAGGCCATGGTTGTAGCGGGCATCGACCACCAGCGCCAGCTGCCGGTCGAGCAGATCGGCAACGTTGGCCACGGTGTTCTTCAGGGTGTCCATCGCCAGCGCGATGTGGCCGCCGTAGAAGTGGCCGCCGTGCAGGATCCGCTCGCCATCGGCATCGATCAGCGGGTTGTCGTTGGCGCTGTTCAGCTCGGTTTCGATCAGCTGGCGCAGGAACGGCAGGCTGTCTTCCAGCACGCCGATGACGTGCGGCGCGCAGCGCAATGAGTAACGGTCCTGCAGGCGCTGTTCATTGCGCGGCGGGCGTTCGCTGTGCAGGTCGCTGCGCAGGCGCGCGGCGATGCGGCCCTGGCCCGGGTGCGGCTTGGCCGCGAACAGGGTTTCGTCGAAGTGGTGCGCGTTGCCGTCGCTGGCCAGCACGTTGAACGCGGTCAGGCGCGTGGCCATGCGGGCCAGGTAATCGGCGCGCTGCCAGGCCAGGCAGGCCAGGCCGGTCATCACCGCGGTGCCGTTCATGATCGCCAGGCCTTCCTTCGGCCGCAGTTTCAGCGGGGTCATGCCGATCTTCGCCAGCACCTCGGCCGCCGGCTGCACGCGGCGCTCGTGCAGCACCTCGCGTTCGCCGCACAGCACTGCCGCCACGTACGACAGCGGGGTCAGGTCGCCACTGGCACCGACCGAGCCTTCGGCCGGAATCATCGGCAGCACGTCGTACTGCAGCAGCGTGGCCAGGCCTTCCAGCAGCGGCACGCTGACGCCGGACATGCCGCGCACCAGCGACGCCAGGCGCGCAGCCAGCACCGCGCGGGTCTCGACCGGGTCCAGGTAACGGCCCAGGCCGCAGCCGTGGTAGGTGTACAGGTGGTGCGGCAGTTCAGCCACCAGTGCCGGCGGGATGTTCACCGTGCACGAGTCGCCATAGCCGGTGGTTACACCGTAGATCACGCCGTCCTCGCGCAGCAGGCGGTCGAGGAAGTCGGCGCCGCGCTGGATGTGCGCGCGGAATGCCGGCGCGTCGCTCAGTGCGGCCTCACACTGGCGCTGGGCCAGGGCAACCACGTCTTCGATGGTCAACGGTGCATCGCCAAAGCGGCACACGGGTACGGCGTCAGTCGTCATGCGGAGCCTGATCCCAGAAGGGGAAGAAATTGAACCAGTCCAACGGGGACTGGATGACCTGCAGTTCCAGCCAGCGCGCGAAGCGCTGTGCCTGTTCGGCCAGCGCGGCGTCGCGCGAGCCACGCGGCAGCACGATGCGTTCGGCGAACTGTTCGAATGCCACCCGATAGCCGTCGCCCTGGTGCAGGCAGGCCATGGTGTAGACCGGGCAGCCCAGCGCGGCGGCGAGCACATAGGCGCCGATCGGGAACGGCGCGCGGTGGCCCAGGAAATCGGCGGTGACGCTGCGGCCACCCTGTACCGGCGTGCGGTCGCCGACGATGGCAACGAAGCCCCCCGCCGCAACGCGCTCGGCCAGCATCACCGCCGTGGCCGGCCCCATTTCGGTCACCTGCACCAGTTCCACCGCCGCCAGCGGGTCCAGCCGCTGCAGCAGACGGTTGAAGCGCTGCGCGTGTGCGGTATGCACCAGCACGGTGATGCGGAATCCCGGCACCTGCTCGGCCAGCACCTGGCACAGCTCCAGGCAGCCGATGTGCGCGGTGAGGATCAGCCCGCCCTCGCGGCGCGCGATCTTCTGCAGCACCAGGTCGCGGTGCAGGTGGATGCGTTCGGCCGGGTAGCGCCCGCCCAGGCCGAGGATCTTGTCCAGCATCGTGTCGGCGAAGGTAAAGAAGTGGCGCAGGCTGTCACACCGTGTCGGCGCGCGGCCGAGCACGCCGCTGTGCGCCTGCAGCCGCTGCAGGTACTGCATCGAGGCCTGTCGCCCCACACGGTTGCCCAGCCAATGGCAGGCCACCACCGGCCACACGCACAGGCGGAACGGCCAGCGCCCGAACCAGCGGTGCACCCAGCACAGGAACAGCACGCCGGCCACCGAGGTGGATTCGCCGATGTCGGCCCAGTGTGGGGCGCCCTGCGCGGCCGTCATCTCAGCGCTGCCCCCGCAGGCGGCGCCACAGCAGGCGCGGCGCGCGCCAGAGCATGCCGAAGAACAGACGGGTATGCATGCGGCTGATGCGCACGTTGTCGCGCCACACATCGAAGTGCGACACGCCATCGGCAGGATAGGTCACGCGCGTGGCCAGGTGCTCGACCGGCAGCCCGCGCCAGTACAGGCGCACCATTATTTCGGTATCGAAATCCATGCGCCGGCCGATGGTCTCTTCACCGATCACGCGCAGCACCGGCGGCAGTGGATACACGCGGAAGCCGCACATGGTGTCGCGCAGGTGCAGCGACAGCGTGTTGATCCAGACCCAGATGTGGGTGGCGTAGCGACCGTACAGGCGCGCCTTGGGAACACTGGCGTCGTAGGCCGGAATGCCACAGATCACTGCACCCGGGTGCAGGCGCGCGGCTTCGATGAAGCGTGGCAGGTCAGCCGTATCATGCTGGCCGTCGGCATCGATCTGCAGCACGTGGCTGTAGCCTCGCGCGCCGGCCTCGGCGAAACCGGCCAGCATTGCCCCGCCCTTGCCCTGGTTCACGTCCAGGCGCAGCAGGTCGACACCCTGGCGTTGTGCCAGCGCGCGCAGCACCGCCGCGCACCCATCGTGCGAACCATCGTCGACCAGCAGGCAGGGCAGTCCCGCAGCCTGCACGCCGTCGAGCACCGCCGCGATGGCGTGCTCGTGGTCGTAGACGGGAATCACCACCAGTGGCGCGAATGCGGCACCGGCAACGGCCGGATCAGTCCGCATCGGCGAAGACCACTTTGCCGCTGGCATGCACACCATGGCTGGAGGTGTAACGGAAGGCCAGCGCGCTGCGTGCGGCATCCCAGTCCAGCTGCAGGGTCAGCTCATCGCCCGGGCGGGCCACGTGCTGGAACTTCACCGCATCCATGCGCAGGAATCCGGCCGGCATGCTGAACGCCTGGCGGCCAAAACGCACGGCCCAGTCCAGCTGCGCCACGCCGGGCAGGATCGCTGCCTGGGGGAAGTGGCCCTGGAACGGCCGCAGCGTCGGGTCCAGGGTCATGCGCAGGGTGGCGCTGGCGGCGTCGCGGCGGTCCCAGACCGGCACCGGCATCAGTGGCTGGAACAGCGCTGCCAGCGCCGCCTGGGTTACCTTGCCCTGCGCATTGATCGGCAGCGCCTGCACCAGGCGCCAACGGCGCGGCCGGGTCACTGCGTCATGCGCGTGCGCCAGGCGCGCGCCAAGGCGCTGGCCCAGGGCGCGGCGCGCGGTGTCACCACCCGCCAGCAGCGCCCGGTCAGCCGGTACCACCACGGCCGCCAGCTGCTCGCGCTGGCCGGGCAGGACCAGCACGCGCGCGTCGTCCACTTCGGCGTCTTCGCGCAGCGCGCGCTCCAGTGCATCCAGCGAGACGCGGCGTTCTTCGATCTTGACGATGCGATCGGCCCGGCCCAGCAGGCGGAACCGGCCATCGGCCAACGCTTCCACGCGGTCCTGGGTACGCCACCAGTCGAGGGTTTCCAGATGCGCCGAGGCGACGGCCAGGCAGCCATCCTCGATGCGCCACTGCACGCCCGGCAACGGTTGCCACGGTGGCAGGTCGGTGTCCCAGCGGCGCCAGGCGATGCCACCGGTTTCGCTGCTGCCGTAAACCTCGGTCGGCGCCACACCCAGCCACTGCCGCACCTGGCGTGCGGCTTCTTCCGGCAGCGGGCCGCCGGAGGAGAACACCGCGCGCAGGCGGCCATGCAGGCTGGCCCAGTCCAGCTGCTCGGGCAGGCGCTTGAGGTGGGCTGGCGTCGCCACCAGCACCGTGTCGGTACCGGCCAGCGCACCCACCAGGTCTTCATGGAAGAACCGGCGTGGATGGATCAGGCGGCCGGCGGCCAACGGCCACAGCACGCGGAACAGCAGGCCGTAGATGTGCTGGTGGGATACCGTGCCATGCACCTGCACGCCCTCCATCTGTGCGCCGAACGCAGCCTGCAGCGCATCCACCTCGCGCGCCAGCTGGTCCAGGCGCTTGCCGATCGCGCTCGGCTGGCCGGTACTGCCGGAGGTGAACACGCTCAGCTCGCAGGCGCGTTCGTCCAGCGCCTGCAGTTCGTCGTCCAGCGTGGCGTCCAGCGCCGCCAGCGGGCGATAGTCGGCCGACACGTCGCCTGCGAAACCGCTCACCTGCGGTTGCAGCGCCTGCAACGTGGCCGGCAGGTTGTCGGTGGCCAGGAACACCCGCTTGCCGGCATGCCAAGCACCGAACAACGCCGCGGCAAAGGCCACCGCATCATCGAAATACAGGGCCCAGTCACGCCCTTCGGCCGTCGTAAATGCGGCGCGCCAGGCCAGCACGCGCTGGCGGAAGTGGGCGTGGTCGATCACCTCGCCATCGCAGACGCCAACATTGCGCTGCGGCCGCGCCTCCAGCAGCAGCCGGTCCAGGGCAATCCACTCAGCCATGCACGTGCGCCGCCTTCACCCGCCGCCGCACCAGCCACTCACCTGCGAACAACACGCCCATCATCACGTACGCCAACAATCCGTTGTAGAGCATCCAGACCCGGTCCGACGCGTACAGCGCGGTCAGCAGGGCCAGGCTACCGTTGAGAACGAAAAACCCGCACCACACCTGGGTGACGCGTCGGGTATAGGCCACCGCGAACGGGGGCAGGTCCGGCTCCTGCAGCCGCGCCAGGCGCTCCACCAGCGGTGGCCCGAAGCGCAGGCTGGTGCCGAACACTGCCAGCATCACCGCATTGACCAGCGCCGGGTACAGCTTCAGTGGCAGGGCCTGGTTGAGCACGGTAGCCAGTACCGCCAGCAGGCCGGTGCCCGCCGCTGCGGCCCACCACAGCGGCTGGCGCGAACTCAGCGCGCGCAGCAGGGCCAGGGTGAACAGCAGCAGCGACAGCCAGCGTGGCTCGAAGCGACCCATCGCCAGGTACACCAGTACCGGGTAGGCCAGCGAGATCGCAGCCACCACGACCGTGCGTGCGCGTGCCATGGTGGAGCCGTCGGCGCTGCGGTCAGGCGGCTGCCTGGTCCGGCAGCAGCCTGTGCACCACATCGACGATGTCCTGCACGGTACGCACGGCCTTGAACGCTTCCGGCTGCAGGTTGCGGCCGAGCAGCGGCTTGAGCTGCACGATCAGGTCCACCGCATCGATGCTGTCGATGTCCAGGTCGTCGTACAGGCGGGCTTCCGGGGTGATCCGGGCCGTTTCGATCTCGAAGCTGTCGGTCAGGATGCTGACGATGCGTTCGAACAGTTCATTCTTGGTCATGGCAATTCCTGGCGCCGTTACGACTGGCGGGCGGCGACGAACTCGCCGAGCGCGCGCACGCTGGAGAAATGGCGACGGGTTTCTTCCGAATCGGCCGAGAGGCTGACACCGTACTTCTTCTGCAGCGCCAGTCCCAGCTCCAGCGCGTCGATCGAATCCAGGCCAAGGCCCTCGACGAACAGCGGCGCGGTCGGATCGATGTCCTCCGGCGTGATGTCCTCCAGCGAAAGGGAGGAAATGATCAATTCCTTGATCTCGTGCTCAAGTGCTTGCACGGTTCGGATCTCCAGACAGGTCGAAATAACGAGAAAGGTGCTCGGTGACGCGACGGGCCGCCAAGGCATCCCCCCTTGGCGAGTCGTCTTCGGCCAGAAATGGCGCGATCGGGATATCTTCGCCGATCTGCAGCCGAACGTGAAAGCGACGTGAGGGGACACGATACCACTTCTGCCCCTTGGTCAGCGTTGGCGGGCTGCAGGTGATCCGCACCGGGGTGACGTCGATGCGGCCCCGTACGGCGATGTTGGCGGCCCCGCGCTGCAGCCGCGGTGGCTGCCCCGGCACGCTGCGGGTGCCTTCCGGGAAGATGACCAGGGTGCCTCCAGCGCGCACTGCGGCCACACAGTCATCGACCAGGCCGGCGCCATCGTCATTGGAGATGTAGCCGGCAGCCCGCACCGGGCCGCGCATGAACGGGTTGCAGGCCACCGCCCGCTTGACCACGCAGTCGGCGTTGGGAAGCAGCGAGATCAGGCAGACCACGTCGATCAGGGTCGGGTGGTTGGCCAGCACCAGCAGGCCGTCGCGCTGCAGGCGTTCGCCGCCCTCGATCTCGTAGGTCATCACCCCCAGCCCGCGCATCAGCCGCAGGTGGCTGGCGAACGCGACCTGGACCACGCGCCGGGCGCGGCGGCGGCGCGCCACCGGGTCACGCATCAGCAGCAGTACCGGCATCACCAGAACGCCGAGCAGCAGCCCGCCCAGGCCAAACGCGACGAAGCTGAGGCCGGTGCCAAACACACGCCAGGCATGGTCGAGGCGGCGCAGCAGCTCAGCCACGGCGGCTCCAGCACCAGCGCTGGCCGTGGGCCACGTGTTCCAGTGCCAGCGCGCCGGACAACAGGAACCGGTGCAGGTCCAGCGCATGCGGCAGCAGGCCGGGCGCAGTGCTGGCCTGGCCGTCGGCCGGCTGCCACTGCAGCGACAGCGTCGGCCGGCCCTCTGCCGGAGCGGTCAAACGCCAGCACCATGCAAAGAACGGGTCAGGTTCGTCGGCAAACGTCGCGTAAATTTCAGGAAGCGGCGACTCATAGACCACCACCCGCACTTCGCGGGCGCCATCGGCGAGCAGACCGGCCGCTTCCAGGCAGGCGGTCTCGACCGTGGCCTGGCCGGCGGCCAGCGCCAGGTAGTTGCCGCGGTGACCGCGCGCGATCGAATACAGCGCGGCGATCGCGTTGTGCACCGACAGGCCGAACCCCGTCGGTGACAGGGGCTGATCGCTGGCGAGCGCCCCCAGCAGCTCCATCGAACGGGCCACGTCGCCGTGGCGGCTGGCGAACACCAGCGGCACCTGGCTGTCAGCGCCCTGCCCGTCCTCGCACCAGCAGGCAGCCTGGATCGCCATCCGGCCCAGCCGCTCGATTCGACGGCGCTGCATTGCCGGGATTTCGGCGAGCGGCGGCGTGTCTTCGCCAACCGGCGGATACGGCGCACCGGCCCAGCCCAGCCACTGGCTACGCTCGCTCAGGCCGGGCGCCCAGGCAGCCCAGTCGACGATGGAGAATTCGATCATTAGCGAAGGTGCTTCAACGGGAGAACGATAGGCACGAGCCATTACGGCGACGCGCGGCGGCCCCCCGTTCCTGCAGCCGTGCGTCCGTCCAGGACGTCGCCGGCTGCCCCCCTGGCTGCCGGAAAGGAGCGCACGCTAGCACGTCCCGCCCGGGGTGTGCAGATTTCACATTCCACAACAGGGGGCCCGGCACCAGCGGGCCCCGCTTCAATCGATCAGTGGTAACCGCTATCGGCGCGCACTTTGCCGCGGAACACCCGGTACGACCAAGCCGTATAGCCGAGGATGACCGGCAGCAGAATGACCAGGCCGACCAGGCTGAAGCCCAGCGAGGAGGCCGGCGCGGCGGCCTGCCACAGGGTCATCGACGGCGGCAGCAGATAGGGCCACATGCCCAGCACCAGGCCGAGGAAGCCAAGCACGAACAAGGCCAGGCTGAGCAGGAACGGCGGCAGGTCGCGGCGCGGATGGGTCGCGCTGCGCCACAGCGCGGCGGCCACCGCCAGCGTCAACAGCGGCACCGGCGACAGCCACCAGAAGTTGCCGTCGCTGAACCAGCGCGCCATCAACCGCGAATCGAGGAACGGCAGCCAGCTGCTGACCAGGCCCATCGCCGCGATCACCGCCACCACCAGCGGCCGGGTCATCTGCCGGGCCAGCGCCTGCACGCGCCCTTCGGTCTTCAGGATCAGCCAGGTGCTGCCCAGCAGCGCGTAGCCGGCGACCAGCGCAGCGCCGGTCAGCATCGCGAACGGGCTGAACCAGGTGAATGCGCCGCCCTGGTAGACGCCGTCCACCAGCGGGATGCCCTGCACCAGGGTGCCGAGGATCACGCCCTGGGCAAAGGTCGCCAGCAGCGAACCGAGGCCGAACGCCACGCTCCACAGCCGGCGCGATCGATGCGCCTTGAAGCGGAACTCGAAGGCCACGCCGCGGAACACCAGCGCCACCACCAGCAGCAGCACCGGCAGGTACAGCGCCGACAACAGCACCGCATAGGCCTTCGGGAACGCCGCCAGCAGCCCGGCGCCGCCGAGCACCAGCCAGGTCTCGTTGCCGTCCCAGATCGGCGCGGCGGTGTTCATCATCAGGTCCAGCTGCTCCTCGTCCTCGGCAAACGGGGCGAGGATGCCGATGCCGAGCACGAAGCCATCCAGCACCACGTACATCAGCACGCCGAAGCCGATCACCGCAAACCACGCCACCGGCAGCCAGGTCATCAGGTCCATGTCAGCGCTCCTCCAGCGGTTCGTCGGCCGCCGACAGCGGGCGTGCCGGGGTGTGGCTGCCGTGGTCCAGCGATGGCCCATCATCGTGCGGACGCGGTCCGTGGCGCAGGATCTTCACCAGGTACCAGATGCCCCAGCCGAACACGAAGGCGTAGCCGACCACGTAGACGCCCAGCGACAGCGCGGTCATCCACGCGCTCTGCGGGCCCACCGCATCAGCGGTGCGCAGCACGCCATACACCACCCACGGCTGGCGCCCCATCTCGGTAACGAACCAACCCGACAGCAGCGCGATGAAACCGCTGGGCAGCATCCAGTTCCAGCCGCGCAGCAGCCACGGCGAATCCAGCAGCTTCTTCCGCCACAACTGGAACGCTGACACCCAGGCCAGCAGCAGCATCAGCGTGCCCAGCCCGACCATGATCCGGAAGGCGAAGAACACCGGCGTCACCGGCGGCCGCTCGCTGGCGGGTACCGAGGTGAGAGGATCGAAGGTGCCGTCCAGGCTATGGGTGAGGATCACGCTGCCCAGCTTCGGGATGGCAACTTCGAAATCGTTGCGCTCTTCCTTCTCGTTCGGCAGCGCGAACACCACCAGCGGTACGCCCTCGCCCTCCTTGGTTTCATGCCAGTGCGCTTCCATCGCCGCGATCTTCATCGGCTGATGCTTGAGCGTGTTCAGGCCATGCATGTCGCCGACGAAGATCTGCACCGGCACGGTCAGAGCCGCGAACGCCACCGCTGCCACCAGCATGCGCCGGCCCGCTTCCACATGCGTGCCCTTGCGCAGGTACCACGCACCGACACCACCGATCACGAAACAGGTGGTGATGAACGAACCCAGCGCCATGTGCGCCAGGCGATAGGGGAACGAGGGGTTGAACACCACCTGCCACCAGTCCACCGGATGCACGATGCCGTTGACCATCTCGTAGCCGGCCGGCGTATGCAGCCAGCTGTTGGACGACAGGATCCAGAACGTGGAGAACAGCGTGCCCAGCGCCACCATGCAGGTGGACAGGAAATGCAGGCGCGGCGAAACCCGGCCCCAGCCGAACATCATCACGCCGAGGAAGCTGGCTTCCAGGAAGAACGCAGTCAGCACTTCGTAGGTCAGCAGCGGGCCGATGACCGTGCCGGCCACCTCGCTCAGCCGTGGCCAGTTGGTTCCGAACTGGAAGGCCATGACGATGCCGCTGACCACGCCCATGCCGAACGACACCGCGAAGATCTTCTGCCAGAAGAAATACAGCTCGCGCCACACGGGCAACTTCGTGCGCAGCCAGCGCCATTCGATGAAGGCCAGCCAGCTGGCCGTGCCAATGGTGAAGGCGGGGAACAGCACATGGAAACTGATGACGAATCCGAACTGGATCCGGGACAACAACAACGCGTCCAAGGGACGCCTCCTGCCTGTGACCGGTGGGATACCGGACCACTTTAGGAGGATTTCGTTAAGACGGGATGCGACCGGGTGACGCGCTGCTTCACTTTGTCGCAGGTGGACCGGCTCAGGGAAGGGTCCAATTTCAGATGGGCCGGACCAATTGCAACTCGTTGCATATCTGCGGGTCCTTTGACGTGAGAGCTTCTTGCCGTCTTGGGTTGCTGACTGCAGTCGGCCGAGTTCGGCAGGCAGCACTGCAACTTTCGCCGGTTCCTCACGAAACATCGCCAAAATCAGCCAAATCATTTAGAGAACCAATGATCACAACTTCCCAACGCCGTGAGCTTCTGCGCGCGCTTTACTCCACCGAAAGGCTCTACCTTGGCTTCTCAGCCTCATCGATTTTCCAAGAGCAGCCAGCGCGCAACTTTCTGGATTCGTTGTGGAACTTGGTTGCGACTGGCGACATGCCTTCACAACGTCTAATGAGCGAGACCCATCTCTATCTCGAGAACGCCGTTCCACTCGACCAGTACGGTGTTTCAGCCGCTGACAATAAAGGCGAGGCGTTCGTTCTGGCCTTGGATTCACTGGTGCTTTTCCTGACCGATGAATCTTCAGAATCGCTTGACTTCATCCCTGAGGAGTTCGAAAGATTCGTCGTCGAGGAAGTGGTGACCGATGAGATGATCGATCAGCAGGGTCCAACACGACAAACGCTGCTGGTCACGACGGAGGTCCGAGCAGAGATTGATAATCATCCGCTGATCAGGGCGTTCCTCAGCCAGATTCAGCTGGATGAATGGAAGTCGAGGAGCATCGATCTGAATCCTGAAGATATCGAAAAATCGAAGGGATGATCCAAGTGGTCCCCGTGGACGGGTTGCAGAAGGTTTCGATCGGGCTTGAGGCACGGCGGCTCCATAAAGGGCCCCGGGTTTGATCTTCAATCAGTGCCAGAAGTACCAGGCCGCCGCAGCCAACAGCGCGCCAAACAACAGCACCTGCACCACCACATAGCCCACGCCACTGCCGCGCGACTCAGCGGCAATGCGCTTCTGCAGCGCCTCGCTCACATTCGGTGTCTGTTCCTGCTGCGCCTGCTCACGCAACGCCTGCGCCAGCGCGCGCTTTTCCGCATCGCGAGGGTCGGTCGGTGGGTTCACAGCAGTTCTCCGGCGGCGGCATGCCGCGTCAGTTCCTGCCTCAGGACCTGGCGCGCACGGTGAAGGTGGCTCTTGATGGTACCGCGCGCCAGCCCAGTCACCTGCTCGATCTCGGCCAGATCGAAATCCTCCAGGTAATGCAGGCCGACGATCAGCCGCTGCGGTGCACTCAGCCGTTCCAGCGCCTCGCCAAGATGGCGACCAGCCTGCAGCGCCTCGCTCAGTTCAGCCGGCCCCGGCCCTTCATCGCCGATCCCCAGTTCCTCCGGCACCTCCACCGCCACCATCCATTGCGCCTCCAGCCGCCGCCGGCGCAGGTGCTGCAACGCCGTGGTGTAAGCCACCCGTGAAACCCAGGTGCGCAACGAGGATTCAAAGCGGAACCGGTGCAGCTGGCGGAACACGGCCAGGAAGGTTTCCTGCAGAAGGTCAGCGACCTGGTCGCGGTCGCCCACCATGCGTCCGATCACATGCGCGCAGGTGCGCTGGTGGGCTTCAACCAGTTGCGCGAAGGCCGACTGCGAGCCATCGATGATGGCCCGCACCAGGGCCTGGTCCGCGTCGAGCGGCTCGGCGGGCGGTGCCGCCGATACTGCATCGTGGCGGCGACGGCCCCGCAGTGCCGACAATGCTTCGCCGAGCAGGCTCATCTACGGGGCGCCCCCTGTGCCCATGGCATGGGCCGGCTCAGCCCTTGCGTGCCGCAGGGCGGGTGAAGTGCCAGGCCAGCAGCTGGCCGAGGCCGGCACTGCCGACCAGCGCGGCAGCGGCACCAAAGGTCAGGTCACGGGCACCGATGGCTTCCAGCAGGGCCATGGCCAGGGCCAGGCAGACCAGGCTGATGCCCCAGCGCAGCGCCCCCTGGCGGCGGCGCTCTTCTTCCAGCACGGCCAGCGAGCGGATCACTTCCTCCGGCACGTGCGGGGCCACCAGCTTGCTGCGCGCGCGCGCATCGGCAATGGCATGGATCGCGTAGGCGATGCAGATGAAGAGGGTGATCGGGATCAATTCCTGCATGGTCGGGCTCCTGTTCGGTGGATGATGCGGGTTCAGGAGAATGGATGCGCGACCACGGCAACCGGTTGCGCCACTTTGCCAATGCCGCTGCCATGACCTGTGGCCCCTGCCCCCGGCCCGGACGGCTGCTACCCTTGGCCGGTTTCCTCTTCTGGTGCCGTCCGCCCATGTCCCGAGTGCTGCCCCTGTCCCTCCTGCTGTCGGCCGTGCTGGCCGCACCGGCCGCGCACGCCGCGCCGACGCCGATCACCATTGAACAGGCGATGGCCGACCCGGACTGGATCGGTCCGCCGGTCGAGAAGGCCTGGTGGTCGTGGAACAGCCAGCAGGTGGAGTACCAGCTCAAGCGCAGCGGCAGCCCGGTACGCGACACCTTCCGCCAGCCGCTGACCGGCGGCGTGGCCGCGCAGGTGGCCGATGACCAGCGCGGCACCCTGGACGTGGCCGATCCCGTCTACGATCGCAACCGCAGCCGCAGCGCCTTCGTGCGCAATGGCGATGTGTTCGTGCGCGACCTGCGCAGTGGCGCGCTGACCCAGCTCACCCGCAGCAACGAACGCGCGGGCAACGTGAACTTCGCCGCCGACAATGGCGTGATCTGGCGCGTCGGCCAGAACTGGTTCCACTGGACTGCCGCCAGCGGCGTGCAGCAGGTGGCCAGCCTGAAGGCCGAGAAGGACCCGCGCACGCCGCCGAAGGCCGATGTGCTGCGCGATCAGCAGCTGCGCACGCTGGAAACCCTGCGCCGCGACCGCGAGCAGCGCGAGGCATTGAAGGACCAGGACCAGCGCTGGCGCCAGGCCGACCCGACGCGTGCGCCGGGCCCGGTGTACCTGGGCGCCGACGTGGAGATCGCCGACAGCGTGCTGTCGCCGGACCTCACCCACCTGATCGTGGTGACCAAGCCGAAGGACTTCGACGACGGCCGCACCAGCAAGATGCCGCTGTATGTGACCGAATCGGGTTACGAGGAAACCGAGGACACCCGCACCCGCGTCGGCCGCAATGGCTTCGAGCCGCACACGCTGTGGTACGTGGACGTGCGCACCGGCAAGGCCGAAAAGGTCTCGCTGGCCAGCCTGCCGGGCATCAGCACCGACCCGCTGGCCGAACTGCGCCGCAAGGCCGGCAAGGACGCGCTGAAGGGTGAGCGCAGCGTGCAGGTGATGAGCGACTTCATGGGCGGCGGCATCCGCTGGAGCGCCGATGGCCAGCAGGCCGCGGTGATGCTGCGTGCCAACGACAACAAGGACCGCTGGATCATCAGCGTCAACGCTGCCGACGGCCGTGTACAGAACCGCCACCGCCTGACCGACAACGCCTGGATCAACTGGGGCTTCAACGATTTCGGCTGGATGGCCGATGGCCGCACGCTGTGGCTGCTGTCGGAGGAATCGGGCTTCTCGCACCTGTATACCCAGGCCGGCACGGCCAAGCCGCAGGCGCTGACCAGCGGCAAGTGGGAAACCTCGGCGCCGGTGCCGTCGGCCGATGGCAAGGGCTTCTACTTCCTGTGCAACCAGCAGGCGCCGCATGACTACGAAGTCTGCGCGGTCGACACCGGCAGCCGCCAGGTGCGCGAGCTGACCAGCCTCAACGGCGTGGAGGATTTCTCGCTGTCGCCGGACGGCCAGCAGCTGCTGGTGCGCTACTCCGGCGCCTACCTGCCGCCGCAGCTGGCCGTGCTGCCCAGTGCCGGTGGCCAGGCACGCGTGCTGACCGACACCCGCACCGCCGACTACAAGGCGCGCCAGTGGATCCAGCCGAAGCTGGTGGCAGTGCCGTCCAAGCATGGTGCTGGCGTGGTCTGGGCCAAGTACTACGAACCGGAAAACAAGGAACCGGGGAAGAAGTACCCGATCGTGATGTTCGTGCACGGCGCCGGCTACCTGCAGAACGTGCACCAGCGCTACCCGGCCTACTTCCGCGAGCAGATGTTCCACAACCTGCTGGTGCAGAAGGGCTACATCGTGCTGGACATGGATTACCGCGGCAGCGAGGGCTACGGCCGCGACTGGCGCACGGCGATCTACCGCAACATGGGCCACCCGGAACTGGAAGACTACAAGGACGGCCTGGACTGGCTGGTCGACACCCAGCAGGGTGACCGCGACCACGCCGGCATCTACGGTGGTTCCTACGGCGGTTTCATGACCTTCATGGCGCTGTTCCGTGCACCGGGCACCTTCAAGGCCGGCGCCGCGCTGCGCCCGGTGGTGGACTGGCACAACTACAACCACGGCTACACCAGCAACATCCTCAACACCCCGGACATCGACCCGGAGGCGTACCGCGTTTCCTCGCCGATCGAATATGCACAGAACCTGCAGGACAACCTGCTGATCGCCCACGGCATGATGGATGACAACGTGTTCTTCCAGGATTCGGTGAACCTGACCCAGCGCCTGATCGAACTGCACAAGGACAACTGGTCGATCGCACCATATCCGCTGGAGCGCCACGGCTACGTCCGCGCCGATTCCTGGCTGGACCAGTACAAGCGCATCCTCAAGCTGTTCGAGCAGAACCTGAAGTGAGCAACGCCGCAGCCACGATCCGGATCGTGGCTGCGGTCATCCTGGATGACCGCGGCCAGGCGCTGGTGGTGCGCAAGCACGGTGCGCGCCGCTTCATCCAGCCAGGTGGCAAGCCCGAACCCGGCGAAGCGCCCCTGCAGGCGCTGGCCCGCGAGCTGGACGAAGAACTGGGGGTACAGCTGTGCGCCGATGCCGCCATCGCGCTGGGCACGTTCGAGGACTGGGCGGTAAACGAGCCCGGCCACCGCGTGCAGGCACAGGCCTGGTGGGTGCAGGTGGACGGTGCGCCGCAGGCGCGCGCCGAGATCGCCGAGCTGGCCTGGGTGCCGCTGCAACCGCCGCATGGCCTGCCCTTGGCACCCTTGAGCGAACACCATATCCTGCCGGCGGTCGCCACCCGGGTGACGGTCCGCTGAGCAGGCGGGCGACGACTGCAAGGACATCGGATGTCAATGTCGATCCCGTCGATCCCCTCGCCGCCGTCCCCGGCCTATCACGCCTGGGTGCGCCCGGTGGCACAGGCCTCGTTCTGGCTGTCACTGCTGCTGACGATCTACTTCGTGCTGCAGGGACTGGTGCTGTGGCCGCTGAACCACCTTGCGCTGTGGCACCTGGTGGAAAGCGAAGTGCAGCACCAGCAGCTGCACAGCCTGGTCTGGCTGCTGGCGCACCCGGTGGCCGCGTCAATGATCGTCGCGCTGTTGTGCCTGGCCTCGACCGTGTCCAGCTGGGGCCTGCTGCGTGAACGTCGCTGGGGCCTGTGGAGCTTCGTGGTGCTGCTGCTGTTGAGCGGCTTGAGCAACTTCGCAGTCGCCTGGTGGCTGGACGTGTTCATGCGCGACCTCATCCCATTGCTGGCCGATGACCCGGCCCTGCTGCAGGAGCTGCAGCTGAAACGCTGGCTGATCACGCTGACCGTGGTCGGCATGTCGTTCGTGCTTCTCGGCCTGCAGGGCTGGCTGGCCTGGCGCCTGCTGCGCCCCGACGTGCGCGCGCGCTTCCGCTGAGCTCTCGCTCCCGGCATTTTTGACGCGAACGACCTGCCCGGCACAGACGCCGTGACCGCAGCACAGGCGTTCCAGCGGGTTTGATTGCGGATCGGTGGCGGTTGGCTATCGTGGCCCGCGTCTTTCTGCCCTGGCTCCAAGATGCCTCCTTTCGCCCCACGCCACCTGATTCCGGCCTTCATTGCCTTGTTGCTGCTGACCTGGGCGCAGCAGGCGGCCGCAACCGGTCTGCCACGCTGTGGCCTATTCGCGGCCGAAGGCGGTGGCAACCAGCTGCGCGTGGATGGGCCTGACCGCGGGGTGGCGAAGAACACGCACATCTCTGATCGGCCCTTCGTTGTCCAAGAGATCGATGGCGAGCTGAGCCTCGTCAACCTCACCTTCGGAGTTACATCTGGACTGAACGTCCAGCGTGGCGGTCGCGTCCTGCAGCAGGGCAACACGCGCTACCGCCTGATCCAGCCAGCGGCGTGCCTGCCCCCGGTCGAGCACGCGCCAGGCAGCTGCCTGGCAGATGCCCAGCGCTGCCTTGACAGGCATCATCATGAGCTGAGCCTGACGGCGCTGGAATCGGCCTGTGCCGAAGGGGTTCCATTTCTGTGCCAGCGCCTGCCCGATCGCTATCGCGAGGCTGACCAGGCCCCCGGCAGCGATACACCGACCGAAGCACAGATCGCGGTGATACAGGCCACGATGGAAAAGGAGATGGCCGAGATGGACTTCCCCCGCCAGTGTCGCAAGGATGACCCTGCGGCCGACACCGAGGCCTGCATGGCCATCCTGGAAGAGCGGCCAGAGCTGGTCGAGGCCGTCGCCACTGCCATCCGCACGGCCTCGATGGCGGCCAAGATGGTTGAAGTGTTCTCGCCTGCAGCCAAGCCTGCGCTGTCCGACGCGCGATTGCAGCGCCTGCAGGACCTATGCACGCAGGTGGGTGAAAGTGACTTCTGCATGGAGGTTGCCACCCTGCAGTGGACCGCCGGCAATCTGCAGGACGGCAGGGCGGCGTTGCAGATGGCCTGCGAAGGCGGCAACGAGACGTCCTGCCGGCAGGCGGCTGCACTGCGGGCGCTGGATGGGGAGCTGTTGCCGCAGGCCGCCAGCGCCGTGCCCTGTGGCCACTACGTGGCCTCCGGCGGGCTGTTGGACGAACTGACGTTCGGCGATGGTGGACTGGTGGAGGTGGGCTACGGTTCGCGGGTGCGTGCACGCGTGCAGGACGGCCAGATCCGCATGCGCCACGAGCTGGGGGGTGACTACGTGCTGCAACCGTTGGCCAACGGTGACCTGCTGGGGCTGGACGATTCGATGCGTTTTGAGCGCTTCCAGCGACAGCCGGGAAGTGCCCAGTGCAGCGCACCGCTGGTGTTCGACGAAATCCCATTCCCGCAGGATTGCCCACGCGCGTCGGTCGACGGCGAAGCAGAAACCTGCTGCGCGGCCGGCAGGATGCAGGGCTGCAATGTGCTGGGCAGCCGCGCCGCGCTGGGCGGGAAGTGGGTCGAGGCCAGCCAGCACTACCAGAAGGTGTGCCAGGCCGGCATCCGCGAAGGCTGTGAAAACCTGGCCAGCGTGATGGAGAACAGCAGCAGTGTGGACGTCCGCCCCATGCTTGAGGCCGTCTGCGAGGCCGAGGGCAGTGGCCGCCACGTGGCATGTGACGTGCTGGCGACGCGCAACTGGAGCTTGCTGGGTTTCGGCCAGGCCTTGCAGCGTGCTGTCCAGGAGCAGTCGGCGGACGAGGATCAGACCGGACCGGCGCCACGCACCCCCAACCACAAGCAGTAAGGGGCTTGCCTCCCCGGCCCTGCGGTAAAGTACGCGCCATGAATGAATTCGAGCGCGTGCGCACCTACCTCACCGACCTGCAGGACCGCATCTGTGCGGCGATCGAGGCCGTCGATGGCCGGGCCCGCTTCCAGGAAGACCTGTGGCAGCGTGCAGAGGGCGGTGGCGGGCGTACCCGCGTGCTGCGCGACGGTGCGGTGTTCGAGCAGGCCGGCATCGGCTTCTCCGACGTTGCTGGCAGCCGCCTGCCGCCGTCGGCCTCGGCCAACCGCCCGGAACTGGCGGGCGCCTCCTGGCGCGCCACCGGCGTGTCGCTGGTGTTCCACCCGCTCAACCCGTACGTGCCGACCACCCATGCCAACGTGCGCTTTTTCCAGGCGCAGCGCGACGGTGAAGTGGTGGCCAGCTGGTTCGGCGGCGGCTTCGACCTGACCCCGTTCTACCCGTTCGACGAGGACGTGCAGCACTGGCACCGGGTCGCACGCGATCTGTGTGCACCGTTCGGCGACGAACGCTACGCCGCGCACAAGCGCTGGTGTGATGAGTACTTCTTCCTGCGCCACCGCAACGAAACGCGCGGCGTCGGCGGTCTGTTCTTCGACGACCTGCACGGCGACTTCGAGCGCGATTTCGATTATCTGCGCGCGGTCGGCGATGGCTTCCTCGACGCCTACCTGCCGATCGTGCAGCAGCGCAAGGACGCCATCTATGGCGAGCGCGAACGCGAGTTCCAGCTGTACCGCCGCGGCCGCTACGTGGAATTCAACCTGGTCTACGACCGCGGCACCCTGTTCGGGCTGCAGAGCGGTGGCCGCAGCGAAAGCATCCTGATGAGCCTGCCGCCGCGGGTGCGCTGGGAATACGGCTTCTCGCCCGAACCCGGCAGCCCCGAATCGCGCCTGGCCGATTACCTGGTGCCGCGCGACTGGCTCTGAGGGGTGTCGTCGCGCGGGGCGTGGGCTCGCCGCTGGTCAGCTGCCCTTCCGCGCGATGATGGTGATGTGCCCTGTCGTCTCCAGCAGGGCAATCTGCACATCTTCAATCTGCAGCCCGCCCTGCTGGCGCAGCGCGGCATCGAAGTCGGCGCGGCTGATCAGCTCGCGGCGAAGTACCGCCTCGAACAGGCGACCATCGCGCGCGATTACGGTGGGTTCTCCTTCGATCAACCGCTCCATGCGCCGATTCCGGGTGGTGAGCCAGCCCACCCCGTAGTTCAGCAGGATCAGGGTCGCCGCCAGCAGCAGGCCGCCGCCCAGCGAGGTATCCGTGCCCAGCAGCGCGTTCTGCACCGCGTTGCCCAGCAGCACGATCAGCAGCACGTCGAACGGCGTGATCTGCCCCAGAGCCCGCTTGCCGCCCAGCCGGACCATGCCCAGCACCACGACGTAGACCACCACCGCGCGCAGGATGAATTCCCACCACGGCATGGCCAGGGCGAACAGGTCGGGCATGGTCTTCCCCTGCGGAACGGTGGCCCAGCCTAGCACCTGGGGTCAGATCCCTCTGCCCCATCAGCGCCCGGGGTATGCCATCGGCACAAATAAAAAGCCCCGCTGACCAGGGGGAGGTCAACGGGGCCGGGGAACGGGCACTTGGGGAGGAGTCCCCGTTCCGAGATCTGCTCCAGGGGATGGGAGAGATCCACAACAGGCATTGCGCCTGTCGGGAGTTATAGAAGCACTCCGAACACTAACGGTTCGTGAAGGGGCCCCATTTAATGAAATTCAATCGGGGCAACATTCATGGTCGAGTCAGAAACCCCCGACTCATGAACAAATTCACGTCGTTTTCGGCCCGGAATGCGGTCAGTGCGCTTCATCCCAGTTGCTGCCGACGCCCGTATCGACCACCAGCGGCACCCGCAGTTTGGCCGCTTGCGACATGCGTTCCACCACCTGCAAGCGCAAGTCTTCGACGAAACTGCTTTCGGTTTCGAACACCAGTTCATCGTGCACCTGCAGGATCATCCGTGCCGGTGCCCCGCTGTCGCGCAGCCACTGGTCCACATCCACCATCGCGCGCTTGATGATGTCGGCGGCTGTGCCCTGCATCGGCGCGTTGATCGCGGCGCGCTCGGCCCCGGCACGCAGGCCCTGGTTGCGGGCGTGGATGTCGTTCAGGTACAGGCGGCGGCCGAACAGGGTTTCCACATAGCCCTGGTCGCGGGCCTGCTGGCGCATCCGCTCCATGAAGTCGCGCACGCCCGGATAGCGGCTGAAGTACAGCGCCACGTAGTCCTGTGCCTGGCCACGGTCGATGCCCAGATTGCGGGCCAGGCCGAAGGCGCTCATGCCGTACATCAGGCCGAAGTTGATCGCCTTGGCGGCGCGGCGCTCGTTCGGGGTCACCTCCTCCAGCGTGCGCCCGAACACCTCGGCGGCGGTGGCGCGGTGCACGTCGGCGCCCTGCTCGAAGGCGCGCACCAGGCCCGGATCCTCGGACAGGTGGGCCATGATCCGCAGCTCGATCTGCGAATAGTCGGCGGCCAGCAGCTGGAAGCCCTCCGGCGCCACGAACGCGCGGCGGATGCGGCGGCCGTCCTCGGTGCGGATCGGGATGTTCTGCAGGTTCGGGTCCGATGAGGACAGGCGGCCGGTGGCGGCACCGGACTGGTGGTAACTGGTATGCACCCGGCCGGTGTCCGGGTTGACCATCTCCGGCAGCTTGTCGGTGTAGGTGCTGCGCAGCTTGGCCAATCCGCGGTAGTCGAGGATCACCCGCGGCAGTTCATGCTGGTCGGCAATCGCCTCCAGCGCCTCTTCATTGGTGCTGGGCTGGCCCTTCGGGGTCTTCACCACCGCCGGCAGCTTCAACTCGTCGAACAGCACCGCCTGCAACTGCTTGGGCGAATCCAGGTTGAAGCTGCGGCCGGCCAGCTCGGTGGCCTTCTGCTGCGCGGCCAGCATGCGCGAGGACAGGTCCTGGCTCTGCCGGCGCAGCTCGTCGGTGTCGATCCGCACGCCGTTGGCTTCGATGCTGGCCAGCACCGGCACCAGCGGCATCTCGATGTCGCGGTACACGCTGTCCAGCGCCGGCTCGGCCAGCAGCTGCGGCTGCAGCGCGCGATGCAGGCGCAGGGTGATGTCGGCGTCTTCGGCCGCATAGCGGCTGGCTTCGTCGATGCCCACCTGCGAGAACGGAATCTGCTTGGCGCCCTTGCCGGCCACGTCCTCGAACTTGACGGTGCTGTAGCCCAAGTAACGCAGGGCCAGCGAATCCATGTCGTGACGGGTGGCGGTGGAGTTGAGCACGAAGCTCTCGAGCATGGTGTCGTCGTGGTAGCCCTGCACGTCCACGCCGTGGCGGCGCAGCACATGCAGGTCGTACTTGCCATGCTGGCCCAGCTTCTTCTTCGCCGGGTCCTGCAGCGCCGGGCGCAGTGCGTCCAGCACCTGCTGCGCTGGCAGCTGGACCGGAGCCCCCGGGTAATCATGACCCACCGGAATGTAGGCCGCCCTGCCCGGCTCGACCGCCAGGCTGATGCCGACCAGGCGCGCGCGCATCGCGTCCAGCGCATCGGTTTCAGTGTCGAAGCTGATCAGGTCGGCCTGCTGCAGGCGCTCGACCCAGGCCTGCAGCTGCTCGGCGGTCAGAACGGTCTCGTATTCACCCGGCGCGGACAGTGCCGGATCCAGCGTGCCGGCGGCGGGCGCCTCGGCGCTGCCCCGCGCGAAGCCGGCCGCGGTACCGCGCAGGCTCGGGGTGGCCTCGCTGGCCGCTGCCGGCGCCGGCACAGGCGCACCCAGTTCCTTCAGGGCCTGGGTGAAGCCGTAGCGCGTATACAGTTCGGTCAGCTCCGGCACGTCCTGCTCGCGCAGCGCCAGGCTGGTCGGGCTGGCCTCGAGCGCCAGGTCGGTGCGGATGGTCACCAGCTCGCGGTTCAGCGGCAGGCGCTCCAGCGCGGCGCGCAGGTTCTCGCCGATCTTGCCCTTCATGGTCGGCGCGGCCGCCATCACCCCGTCCAGGTGCTGGTACTCGGCCAGCCACTTGGCAGCGGTCTTCGGCCCGCACTTCTCCACGCCCGGCACGTTGTCGACCGCGTCGCCCATCAGCGCCAGCAGGTCGACGATCTGATCGGCGCGCACGCCGAACTTGTCCATCACCGCCGCGTCGGAATCCATGCGGCTGCCGGTCATGGTATTGACCAGCTCGATACCCGGGCGCACCAGCTGGGCGAAGTCCTTGTCGCCGGTGGAGATGGTCACCTTCAGGTCCTGCGCCAGGCCCTGCAGCGCAAGCGTGCCGATCACATCGTCGGCTTCCACGCCGGGGATGCGCAGGATGCTGATGCCCAGCGCTTCGACGATGCGGCACATCGGCTCGACCTGGCTCCGCAGCTCATCGGGCATCGGCGGGCGGTTGGCCTTGTACTGGTCGTACAGGTCATCACGGAAGGTCTTGCCGGGCGCATCGACCACGAACGCGACGTAGGCCGGGCGCTCCTTCAGCGTCGAACGCAGCATGTTGACCACGCCGAACAGCGCGCCGGTGGGCTCACCCTGTGCATTGGACAGGGGCGGCAGCGCGTGGAACGCGCGGTACAGGTAACTGGACCCGTCGATCAGGACTAATCTGCTCATGCGCCGATTCTACGCGCCCGTGCCTGCACCGCGACGACACGGCACGCACCTGGCGATGGGGCATAATCAGGGCTCTCTCCAGGCAAAGGCCCCTGCCGATGAAGACCCTGATGCTGGCTTCCCTGCTCCTGCTCGCTGGCTGCGCCAGCATGGGTGGCGCAGGTGCTCCCCCGGTGGACGTCAAGGGCGCCGATGTCTCCAAGCGCACTATGGACAACGGCGATGTCATCGAGGAATACCGTGTGTCCGGCCAGCTGCGCATGGTCAAGGTGACGCCGTCGCGCGGTGCCCCGTTCTACATGTACGACAAGAACGGCGATGGCCGATTCGACAACGACAAGGATGGCGTGTCGCCGGTGTACTGGAAGCTGTACAGCTGGTGATGTGACCGGGGTCGGATCCCTGCAACTCAGTAGATCCACGCCATGCGTGGATCCACCCCGCCCCCCACAAAAAACAACGCCGGCGCGCATCCTGCGGCCGGCGTCGGGTCCCCTCCCCGGGAACACTTGAATCAGCGGATGACCAGCACCGGCAGCGTGCTGCGCGCCAGCACCTCGGCGGTCTGGCTGCCCAGCAGCACGCGGGTCATGCCCCGGCGGCCATGCGAGGTCATCACGATCAGGTCGCTGTTGCGCTCGGCCGCCGTCTCGATGATGCCGTCGGCCGCGTAGCGGTCCAGCACGTGCACCGGGTTGGCGGTGATGCCCTGCTCGGCGGCCTTGGCCAGCGCCGGCTGCAGCACCTTCTGCGCGCCTTCCTCGCGGTCGGCCTTGTACTCCGGGCTGTTCATGTAGCCCACGCTCCAGCCCATGGCGTCGTACATGCCGACGGCCCACGGCTCGGACACAGTCACGATATCGACCTCGGCATTGAGGTCCTTGGCCAGCTCCAGGCCCTTGGCCAAGCCCTTGTCGGCCAGCTCGGACCCGTCGGTGGCAATCAGGATGCGCTTGTACATGGTAGGGCTCCGTGGCGATCTGCCAGATGGGAACGACACCATTACACACCGGATGTGCAGGCTGCGCCTTGAGCAGGATCAATCCGGCGCCGCGCAGCGGCGTGTGCGCACCGCCGGCTTGCGTACCCGATCACTGCGGCGCAAGCTGGGTAGGCGGCGCCGCGCCGCCTTGGGAGAACCCGCATGCAGGACGGCAAGCCGACACCACGCTCCCCGCTAAGGATCATCCTGTGGAGCCTCATCGCCGCCTTCGTGCTGTTCTGCGGCGGTTATTACCTGGGCAAGGATCTTGCCCAGCGCGACAACGCCCGGCAGTCAGCCGGCCGATAGCCTGCTTCTGTAGAGCCGAGCCCATGCTCGGCTGCTTTTCCCGCCAGAAGCAGCCGAGCATGGGCTATGCCGGTCGTCCTGACCGGCACCCTTCGGGCCGTCGCAAGCGACGTTGGCAGCGGCTCCTGCCGCTACCTTCGGCTCTACATCAGGCCCGCCTTCAGGCGATCTGCACGATCCGCGCGTTCTGGCACAGCGGGTAGCTGGCCACGAACCCGTCAATCGCATCGCGCATCGCCTCGAACGATTGGCCGTACATGTACAGCGCGGTCTCGCTCGGGCCCTGCCACCAGCTGCAGATCTCGCCCAGGCCGTCGATGTTCTCCGACAGCTGCTCGAACACGTGGTTGGAATCGCACTGTTCGTAGACCTCGTCCGGCAGGTTCAGGCCATCCAGGTAGATGCCCAGGCCCTCGGTCACGCCGAAGCTGCGATCGGCTTCACCCGCGCCCTGGATCTTCGAGCCCTTCGGTGCACCCAGCTGCTCCAGCAGGTCGATCAGCTTGGGCACGCCATCGGCATCGACCAGCGCCACTTCGATATCGCCGTATTCGACCTCACCCAGGTCGGACATCGCCGTGCCGCCGCCGGTGATCTCGCCGACATTGGCCGCCTGCAGCAGCGCATCGAGTGGGTCCTCGAACAGTTCGTGGCGATGTTCGGGCTGCAGCCGGGCATTCAACGTCACGGTGACGTGCAGCGCGGGTTCGGTCATGGGAGCGTTCCTGAAAGAAGTGCCGCCTATTGTAGAGCCGAGCCCATGCTCGGCTGCTTTTGGCGGTAAAAGCAGCCAAGCATGGCTCGGCTCTACAGGAATTCCCGCCACTGACGGTGATCAGATCACCGTCAGGTTGGCGTAGGCCATCACCAGCCACTTGCTGCCGGCGTCGGCGAATTCGACCTGCACGCGGGCGTGCGCGCCGCTGCCTTCGTAGTCGGTCACCATGCCTTCGCCGAACTTGGGATGGGTGACCAGCGCGCCGAGCTTGACCGGCGGTGCCTCGATCGAGGCATGGCCCATCACCCGGCTGGCGCCCATCGAGGCCGGTCGCGAGACCTGCACCTTCGGGCGGACTTCGTGCAGCAGCTCGCGCGGAATCTCGCGCAGGAAGCGCGACGGCAGGCTGTAGTTGTCCTGGCCATGGATGCGGCGCGATTCGGCATAGCTCAGCACCAGCTTCTGGCGCGCGCGGGTGATGCCGACGTAGGCCAGGCGACGCTCTTCCTCCAGCCGCCCGCTTTCTTCCAGCGAACGTGCGCTGGGGAACAGGCCGTCTTCCATGCCTGCCAGGAACACCAGCGGGAATTCCAGGCCCTTGGCCGAGTGCAGGGTCATCAACTGCACACCGTCCTCGCCGGCCTGCGCCTGGCCTTCACCGGCCTCCAGCGCGGCATAGGCCAGGAACGCGACCAGCTCGTCCATGTCCTCGCCCACTTCCTCGACGTCGTCGGCGCGGCGCACGAAGCGCGAGGCGACCGATACCAGTTCGTCGAGGTTGTCGGTGCGCGATTCCGAGTCCAGCGAATTGCGGCTTTCCTTGCTCCAGTGCTCGCGCAGCTGCGAGCGGGCCAGCACGTGGTCCACGCGCTCGGCCAGCGTCATGTGCACGGTCTGCGCCTGCAGCTCGTTGACCAGCCCCAGGAAGCCGGCCAGTGCATTGCGCGCACGTGCGGCCAGCGCGCTGCCCTGGGTGACCAGCATCGTCGCTTCCCACAACGAAATGCCCTGCGCACGCGCCTCGCGGCGCACTTCGTCCAGCGTGCGGTCGCCGATGCCCCGGGTGGGCGTGTTGACCGCGCGCTCGAAGGCGGCGTCATCGTTGCGGTTGGACAGCAGGCGCAGGTAGGCCAGTGCATCCTTGATTTCGGCACGCTCGAAGAAGCGCATGCCGCCATACACCCGGTACGGCACCTGTTCACTCAGCAGCGCTTCTTCCAGCGCGCGCGACTGCGCGTTGCTGCGGTAGAGCACGGCCACTTCAGTGTAGCTGCCACCGTCGCGCACCCACTGACGGGCGCGCTCGACGATGTAGCGTGCCTCGTCCATCTCGTTGTACGCGGCATACAGGTCGATCGGCTCGCCGTCGCCGCTGTCGGTCCACAGCTGCTTGCCGATGCGGTCCGGGTTGTGCGCGATCACCGCGTTGGCGGCGCCGAGGATGTTGGCGGTGGAGCGGTAGTTCTGCTCCAGGCGGATGGTCTGCGCACCCGGGAAGTCGCGCAGGAAGCCCTGCACGTTCTCGACCTTGGCGCCGCGCCAGCCGTAGATGGCCTGGTCATCGTCACCGACCACGAACACGTGGCCGGAATCGCCGGCCAGCACGCGCACGAAGGCGTACTGGATGGCATTGGTGTCCTGGAACTCGTCCACCAGGATCTCGCGGAAGCGGGCGCGGTAATGCGACAGCAGCGCCGGGTTGTCGCGCAGCAGTTCGTGCGCGCGCAGCAGCAGCTCGGCGAAGTCGACCAGGCCTGCGCGGTCGCAGCGCGCCTGGTACTCGATGTAGGCCTGGCGCATGGTTTCCAGCCACGCATCGTGCGGTTCGGGCTGGATGTGCTGCGGGCGGCGACCTTCGTCCTTCTGCGCGTTGATCCACCACGCGATCTGCTTGGCCGGGTATTTGCCGTCGTCCAGTTCCAGTGCCTGTACCACGCGCTTGACCAGCCGCAGCTGGTCGTCCGAGTCCATCACCTGGAAGCCTTCAGGCAGCTTCGCGTCCTGCCAGTGCAGACGCAGCAGGCGGTTGGCCAGGCCGTGGAAGGTGCCGATCCACATGCCGCGGCTGCCATGGGGCAGCTGGGCGTCGATGCGGTGGCGCATTTCGCCGGCCGCCTTGTTGGTGAAGGTCACCGCGAAAATGCCGTGGGTCGGCACGCCATCGACTTCATGCAGCCAGGCGATGCGGTGGGTGAGTACGCGGGTCTTGCCGGAACCGGCACCGGCCAGCACCAGGTGGTGGCCGGGGGGAGCGGAGACGGCTTCGCGCTGGGCCGGGTTCAGGCCATCAAGCAGGTGGGAGACATCCATGCCCCCATTTTACGGCATCGCCGTCGCGGCTCCTGCGACCACTTCGGTGGCCAGCGCCTGCGCCTGCTGACGCAGTTCAGGCACCGCCAGGCTTTCCCACAGGCTGCCGATGCGCAGGCTGCCGAGCACGCCCAGCCGTGCCTGCGGCTGGCCACTGGCGCTGCGCAGGCGGTCGCCCGGCACCGTACTGTCCAGGCCCAGCCCATGCGGGCCGGGGCGTGCCAGGCCCTCGGCCTGCAGCTGCTGCAGCAACGGATTGCGCAACGCGTTGGCGCGGGTTTCCACGCCGGTGGCGTTGACCACACCGCCGATCGTCCAGTGCTGTTCATTGCCGTTGGCATCGCGACCCGACAGCCGCAGGGCATCGCCTTCGCGGCCGACGGATTGCAGGCGGGACCGGTGAATGCGCAGTTGGCCGCTTTCGGTCAGCGCCTGCAGCTGTGCGTCGACCTCTTCGGCGATGCGGTGGCGATGCACGTCCCAGTAGCGCACCACATGGCGCAGGAAACGACGCTGGTCGGCCTCGTCGAGGCTGCACCACAGCGCCTGCCCGTGCGGACGGATGCGGTCCATCACGCCCTGCCACGGCAGGCCATCGGCCTGCGCTTGACGGGCGAAGCCACGCAGCGCACGCAGGCGCTGGCGCAGGTTCATCGGCAGCAGCACCGCCGGATCGAAGCTGGGCAGGCCGCCGTGCGCGTGCGGCAACGGCAGCAGGCCATGGCGCGAGATCACATGCAGCGGGCCGGTATGACCGGCGGCGACCAGTGCCAGCACGGTGTCGGCCATGCTCAGGCCGGAGCCGACAATGGCCACGGCCTGGTCGCCGGCCAGGGTACGCACACCGTCGTAGTCCCAGGCCTCGATCACGTCATCGGCGGGCAGTGCGTCGGCACCAGCCACCGGCAGCGGTCGCATGCTGTTGCCGGTGGCGAGCACCGCCTGCGCGGCATGCAGCGTGCTGCCATCGCCGAGTGTCAGCTGGTAGCCGTGGTCATCCGGCTGCAGGCCCAGTACCGGCTGCGCGATCACCTGCAGCTGCGCCGGGCTCGCCGCGGCGGCCTCCTGCAGGCGCTGCTGCAGGTAGGCAGCAAAGTAATGGCGACACACGTAACGCTCGCCCAGCACCTCGCGCGCCTCGCCCGGGTAGGCGTTGGCAGCCGTCAGGTAGTCGAGGAAATCGCCGGGCTGGTCGGCAAACGCACTCATCTTTGCCGCCGGTACGTTCAGCAGGTGCTCCGGCCATGGCGTGGCATAAGCGATACCCTGGGCCAGCTGCGAGGCGGGTTCGAAGATGGCCAGCGCCAGCGGCGCGTGGGCCTGGCGCAGTACCTGGATCGCCACCAGCACCCCGGCCGCACCACCACCGATGATCGCCAGGTCCAGTTCGCCATTACGCGGTGAATCAGTCATGCGCCGATTGTAGGCCATCGGCGATGACGGGCCGGGTTGCCGAAGCGGGCGATTGCCGCCGCCTCACATCAACGCATCGGCCAGCCGTGCGATGCCTTCGCGGCTGCGCCGCCACGTGGGGCGGCTGCGCCACTGCTGCAGGTCCAGCTGCCGCGACTCGCGCAGGTAGCCATCCTCGATCGCACACAGCTGCTGCACCAGCGCGCGGTCGTAGCAGACCAGGCCGATCTCGGCATTCAGCGCGAACGAGCGGATGTCCATGTTGATCGAGCCGAGCACGGCGATGTCCTCGTCCACGCTCATGTGCTTGGCGTGCAGGAACTGCGGCTCGTACAGCGCGATGCGCACGCCACAGCGCAGCAGCTCGTCGTAGTACGCCTCCTGCGCCCACGAGGTCAGCCGCTGGTTGTTGCTGGCCGAGAGGATCAGCTGCACCTGCACGCCGGACAATGCGGCGATACGCAGCGCGCTCAACGTGGCCTCGTCGGGCACGAAATACGGGGTCACCATCACCAGCCGGCGCCGCGCCAGATGAATCAGCGCCGCAACCGCATCGCGCGCGTTGCTGTACGGGTAGGCCGGGCCGCTGGGCAGCAGCTGGGTGGCGATGTCGTCGCTGCACTCGGGCACATCGGCAATCACGTCCAGGCGCTGGCCGGTTTCCATGTACCAGTCGCTGGCGAACACCGCTTCCAGGTGCGCCACTGCCGGGCCACGCACGCGCGCCACCAGCTCGCGGTTCGGGTGGCCGGGCACGAACTGCGGGCCGGCCAGGTTCTGCGAACCGACATAGGCCACTTCGTTGTCGATCACCGCGATCTTGCGATGGTTGCGCAGGTCCATGCGCCCGCTGCGGCGCCAGCGCAGGCCGCCGGGCAGCATCGCGCGTACCTCGATGTCGCGCGCCTGCAGGCGCTTGCGATAGGCGCGCAGGCCGCGCTTGGCGCCCACCGCGTCGAGCAGCACGCGGCACTGCACGCCGCGTGCAGCCGCTCGCTGCAGGGCCTCGACAATGGCCTCGCCGACCGCGTCATCGAACATCAGGTAGTACAGCAGGTGCACGCGGTCTTCGGCCTGGTCGATGTCGGCAATCAGCGTGTGCAGCGATTCGTCGTAGTCGGTCAGCAGGTCGACGGCGTTGCCGTGCACCGGCATGAAATCGCCCTGGCGCTGCACCAGCGGCACGATTTCGGCGCTGGCGGTGTCCGGCTGCGGTGTCCAGCGCAGGCGATGCTGCAGCGCCTGTTCCTCGCGGATGACCTGCGAGGCCTCGGCCTGGCGGCGGATGCGCTCACGCGAAAGCCACGGGTGGCCGAACAGCAGGTACAGCGGCAGGCCCAGCAGCGGCACGAAGCCCACCAGCAGCAGCCAGCTGCGCGCCGCCCCCGGCGTGGTGCGGGTGGGAATCCAGCACAGCGCGACCAGCCGGATCAGCCAGTCGATCAGCAGCAGATACGAACCCAGCAACCACTCGAACAGCATCGCGTCGCCCGTCGGGAGGTGATGGGCCATTCTGCCCAGCAGGATTTGTAGAGTCGAGCCATGCTCGACTGCCTTTCGAACCGACGGCAGAGAGCCAGCGTGTCGACCAGGGTCGACAGCTACCGGGTGCGGGGAGAGCGTGCCGACCAACGGTCGGCACCCACCACCTGGATGCCAGGCATGAAAAAACCCGCCACAAGGGCGGGTTTCTTCGCGGGGATCAGCAATCCTTGCGGATTACTTGATCTTGCCTTCCTTGTACAGGACGTGCTTGCGCACGACCGGATCGTACTTCAGGAATTCCATCTTCCCCGGGGTGTTCTTCTTGTTCTTGTCGGTCGTGTAGAAGTGGCCGGTACCGGCCGAGGAAATCATACGGACCTTATCGCGCTTGCCTGCCATGATGCTTTACTCCTCAGACCTTTTCGCCGCGCGCACGCAGCTCAGCCAGAACGGAATCAATGCCGTTCTTGTCGATGGTGCGCAGTGCATGCGCGGAAACACGAAGCTTGACCCAGCGGTTCTCGCTGGCCACCCAGAAACGGCGCTCGTGCAGATTCGGCAGGAAACGACGACGGGTCTTGTTGTTGGCGTGCGAGACGTTGTTACCCGTCTGCACTCGCTTGCCGGAAACCTGGCATACGCGGGACATTGCGCACCTCGATAGTAGTAGTTGTCAGCCCGTAGCCCGGGAGACGGCGGCCTCGATGGTTGCCCACCACACGTCAAGAGAATCAAAGGGTTACGCTGGCGTTGGGCGGCCGGGGACGTGCTCCCGGGGGCGCCGCCCGGTAGAAAACCGGACACAGCGAGCCGCGCATTATGCACGGGTTCAAGCACTTGCGCAAGTTACCCACAGGCTGCGGCTGAACCGGCAGGGCCGGGAGCCCGTCAACCGGCATACTGGCCCGGATCACTGCGGAGCTTTCCATGCGGCTGCTGGCCCTGACCTACGGAACCGAAGGCGATACGCGCCCGCTGGCCATGCTCTGCCATGGGCTGATCGGCGCAGGCCACGCGGTGACACTGCTGGCCGATGGCGGCACCCTGGGCAGCGCGCAGGCCCTGGATGTGCCCCACGCGGCCCTTGAGGGCGACATCCATGACGAAGTGGTCGCCCTGGTGTCGCGTGGCAACGGTGTTGCCGCCGCCAGTTCCGGTCTGGCACGGATGGCGCTGCAGCATGTCAGCGGCTGGATGCGCCAGGCCGATGCGGCCGCAGAAGGCTGCGATGCGATTCTGACCGGTGGCCTGGCGGCCTTTGTCGGCATGAGCGTGGGCGAACGCCGCGGAATGCCGGTCATCGGCACCGGCATGATCCCGCTGACCCCGACGCGGGCCTTCCGCTCTCCGTTCCTGCCACCGGGACGCTCGCCGGGCTGGTTGAACCGCGCCAGCTATGGGCTGGTCAACGGCCTGATCTGGCGCCAGTTCCGCCGGCCGATCAACGCGGCACGCCAGCAACTGGGGCAATCGCCGCGTCGCGCGTTGTGGTCCGGCCTGCCGATGCTCTATGGCATCTCGCCGCAGCTGCTGCCGCCACCGGCGGACTGGCCGGCCGACCACATCGTCTGTGGCCAATGGCGGCTTCCTGATGCGCCCTGGACGCCCCCGGTCGATCTGCAGGCCTTCCTCGATGCCGGGCCGCCGCCGGTCTATCTGGGCTTTGGCAGCATGACCGGGTTTGATCGCGAGCGCGTGCTGCCGGCCCTGCTGCAGGCGCTGGCACCGCGCCGGGTGCTGCTGTTTCCAGGGTGGGCCGGATTGCCGACGGGTGCGCTGCCAGCAGATGTGTTCGTGCTCGGCCCGACGCCACACGAAGCACTGTTCCCGCATTGCGCACTCGCCATCCACCATGGTGGCAGCGGCACCACGCATTCGGCCTGCCGCGCCGGCATTCCCTCGCTGGTGATGCCGTTCGCCGCGGATCAGTTCTTCTGGGCCGATCGCCTGCATCGGTTGGGCGTGGCACCGGCACCGTTGTCACCGAAGCGACTGGATGCAGCAACGCTGGCGGCAGCCATCACCTTCGCTGAAACCGACGCAACACGCGCACGCGCGGCAGCCCTGGGCGCGGCGATGAGCCATGAGGACGGGGTGGCACGTGGCGTGGCAATGATCGAGCGCTGGTTGCGGCCGGTGTAACAGCGGCCAGGCCTCAGCGCAGGTGCGGAATCACCTGCGCCAGCAGATGGGCATCCTTGAGCGCGCCGTGCAGGCCGCGCTTGCTTGGGATACGCAGGCGCTGCAGCACGTCGTCCAGCTTGTTGCCCTGACCGGGCCAGCGCCCGCGCGCCAGCTTCAGGCTGCAGGTGACGCGACAGTGCTGGGCCAGCGTGCCGGGTATGCCAGCCAGGCGCAGCTCGTTGTCCAGGAAGCCCACGTCGAAGGTGGCGTTGTGCGCGACCATCTCGCTGCCGCGCAGGAAGTCCAGCAGTTCGGCGGCCTTGCTGGAAAACAGCGGCTTGCCCACCAGCATCGCATCGCTGATGCCATGCACGCGCTGTGCGCCCCAATCGACCCTGCGCTGCGGCTGCAGGTAGGTGTGGAACTGGCGACCGGTGAGCTGGCCATCGATCAGCTCGACGGCACCGATTTCGATCACCCGATGCCCCAGGCGGTGGGAGATGCCGGTGGTTTCGGTATCCAGTGCGACGATGCGACTCATGCGTAGCGATGGTTCCTGTTGCGTGCCGCGATGATTTTCGCATGCCTGCAGCAGGAAGCCCTCCCTGTAGCCGAACCCGTGCTCGGCTCACGCGCGAAGCGCGGGCCTTGAGCGTTGGAGCGAGAAGCAGCCGAGCGTGGGCTCGGCTCTACAGGTGCGTGTGCATCACCCCAGCGCTTCCACCACCCAATCGATGAACACCCGCAGCCGCTGGCTCATGTGCCGGTTCGGCGGGAACATCACGTGCATCGGCATCGGTGGCAGCTGCCAGTCCTGCAGCAGCGGCAGCAGTTCGCCACGCGCCACGTGCGGCGCGGCCATGTAGCTGGGCAGCGCGACCACGCCAAGCCCCGCCAACGCAGCGGCCAGATAGGCATTGCCGTCATCGAAGCCAACCGTATAGCGGCTCTGCACTTCTACGCGCTCCTCGCCGCGCTGCGCGCTGAACACCCGGGCCCGCCCACTGCGCGGGCTGAGGAAGCCGACCATGTGGTGGTCGGGTCCTTCCAGCGCGCGTGGATCGGTCGGCAGGCCGAAGCGCTGCACATAGCCGGGGCTGGCGTGGAAACCGATCGACAGCGCGCCGAGCGGTCTCGCCACCAGTGCCGGATCGGCCGGGGTGCCGCCGCGGATCACGCAGTCAACGTTGTCGGCGATGACGTCGACCTCGCGGTCACTGACGCCGATGTCCAGCTGGATCTCCGGGTAACGCGCCTGGAAATCCGGCAGTGCGGGTACCAGCCGCAACCGCGCGTAGGGCCCCGGCACATCCACGCGCAGGCGTCCGCGCGGCTGGGTGGCTGCATCGCCCAGCCCGCCTTCCACCTCGTCCAGCTCGGCCAGCAGCCGGGCGATGCGCGGGTAATAGGCCGCGCCATCGGCGGTGACGCTGACCCGCCGGGTGGTGCGGTTGAGCAGGCGCAGCCGCAGGTGCGCCTCCAGCTGCTGCACCAGCTGGGTGACCGTGGTGCGGCTGACCTGCAGAGTGTGCGCGGCGCGGGTGAAGCTGCCGGTTTCCACCACGCGGGCAAAGGCCCGCATCGCCTCGAAACGGTCCATGGCGGGCCATGATTGTTTGGGATTGGCAATCAATCTAGGCTGATCATCGCGGTTTATCCAGACAGCACTGGCGCGGAGGATGGCGTTCTCTCCCACGGATTCCTTCCCATGTCACAGCGTGATGTCGTTTTCCCCACCGGCCGCCAGGCCCTGTACGAGCGCAACCGCTACTCGCCGGCGATCCGATCCAGCGGTTTCCTGTTCGTCTCCGGCCAGGTCGGCAGCCGCGAGGACGGCTCGCCCGAACCGGACTTCGAAACCCAGGTGCGCCGCGCCTTCGAGAATCTCAATGCGGTGTTGGCTGCCGCCGGCTGCACCTTCGATGACGTGATCGACGTGACCGTGTTCCTGGTCGATCCGGAGAAGAACTTCGAGAAGGCCTGGGCGATCGTGCCCGAGTACTGGGGCGAGGCGCCGCACCCGACCCTGACCGGTATCGGCGTGACTTGGCTGTACGGGTTCCAGTTCGAGATCAAGGTGATCGCGAAGCTGCCGTGACCGAGCCCATGCTCAGCTGGTCGTGCAAAAGCAGCCGAGCGTAGGCTCGGCTCTACACACGCGCAGCCCGGTGTCCGACCCCACGGGCCGAAAAGCGTGCCGACCAAGGTCGGCACCCGCCAGGGCAGAAGGCCCCAGGCCGCCCACCTGAACGGGAGATTCCGACGTATTCCCGAAGCGGCCATTGATATTGTATCCGGCGAAAACCGCTTGTTAGCCTCCCCTTCATGCGCTGGATCACCCGCCACCTCCGTTCGACCCTGCTGATGCTGCTGATGGCGGCGTTCGTGGTCGTGCCGGTGGCCGACGTGCTGGCCTGCGCGGTCGAACCGCACGACACCACTGCGGTGCACGTGGAAAGCAACGCCAACGATGCCGAGGGTGACAGTGACGGCAAGCACGCCGGTGCCTGCAGCCACAACCACTGCCACCACTCCAACCTGAGCCTGCCGGCCAGCACCCTCGCCGCCTTCGGTGCGCCGCTGCCGGCGCGCTGGATGAATGCCGGCGACGCGGCGACCTATGCGGTCGCCCAGGATGAATTGACGCGTCCACCCCGGGCGTGAGTTGAGCGCGTCCCGCGATTGCGGGCTCCCGTTTCACTCACAACCGGAATCCCCCTATGTCGATCCTGACACCTCGGTCGCCGCGTGCGGCCGGGCTGGTCGTCGCTGTGCTGCTGGGCCTGGCCCCGGCGGCATCGGTGATGGCGCAAGCCGCCCCCTCCTACGACACCCTGCTTGAACGCCTGGACCAGCTGCCCGGCACCCGTGTGGGTACGGCACTGGCCGAGGCCGCCGATGCGCGCGCCGACCAGGCCCGTGCGCTGCCCAATCCCTCCCTTTCCTGGTCGGCTGAGAATGCCTGGGGCTCCGGCACCTACCGTGGCATGGGCAAGGCCGATACCGTGCTCACCCTGTCCCAGCCGCTGGAGGTCTGGGGCCAGCGTGGCGCGCGCGTTCGTGCCGCCCGGGCCGAGGCACAAGCCGCTGCCCTGCGTGGTTCGCAGAGCCGCAGCGATGTCGCCAGCCAACTGGCGGCGGTCTACGCACAGGCGGAAAGTGCACTGCGCCGCTACACCCTGGCCAAGGAAGCACTGTCACTGACCCGCGATGACGCCAACGCCGTCAACGCCATGGTCAAGCAGGGCCGCGAACCACAGCTGCGCGCGGTGCAAGCGCAGAGCGAAGTAGCCAATGCCATGGCGTCGCTGGATGAAGCACAGGCGTTCCGCGATGCCGCGCTGGCCCGCCTGGCCGGCACCGCGCTGCTGGATGCGCCGGTGCAGTCGATCGACAACAGCCTGCTCGATCGCGCACCGCCGCTGCCGCGCGGTGCCACCGATACCGCACTGGCAGTGCGCATTGCCGAAGCCGAAGCCGATGCGGCGAGCAAGCTGGTCGACGTGGAGCGCAAGCGCGCCCTGCCCGACCTCAGCGTCACCGCCGCACAGACCCGCTTCCGCGAAGGCGGCGAGCGTGCCTACAACCTCGGGCTCAGCCTCAGCATCCCGCTGTTCGACCGTAACCGCGGTGGCATCCGCGCCGCCAATGCCGACCAGCGCGCGGCCGAGGCACGCCTGGACCAGCAGCGCCGCGACAGCGAGGCCGCACGCCTGTCCGCCGTGGCCGGGCTGAAGGCGGCCGGCAGCCGCACCCGTGCCGCCGATGAAAGCGTGGTCGCCGCCGAAGAGGCCTACCGCCTTGCACGCATCGGCTTCGACGCCGGACGCATCTCGCAGCTGGAACTGCGCAGCACGCGCAGCGCCCTCATCGCCGCCCGCGGCGCCGCCGTGGATGCGCGCCTGTCGCGCGTCGGCGCGGAAATCGATCTTGCCCGCCTTGAAGGGCGCGCACCTTTTGTGGAGGCACCATGACTCTCTCCCGTACCTTCCCGCTGATCGGCGGCGTGCTGCTGACCGTGCTGCTGGCCGGCTGCGCTGGCAACGCGCAGACACCTGCAAATGAAGACCCCGCCCCGGCCAAGGCGGGCACCGACGATGGCCATGGCCACGCGACCGACAGCAAGGAAGCCAAGGCGGAAGCCGCCAAGGCGCCGGCTGACGCCGATGAAGGCGTGGTGCCGCTGACCCCGGAGCAGATCAAGGCGTCCGGTATCGAGGTGGTCGCCATCGGCCGCGGTGGCGGTGGCTCGACGCGCCTGTCCGGCCGCGTCGAGCCGTCGGTGGGCGCACGTGCCTCGGTGGCGTCGACCGTGACCGGCCGCGTCGAACGCGTGCTGGTCGCACCGGGCACCGCAGTGAAGCAGAACCAGGCCCTGGCCATCGTGGTCAGTGGCGAAGCGGCGGTGTTCCGCGCCAATGCGCTGGCCGCATCCGCCGAAGCCGAGGCCGCACGCCTGGCCTATGGCCGCGACAAGGCACTGGTCGACCAGGGCGTGGTCGCGCGCCAGGAGCTGGAAGCCTCGCGCGCACGTTCGCTGGCGGCACAGGCCCAGGCCGCTGCCGCGCAGGCCCAGGCCGCCGCCAACGGTGCGCCCGATGCCAGTGGCCGCGTGCGCATCACCAGCCCGGTGGCCGGCATCGTCGGCAACGTGCAGGTCACCCCGGGTGGTGTGGTCGCTGCCGGCAGCGCAGTCGCCGATGTCGCCGACCCGTCGATGAACGAGCTGGTGTTCACCGCACCGCCGGCGCTGGCCGCGCAGGTCACGCCGGGCATGAAGCTGGAAGTGAGTGTGCCGGGGGGCAGCTTCACCGCCACCGTCACCGGCTCGGCCGCCGATGTCCGCCAGCAGGGCGGCGTCGCGGTGATCCGCGCCACGCCGGTGGATGCGTCGCTGCCGCCGGCCGGTTCGCCGGTGTCGGCCGTGGTGGTCACCGAAGGCCAGGACGGCTCGCTCAGCGTGCCCGCCGATGCGGTGCAGAACGTCGATGGCAGCAGCGCGGTGTTCGTCGCCGTCGAAGGCGGCTTCAAGGCGCAGCCGGTACTGGCCGGGCGTCGCGCCGGCGACCGTATCGAGATCCTCGGTGGGCTGACCGGCAACGAGCGCATCGTCGGTGCCAACGCCTTCCTGCTCAAGGCCGAACTGGCCAAGGGCGAAGCCGAGCACGGCCACTGAGGAGGCGACCATGTTCAAGCTGATCATTGAAACAGCGGTGCGCCACCGCTGGCTGGTGGTGTTCATGGCCGCGCTGATCGCGGCCGTGGGCCTGTTCCAGCTGGGCAAGCTGCCGATCGACGCGGTGCCGGACATCACCAATCGCCAGGTACAGATCAACACGGTGGCGCCGGCGCTGACCCCGGAGCAGATCGAGCGGCAGGTGACCTATCCGCTGGAAACCGCGCTGGCCGGCATTCCCGGCCTGACCACCACCCGTTCGCTGTCGCGCAATGGCTTCTCGCAGGTCACCGCGATCTTCACCGATGCCACCGACATCTACTTCGCCCGCCAGCAGGTAGCCGAGCGCATGCGCGAAGCGTCGGAAGACCTGCCCGATGGTGCATCACCGATGCTGTCGCCGGTCACCACCGGCCTCGGTGAAGTGCTGATGTGGACGGTGGACTTCACCACGTTCGACCCAGCCAAGCTGGCCAAGCCCGGTGAAGCCGGCTGGCAGGCCGGTGAGGTCTACCGCACACCGGAAGGCAACCTGCTGCGCACGCCGGAGGAACGCGCGACCTACCTGCGCACCGTGCAGGACTGGATCATCGCGCCGCAGATGCGTTCCAGTCCGGGGCTGGCCGGCGTCGATACGGTTGGCGGCTACGTCAAGGAGTACGGCGTGCATCCGGACAGTGCCAAGCTGGCCGCGCACGGCCTCGGCCTGGCCGACCTGGTCACTGCCCTGCAGCGTTCCAACGTGCAGGCCGGTGCCGGTTTCGTGCAGCGTGCCGGCGAGGGCCTGGTGGTACGTGCCGACGGCCTGGCGCTGACCACCGACGACCTGGCACAGGCGCCGGTGGCGACCCGCAATGGCGTGGTGGTGCGCGTGGCCGATGTGGCTGACGTCGACCTGAGCCGCGCGCCGCGGCTGGGTGCGGCCAGCCGCAATGGCCATGAAGCCGTGCTGGGCACCGCGCTGATGATCGCCGGTGGCAACAGCCGCACCGTGGCGCAGGCTGCGGCCGCACGCCTGGAACAGGTGAACACGTCGCTGCCGGCCGACATCGTGGCCGCGCCGGTGCTGGACCGCAGTGTGCTGGTCAATTCCACCATCAAGACCGTGGCCCGGAACCTCACCGAGGGCGCGCTGCTGGTGGTGGTGGTGCTGTTCCTGCTGCTGGGCAATCTGCGTGCGGCGACGATCACTGCGCTGGTGATTCCGCTGTCGTTCCTGTTCGCAGTGATCGGCATGAACCGCTTCGGCATCAGTGGCAACCTGATGAGCCTGGGTGCACTGGACTTCGGCATCCTGGTGGACGGTGCGGTGATCGTGGTCGAGTCGACCCTGCTGATGCTGGGCCAGCGCCGCGCCGAACTGGGCCGGGCGCTGACCGCGATGGAACGGCTGCGCGTGGCCGCCGATTCTGCGCTGAAGATGGCGCGCCCGGCGGCGTTCGGCCAGCTGATCATCCTGCTGGTGTTCGCGCCGATCCTCACCCTGGAAGGCGTGGAGGGCAAGACGTTCCACCCGATGGCGGCCACCTTCATGCTGGCCCTGGTCGGTGCCTTCCTCTTCTCTTTCACCTTCGTGCCGGCGATGGCCGCGCTGCTGGTGCGCGAGCCGAAGCTGAAGGACGGCGAGGCACACAGCGATGATGGCGAGCACGAAACCAGGCTGATACGCGTGCTGCGTGCGCGCATCGAGCCGGTGATCCGCAAGGCCGTGGCGCATCCGCGCACGGTGGTGGCCGGTGCGGTGATGATGGTGGTGGTGGGCATCGGCTCGTTCTCGCTGCTGGGCCGTGAGTTCATGCCGACGCTGGACGAAGGCAACGTGGCGATGCAGGCGTTGCGCGTGCCATCGACGTCGCTGGAGCAGTCACTGGCCATGCAACTGGCGTTGGAGAAGGTGATTGCCAAGCAGCCGGAAGTGGAGACGGTGTTCTCGCGTACCGGTACCGCCGAGGCGGCGATCGATCCGATGCCGACCAATATCTCCGACAGCGTGATCGTGCTGAAGCCGCGAGAGGACTGGCCCGATCCGAAGCTGGACAAGGAAGCACTGGTGGCACGCTTCGAGAAACTGGCCGGGCAGCAGCTGGGCAACAGCTTCGAGTTCAGCCAGCCGATCGAACTGCGCTTCAACGAGCTGATCTCCGGCGTGCGTACCGACCTGGCGGTGATGATCTTCGGCGATGACTTCAGCCAGCTGCAGAAGGTGGCCGACCAGGTGGCGCTGAAGCTGCGTGCGGTGAACGGCGCGGCCGACGTGCGGGTGGAACAGATCTCCGGCCTGCCTACGCTCAACGTGGCGATCGACCACGTGGCGGCGGCTCAGTACGGCCTGACCGCTGCGGACGTGAGTGATGCACTGTCCACCGGCATTGGTGGCACGGCGGCGGGCAAGATCTTCGAAGGCGACCGCCGCTTCAACGTGGTAGTGCGCCTGGACGACGCGTCACGCAACGATCCGGACCAATTGGCCTCGCTGCCGATCGCCACGCCGTCGGGGTTGGTGATTCCGTTGTCGTCGGTGGCGCGCATTACGGTGAGCGAAGGGCCGAACCAGATCAGCCGCAACAACGGCAGCCGCCGCGTGGTGGTGCAGGCCAATGTGCGCGGTCGCGACCTGGGGGGTTTCGTCGGCGAGGCACAGGCCGCGGTGGCCGACGTGGCACTACCGCCGGGAGCCTACCTGACCTGGGGCGGCCAGTTCGAGAACCTGCAGCGCGCGGAGAAGCGGCTGGCGACGGTGGTACCGGTGGTGTTCCTGCTGATCGGCAGCCTGCTGTTCATGGCGCTGCGCAGCGGCAAGGAAGCCATTCTGGTGTTCAGCTGCGTACCGTTGGCGCTGGTCGGCGGCATCCTCGCACTGCTGCTGCGTGGCATGCCGTTCTCGGTGTCGGCAGCGGTGGGTTTCATCGCGGTATCCGGCGTGGCCACGTTGAACGGCCTGGTGCTGATGCAGGCGATCCGCGAGCGCCTGGACGCCGGTGACTTGCCGCTGCAGGCGGCGATCAACGGTGCCTCCAGCCGCATCCGCGCAGTGCTGACCACGGCGCTGGTGGCGATCGTCGGTTTCATTCCGATGGCGATTGCCAGCGGTTCGGGTGCGGAGGTGCAGAAGCCGCTGGCGACGGTCGTGATCGGTGGCCTGATCACCGCCACCGTGCTGACCCTGCTGGTGCTGCCGACGTTTGCGGCACGGGTGGCCAAACCGCGGGCGGTGGGCTGAAAGACCACGGAGTCGGATCCTGTGATCCGACCCCGTTTCCCGATCCCTGGTAGTGCCGGCCGCTGGCCGGCACTGTCGAACAATTGCGGTGCATGCGGGTTGCCGGCCAGCGGCCGGCACTACCCTGGTGCGGTCAGGCCTTCTTGCGCTCGGCGATGTAGGCCTGGATCTGCTGTTCCAGCACGGGCAGCGGCACCGACCCCTGCTTGAGCAGGGTGTCGTGGAAGCCCTTGATGTCGAACTTGTCGCCCAGTTCCTTCTCGGCCTGCGCACGCAGACGCACGATGGCGATCTCGCCCAGCTTGTAGCTCAGCGCCTGGCCTGGCCAGGAAATGTAGCGGTCCACTTCGGTGGTCACTTCATGCTCGCTCAGCGCGGTGTGGTCACGCAGGTAGGCCAGCGCCTGCTCGCGGGTCCAGCCCTTGCTGTGCACGCCGGTGTCGATCACCAGGCGCGCAGCGCGCCACATCTCGTAGGTCAGGCGGCCGAAATCCTCGTACGGGGTTTCGTAGATGCCCATCTCCACGCCCAGCTTCTCGCAATACAGCGCCCAGCCTTCGCCATAGGCGGAGATGTAGGCGTTGCGGCGGAACTCGGGCAGGTTCTTCTGCTCGGCGGCAATGGCCCCCTGCAACGCGTGGCCCGGATCGGATTCATGCAGGGTCAGCGCCGGCAGGTTGTACAGCGGGCGCGACGGCAGGTTGTAGGTGTTGAGCCAGTAGGTACCCATGCCACCGCGGCCGGCCGTCCAGAACGGTGCGATGTCCGGCGGCACCGGCACGATGGTGAAGCGCGCGCGCGGCAACGTCATGTACTTGCCCAGCTGGCCATCGGCCCGCTTGGAGATCCACGCGGCGCGTGACAGCAGCTCTTCCGGCGTCTTGGCGTAGAACTGCGGATCGGTACGCAGGAAGGTCAGGAACTCGGCGAAGCTGCCCTTGAACTTCACCTGCCTGATGATGTCGTTCATCTCCTTCTGGATGCGTGCGACTTCCTCCAGGCCGATGCGATGGATCTCGTCCGGCGACAGGTCCAGCGTGGTGTATTCGTGGATCTGCTGCCGGTAGTACGCCTTGCCATCGGGCATCGCTTCGGCGGCCAGGGTGGTGCGCGCCTGCGGCACGTACTCGTTGACGAAGAAGGTGCGCAGCTGCTGGAACGCCGGCACCACCTTGCCGCTGATCGCTTCACGCGCCTGCGCCTGCAGCCTGGCCTGTTCTGCGGCCGGCATGGTGGCGGGCAGCTTCTTGAACGGCGCGTACAGCGGCGATCCGGTCGGGTCCTTCAACTCGGCGACGGTGGCGATGGACACCTCGCGGCCATCGAGCACCGCGCGCGGCACGCTGAAACCACGCTTCAGGCCGGCGCGCATGTTCTCGGTCTGCTGGCCGAAGTAACGCGGCACGTCGTTCAGCCGTGCGATGTAGTTCTGGTAGTCCTGCACGGTCTTCATCTCGCGCCGGGCCATGAAGGACAGGTTGGACCAGAACGAGGAGTCGGCGTTGAACGGCATCTCGTAGGCGCGCAGGCGCACTTCCTCGGCCAGGTTGAACACCTGGTCGTGGTAGATCGCGTAGTTGACCTGGTTGTCCGGCGACAGGGTCTTCGGGTCGATCTTCTTCAGCGCGGCCAGGGTCTCGTCCCACACCTTCAGGCGCGCCTGCTGCGCGGCCGGGCCGACGTCGGGCATGCGGGTGGCATTGGCCGGGGCGTCCTCGTCCTCGCTGGCCTCGCCGCCGCCATCCTGGCGCCACTTCCATTCCTTCTCGTACACCGCACGGAAGGCGGCGTCGGCGGGCGATTCGGTGGCCACGCTGGCCGGCGCGGCGGTGGCGGGCGGTGCAGCCAGGGCCACAGCGGGGGCGGACAGGGCGATCAACAGGGCAACGGCAAGACGGGTTTTCACGAGCACAGGTTCCCGGGAAGGCAGACCCCGATCATGGCACCGCTCACCGTCGGTGGCATGGGACGAAGGTCCTGCCTGCACCGCAGGCAGGACCGGGAACCGGCCGCAGCGCCGAAGGCGCGTGGTAGAGCCGACTGTCAGTCGGCTGCTCTTCCGCCACATGCAGCAAAGCCCGCGCTCCGCGCGAAAGTTGACTGACAGTCGACTCTACCCATGGCAGGCACCCCGCAGGCCTCAGTGGCTGGCCTTGTCGCGCTTCCAGCCGCGGTGCTTGATGTCCAGGTGCAGGCTGTACAGCGCGGTGAACGCCGGGAACAGGTTCTGCAGCACACCCACCGAGTCCTGCTTGGCCGAGAACAGGAAGTAGCTCAGCGTCATCAGGCTGCCGATCACGCTCATGTACCAGAACAGGCGCGGGATGACGGGCTTGCCGGCACGCTTGGAGGCGATGAACTGGACCAGCCAGCGGCCGCCGAACATCAGTGCGCCGGTGTAACCGATCAGCTTCCAGCCGGTTACATGCAGGCCGGTCCAGTACAGCCAGGTCAAGGGCTGATCCAGCCAGTGAAGCTCCAGGTCCATCAGCGCTCCTCCACCGCGGTGCGCTTGCTTCGGGTGATCAGCCAGGCCACGCCACGCAGATCGCGGATGCCGACCAGCGCACGGCCGAGGTTGTTGTACTTGGACACGCCAGCGGTACGGTGGCGGTGGTTGACCGGCACACTGGTGGTCTTCCAGCCGGCGCGCTGCATCAGCGCCGGCAGATAGCGGTGCATGTGGTCGAAATACGGCAGGTCGAGGAACGCGCTGCGTTCGAACAGCTTGATGCCGCAACCGGTGTCGGGGGTGTCGTCGCGCAGCATGCGCGCACGGATGGCATTGGCCCAGCGACTGGCCCAGCGCTTGCTGCTGCTGTCCTGCCGGTTGACGCGCCAACCGGCGAACAGCTTCACCTGCGCGTCGGCGGCGTCGCGTGCGGCGAGCAGCTTGGGAATATCGGCCGGATCGTTCTGGCCATCGCCATCCAGGGTCGCGATCCACGGCGCCCGCGCATGCTTGACGCCGGTGCGCACCGCCGTGCTCTGCCCGCTCTGGTTCACATGGTGCAGCACGCGCAGTTCCGGGGTGGTTGCCTTCAGCCCCTGCAGCACCGCCAGGGTGTCATCACGCGAGTGGTCGTCGATGTAGACGATCTCGAACGGCAGTCGGCCACGCAGCGCAGCGGTGATTTCGGCGACCAGCGGGGCAACATTGTCGCGCTCGTTGAACACCGGGACGACAACGGAAAGCTCGGGTTGGCTCATAAGGCACTCGGCCAAAGGGGGGACAAAGACCGCGCATTCTCCGAAACCGAGGTTATCCGAAGATGAACCCGGCGGCGTGAGGATCCGTCCTCAGGCGCGATCGCCAAAATACTCGCGGCACCACAGCACCACAGGCGGCAGGCCTTGTTCGATCGGGGTCACCGCATCGAAGCCGAAAGCGTCATGTGCGCGCCGGGTATCGGCCATCGTGCGCACCATGTCGCCCGGCTGCATGGGCTTGTAGACCTTCTGCGCAGGGCGGCCGGCCGCCTGCTCGATCACGCTGATGAAGCGCTCCAGCTCGACCGGCGTATGGTTGCCGAGGTTGAACACCCGGTGCGGCACCGGGCCGTCGGCCGGATGCGCGAGGGCGCCGAGGATACCGGAGACGATGTCGGAGACATGTGTGAAATCGCGCTGCATGCGGCCTTCGTTGAACACGTCGATCGGCCGACCGGCCAGCACCGCGCGCGAGAACAGCAGCGGTGCCATGTCCGGCCGGCCCCACGGGCCATACACGGTGAAGAATCGCAGCCCGGTGGCATGCAGGCCGTACAGCTGTGCGTAGGTGTAGGCCATCAGCTCGTTGGCCGCCTTGGTCGCCGCGTACAGCGAGCGCGGCTGGTCCACGCGCTGGTCCTCGGAGAACGGCGGCGTGGCCGAGTCGCCATACACCGAACTGCTGGAGGCATACACCAGGTGCTGCACGCCACGGTGGCGGCACAGCTCGAGCATGTTGACGAAGCCGACCAGGTTGCTGTCGACGTAGGCCAGCGGGTTTTCCAGCGAATAGCGCACGCCGGCCTGTGCAGCCAGATGGATCACGGCGGTCGGCTTCACTTCGTCGAACAGCGCGGCCAGGCCTTCGTTATCGGTCAGGTCTAGCGTGCGCAGGTCCAGCGCCGGGCACAGCGCGGCCACGCGGTCACGCTTGATCTGCGGGTCGTAGTAATCGTTGAAGTTGTCCAGACCGACCACGGCCTGGCCGGCCCCCAGCAGCGCGCGGGCGGTGTAGGCACCGATGAAGCCGGCAGCGCCGGTAAGCAGGATGGTCATCGCGGGTCTCGATCAAAGCACCCCGCTGCCATCGGCGTGGCCGACGTCGCGGGGATGCGTCGGCCGGCGTGATGTGGCGCCGGGTTCAGCCCTGGCGCGTACGCAGCTTTTCCAGCACGCCGTCCAGGGTGTCCAGATCGGTGTAGTGGATGATCAGCTTGCCCTTGCCGCCACGGCCGTGGTTGATCGCCACCTTGGCACCCAGCGCTTCGGACAGTTCGGTTTCCAGCGAGGCGATGTCGGCCTGCTGCACCTTCGGCGTCGCCACCGGGCGGTTGCTCGGCACCTTGCCGGCGGCGAAGGCCTGCGCACGGCGCTCGACCTCGCGCACCGACCAGCCTTCATCGGCCGCTTCCTGCGCCAGCTTGCCAGCCAGCTCGGGGGCCAGGGTCAGCAGCGCGCGGGCGTGGCCCATTTCCAGGCGGCGGGTTTCCAGCAGCAGCCGGATCGCCACCGGCAGCTCCAGCAGGCGCAGCAGGTTGGACACCGCCGCGCGCGAGCGGCCGACGGCCTCGGCGGCCTCGGCATGGGTCAGGGTGAACTCGCTGATCAGGCGCTGCAGCGCCTCGGCTTCTTCCAGCGGGTTGAGGTCTTCACGCTGGATGTTCTCGATCAGCGCCATCGCGATGACGGTGCGGTCTTCCAGCTCGCGCACCACCACCGGCACTTCGTCCAGCCCGGCCAGCTGCGATGCGCGCCAGCGGCGTTCACCGGCGACGATTTCGTAGTTGCCCGCCGGCAGCTGGCGCACCAGGATCGGCTGGATCACGCCCTGCGACTTGATCGAGTCGGCCAGCTCGGACAGCTTGCCCTCGTCCATCTCGCGGCGCGGCTGGTACTTGCCCGGCTGCAGCTGGCCGACCGGCAACTTGCGCAGCACTTCACCCGGCAGCGGCTCGATCACCGCAGTGGTGGCCTGCACCTGGCTGACCGCGCCCTTCGGGCCCAGCAGCGCGTCCAGGCCACGGCCGAGGCCTCGCTTCTTGGCTGCCGGCTTGCTGCTGGTCATCAGACGGTCTCCACGGCCTTGCCGGCCTTGTTGCGTTCGTTGTTGCGGCGGATGATCTCGCCGGCCAGGCCCAGGTAGGCCACGCCACCGCGCGAGGCGCGGTCGTAGCCGACGATGCTCTGGCCATGGCTGGGTGCCTCGGCCAGGCGCACGTTGCGCGGCACGATGGTGCGGAAAACGCGGTCGCCGAAGTGCTCGGTGAGCTCGGCCGAGACCGCATTGGCCAGGTTGTTGCGCACGTCGAACATGGTGCGCAGCACGCCTTCGATCTCCAGCGCGGGGTTCAGGCTGGTGCGCAGCGCTTCGATGGTTTCCACCAGCGCGCTCAGGCCTTCCAGTGCGTAGTACTCGCACTGCATCGGCACGATCACCGAATCGGCGGCGGCAAGCGCGTTGAGCGTCAGCAGCGACAGCGCCGGCGGGCAATCGATCAGGATGTAGTCGTACTCGTCGCGGATCGGCGCCAGCGCGCGCTTCAGGCGCTGCTCGCGCTCGCTCTGGCCCATCAGCTGGATCTCGGCGGCGGTCAGGTCGATGTTGCCCGGCAGCAGGTCGTAGCCTTCGGCGGTCTGCACGCGCACATCGGCGGCGCTGTTCTCGCCCAGCAGCAGATCGCAGGTGGAGGCCGCCAGCTCACGCTTGTCCACGCCGCTGCCCATGGTCGCGTTGCCCTGCGAGTCCAGGTCGACCAACAGCACGCGCTTGGGTGCGTTGGCCAGGGAAGCGGCCAGGTTGACGGCGGTCGTGGTCTTGCCGACGCCACCCTTCTGGTTGGCGATGGCGATGATGCGGGCCATGCGGGTGTGCCTCGTCGACGGATGATTGGGACCGGTCATTATGCGTACAACCGGCCCCTTGCGGAAATCGTGGATCGCCAACCCGTTGTTCCACAAAGGGCTGGCGGCGGGAATCAGGGACCTGTAACGGTGACCAGGTGGCGTTCGCCGGCCAGGCCGGGCACGCTCAGCGGGGTCACCTCACGCACCTGCCAGCCAGCCGGCAGTTCCGCGATCTCCTCATGCGGGTAGACGCCCTTCATGGCCAGCAGCACGCCGCCGGGGCGCAGCAGATGGCCACCGACACGGACGATGCCGGCCAGGGTATCCATTGCGCGCGCGGTCAGCTGGTCGTAACGACCGGCCTCGTCCAGCGCTTCGGCCCGCGATTCGGCCACGCGGGCGTTGCCCAGGCCGAGCTGGCGCACGGCCTCGCGCATGAAGCGCGCCTTCTTGCCGTTGCTCTCGACCAGGGTGACCTGCAGGCCAGGGCAGGCGATCGCCAGCGGGATGCCCGGCAACCCGGGACCGGTACCGAGGTCGGCCAGGCTGCCATCAGCCACGAACGGCTGCATCGCCAGCGAATCGAGCAGGTGGCGGGTAACCATCTCCTGCGGGTCGCGGATGGCGGTGAGGTTGTAGGTGCCGTTCCAGCGGTGCAGCAGGGCCAGGTAGCGCAGCAGCGACGGCGCCAGCGCGGCGTCCAGGCCCATGCTGGCCAGGCCCTGTTCCAGCGTGGCAGCCACGCTGGCGGGAAGTGGGTGTTCGCTCATGCCGCCATTATCGCCGGTTTTGCGCGCTGATTCCCCGCTTCAGTGCGGATACCAGGCCAACGCCGCACGGAACTGGCCGCTGGCCTGCCATTCGTGCAGGTGCCAGCGCGCGGCCTCGCCCAGTTCCGGGTCGCACCAGCGCAGGTGCAGGGCGCCATCGGCCCCCGGCGCCAGCTGCAGGCGGTGCAGGCCGAACGAGATGCCCTGGCCGTGCGCCTTCAGGATCGCCTCCTTGACGCACCACACGCGGAAGAACCAGTGCTCGCGGTCGGCCTCGTCCAGGCGTTCCAGCCAGGCCGCCTCCTGCGGGTGGAAGAAGCGCCGCACGATTTCCAGAAGACGAGGCCGCGGCCGCAGCAGTTCCAGGTCCACGCCCAGCCGCACGCCTTCGCCCAGCGCCACCAGCAGCACCTCACCGCTGTGGCTCCAGCCGGTCCCGTAGTGGGCCAACGGGCCGCTCAGCTCCGGCCGGCCCTTGTCGTCACGGACCAGTGGCAGCGTCTGCGGATCGGTGCCCAGCGCCTGCGCCAGTACCTGCCGGGCCTGCGGTTCACCGCGCTGGCCCGGCACGTGCGGGCAGCGCCAGACCGTCACCGGGCCGAAGCGCCAGGGGCCGTCGAGGGTGGCTGGCAGGCTCATCCGCACGTGCCCATCACGCAATTGCACGACGGGTTCACAGCCGTGCGCGTCAACTGGTCACAGTTCCCCACCGGAGGTTCGATCATGGGCATCATCATCTGGCTGATCGTCGGCGGCATCGTAGGCTGGCTGGCCAGCATCATCATGAAGCGCGATGCCCAGCAGGGCATCATCCTCAACATCGTGGTCGGCATCGTCGGCGCGCTGATTTCCGGCTGGCTGTTCGGCGGCGGCATCAACGAAGCGATCACCATCCGCACCTTCCTGTTCTCGCTGATCGGTGCGGTGATCCTGCTGGCGATCGTCAACCTGTTCACCCGCAAGAGCATACGGTGATCTGAGGGTAGTGCCGGCCGCTGGCCGGCAGATGTTCCAGAACGGGCCCGGCAATCGCCGGGCCTCGTTCGTTCAACCGATCTGCACCCACGCCGGCGCATGGTCGCTCGGACGATCCCAGGTGCGCGGCTCGCGGTCGATGCCCGAAGCCACCGCACCGCTCTTCAGCGCATCGGAAACCAGGGTCAGGTCGATGCGCAGGCCCAGGTTGCGGCGGAAGCCGGCGGCGCGGTAATCCCACCAGCTGAAGGTACCCGCCTCGTCGTTGTGCAGGCGGAAGCCATCGTGCAGCCCCAGCTGCAGCAGCTTGTTGAGCGCGCCGCGCTCGGCGGTGGAGGTCAGGATGTGGTTGTCGTTCCACACCTCCGGGTCGTGCACGTCGCGTGCGTCCGGGGCAATGTTGAAGTCCCCCATCACGATCAGCTTCGGGTGCCGCTGCAGTTCCTGCGCGATCCAGGCGTGCACCGCCTCCAGCCAGCGCAGCTTGTAGTCGTATTTGTCGGTGCCGATGTCCTGGCCGTTGACCACGTACAGGTTGATCACCCGCAGGTCACCGAAGGTGCCGGCGATGACGCGCTTCTGCTCGTCCTCGAAGCCGGGAATGCCGATCTGCACGTCCTGTGCAGGCTCACGCGACAGCAGCGCCACGCCGTTGTAGGTCTTCTGGCCGGCGAACACACTGCGGTAGCCCGCGGCGATCAGCGCAGAGTCGGGGAACTTGTGGTCCTCCAGCTTGGTTTCCTGGATGCCGACGATGTCCGGGCCGAAGTCCTTGAGCCACTGCTCCAGGTGCGGCAGGCGGACATTGAGCGAATTGACGTTCCACGAGGCGATCTTCATGCGGGCATTCTAACCGGGTGGCCGGGATGGGGGTCGGCCCGGATTCCCGTGTAGAGCCGAGCCCACGCTCGGCTGCATTGATCAGGCACCCAGCCAGGAGCAGCCGAGCGTGGGCTCGGCTCTACAGAAGAATCGGGCCGGGCCCTGATTCAGCAGAGCCACGCCCTGCCTGGGTTCACCGCAGCAGCAGCTTCAACAACCCCGCAATCTTCGAATACGGCGGCCGCAGCCGGTCGCTGGCCGCCCAGCGCGACTGCCACAGCACCGGCAGCCGCTTGCTCATCGCATCGAACCCGGCGCGCCCGTGGTACGCGCCCATGCCGCTGGGCCCTACCCCGCCAAACGGCAGGCCATCGGCGGCGAAGTGCAGCAGCGTGTCATTCACCGTCACCCCACCGGCCACCACCTGGCCGAGGATGCGCTCCACCGTCGCCGTGTCATGGCTGAAGGGATACAGCGCCAGCGGCCGTTCGCGGGACAGCACGTCCGCCAGCGCCGCCTCCAGGTCCGGGTAGGCCCGCACCGGCAGGATCGGCCCGAAGATTTCCTCGCGCATCAGGTCCAGGTCGTCCGGCGGGTCCAGCACCACGGTCGGCACCAGCAGGCGCTCGCGGTCGGCGCGCGCCTCATCCACCTGCGCCAGCGGAATCACCGGCACGCCGCGTTGCCGCGCCTGTGCCAGATAGCCCTGCAGGCGCCGGTACTGGCCTTCATTGATGATGCGGGTGTAATCGTCGGCATCGCTGAAGTCGCCGTAGCGTTCGCGCACCTGCTGCTGCAGCGCCTGCACGAACTCGCGCTGGCGCGCGGTATCGATCAGCACGTAATCCGGCGCGATGCAGGTCTGGCCGGCGTTGAACCACTTGCCGGTGGCGAGCCGCGCTGCGGCTTTATCCAGCGGGAAATCGCGACAGACAATCGCCGGCGACTTGCCGCCTAGTTCCAAGGTGACCGGCACCAGATGCTCGGCGGCGGCGGCCATCACCTTGCGGCCAACAGCCGTCGAGCCGGTGAACAACAGATGGTCCAGCGGCAGCGAGGACACCGCGGAGGCCACGTCTGCCCCGCCCTGCACCACCGTCACGCGATCGGGCGGGAACACACTGGCCAGCAGATCGGCCAGGAACGCGCTGGTGCGCGGCGTGTGTTCAGACGGCTTCAGCAGCACATGGTTGCCCGCGGCGATGGCGGTGGCCAGTGGCACCAGTGCCAGCGTGACCGGGTAATTCCAGGGCGAGATCACCCCGACCACACCCAACGGCGTCGGCCGCAGCTGCGCGCGCGCCGGCCACAGTCGCCAGCCCGCCCCCACCCGCTGCGGCTTCGACCAGCGCCGCAGGTGGCGGCGCAGGTGATCGATGGCCGACAGCACGCTCATGCCATCGGCCAGCTTCGATTCCACGTGGGCGCGATGGCCGAAATCCTCGGCGATGGCCTGCGCCATTTCGTCCAGGCGTGGCTTCAGCGCTTCGCGCAGGCGGCGCAGGTCGGCTTCGCGCTGGTCCAGCGTGGGGCGCTGCGACTGCCAGGCGCTGCGCAGGGTGTGCAGGATGGCGGGGAGCTCGGCCGGGGTGATGGTGGTCATGGGCCGACTATACGGGGTGCCGCGCATCGCCATGGTAGTGCCGGCCGCTGGCCGGCAATGGGTTCATGTCTGCGGAGATTCATGGGGTTGCCGGCCAGCGGCCGGCACTACCGGAATGCGAGCCGAAATGACACGGCGCAGAAAACAGAAAGGCCGCGGTCTGCACCACGGCCCCTGAAACCCGGTCGGCACGCCGGTTACTTGGTGATATCCACGTTCTTGGTTTCGCGCAGGAACAGGCCGCCGATCACCACCGACATCAGTGCGATCGCAATCGGGTACCACAGGCCGTAGTACAGGTTGCCGGTACCGGCCACCAGTGCGAACGAGATCGCCGGCAGGAAGCCGCCGAACCAGCCGTTGCCGATGTGGTACGGCAGCGACATCGAGGTGTAGCGGATACGGGTTGGGAACAGTTCGACCAGGTAGGCGGCGATCGGGCCGTAGACCATGGTCACGTACAGCACCAGCAGCCACAGCATGAAGATGGTGCCGGCAATGTTGATGCGCGCACCATCGGCCTTGGCCGGGTAGCCGGCAGAGGTCAGGGCGGTCTTCAGTTCCGCGCCGAACGCATCGGCCTTGGCCTTGCCTTCTTCCTTGGTCAGGCCGGCGGCCTCATACGAGGTGACGCTGGCACTGCCCACGTTCACCATCGCCAGCGAACCGGCGGCGGCGGGCTGCACGTCGTACGGCACACCGGCCTTGGTCAACGCGGCGGTCGCCACGTCGCAGGAGCTGGTGAACTTGCGCAGGCCCACCGGATCGAACTGGAACGAGCAGGTGGCCGGGTCGGCGACGACCAGTGCCGGGGAGCTGCTGCGCGCTTCTTCGATGGCCGGGTTGGCGAAGTGGGTCAGGCCCTTGAAGATCGGGATGTAGGTGATGGCCGCCAGCAGGCAGCCGGCCAGGATGATCTTCTTGCGGCCGATGCGGTCGGACAGCCAGCCGAAGAAGATGAAGAACGGCGTGCCCAATGCCAGCGCTGCGGCGATCAGCAGGTAGGAGGTGGTGGCATCGACCTTCAGCATGCTGCTGAGGAAGAACAGCGCGTAGAACTGTCCGCCATACCAGACCACGGCCTGGCCAGCCGCTGCACCGAGCAGGACCAGCAACATCAGCTTCAGGTTGCCGCCCTTCAGGCTGTCGCGGAACGGGGTCTTGGAGCCCTTGCCTTCAGCCTTCATCTGCTGGAACAGCGGCGATTCGCTCAGCTGCAGGCGGATCCATACCGAAATGCCCAGCAGCAGGATCGACACCAGGAACGGGATGCGCCAGCCCCAGGCCTCGAAGGCGTCGTTGCCCAGGGTCATGCGGCAGGCCAGGATGATCAGCAGCGACAGGAACAGGCCCAGCGTGGCGGTGCACTGGATGAAGCTGGTGTACAGGCCGCGCTTGTCGTCCGGCGCGTGCTCGGCCACGTAGGTGGCGGCACCGCCGTACTCGCCGCCCATCGCCAGACCCTGGGCCAGGCGCAGGATGATCAGGATCACCGGTGCGGCAAAACCGATCGATGCGTAGTTGGGCAGCACGCCGACCAGGAAGGTCGAGATGCCCATGATCAGGATGGTGACCAGGAAGGTGTACTTGCGGCCGATGCGGTCGCCGAGGCTACCGAAGAAGGCCGCGCCGAACGGACGCACGAAGAAGCCGGCGGCGAACGCCAGCAGGGCGAAGATCATGCCCGTGGTTTCATTGACGCCGCTGAAGAACTGCTTGGCGATGATGGCCGCGAGCGAGCCGTACAGGAAGAAGTCATACCACTCGAAGACCGTGCCGAGGCTCGAGGCGAAGATGACCTTCTTGTGGCCCTTGGTCAGGGTGCCCGCTTTATGTGCGGTGCTGGGTGTACTGGACATGGGACGCTTCCCCTCCGAAGCAATCGTTGTTGGTGGGTGCCGACCGTTGGTCGGCACTCAATTCGGTAGATGCCGACCTTGGCCGGCACCCCATCTCGGTAGGTGCCGGCCGCTGGCCGGCACGCTCCTAGAAGCTGTACTTCGTAGTGAACTGCAACCGGGTGATGTCACCCTTGTTGCCGTTCTCCACTTCGCGACGGCCGTACATCAGCTCGGCGCCGATATCGACCTTGGGCAGCGGTGAATAGAAGATGTTGCCGCGGACGCTCTGCACGCTCTTGGTCACCAGTGGGCCGAGGATGCTGTCGTTGTCGTAGTCGCTGCGCGCGTAGATCAGGTTGGTGCGCAACTTCGGCGAGAACGCATGCCGCCAGCCGACGTAGCCGGCAAGCACGCCGGTCGGGTTGAGTTCGTCGCGGGCCACGTCATAGGCACTGTCGGCGGTGATGCCCAGGCCGATGTAGCGGGCGATGCCTTCGCCGCCGGTCAGCTGGTAGTGCAGCGAATCGCTGTCACCCATCACCCATTTGCCGCCCAGGGTCAGGCCGCCAGCCACCTTGTCGGCCTTGGCGCCGGTGGCCTGGTTGTCGACCTTCAGCTGACGGACGATGCCGCCGACGCCGAAGGTGCCCCAATCACCCTTCCAGCCATAGCGCAGGGTCAGATCGGGCAGGCTGCCACGGTCGGAGTTGGCGCTGGCGTTGGTCCATGCCCCGGTGACCGGGTTGCGGGTGCCGGTGAGGGTGGTGGTTTCCGGGTTCTCCAGTGCGACACTGAAGCCGCCCTGGGTGTAGCGCACCTGCGCCTGGCGCACGAAGATCACGCCGTCGGTGGGGCCGACGAAGTCGACCGCTTCCGGCAGTGCGGCCGCGTCCATGAAGTTGGACCAGGTCTGGCCGGCCAGCCAGTTGTTCCAGTACATGTAGGCGTGGCGCAGGGTCACGCCGTAGGTGTTGGTGGCGGTCTGGTTGCCCAGCGAATTGCCGAAGAAGTCCATCTCGAAGAACGCACCGGCCTTGTTGCCCGATTCGCTCACGTTGTCGATGCCCAGGTTGAAGCGCGAGAACTTGGCGTGGGCGTTGAAATCGGTGCCCGAACGCTTGCCGCTGCCGCCAGCGCCTTCCACCGGAGTCTGGCCCGGCAGGTACAGCGAGCGGCCGGTGGCGTCGTCGGCCAGCTGGCCATCGCTGGTCTGGGTGGCCAGGAAGTCGGCCTTGATGAAGCCGCCGATCTTGACCGTGGTGCCCGGCGCCGCGCCCGGGGTGAGGGTGGTGACCTGGATCGGCTGCTTGCCGGCCGGCACCTGTGCGACCGGCTTCTGCTCGGCCTGCACCGTGCGCACTTCGGTCACGGCCTGCTGGGTCTGGCTGATCTGGGTCTGTTGTTGTTGCTGCGAAGACAGCAGCAGCTGGACCTGGCGTTCCAGTTCGGCAACGCGTGCTTCCAGTGCCTTCTCTTTGGCGGTCTCTGCGAACGCCATGCCCGGTGCGACCAGGGCGACCAGCAGGCAGGCCGCCAAAGGTGTGCGCACGGCTTTCAACGTACGGTGGCTCATGTTGCCCTCTCTCCCAAGTGGCAAGGTGATGCCGCGCGTGGGGCACGGTCGAGCCGAGACTGCGGGGCGATTATGTATAGCGGCTATTCGCCATTGGTCGAACCCGGGCCTGCAAGGCGCTCACTTTCGACCATGGTCTAACCAGGGTGGTGACGCGGCCGGGGGTGGATGGGGCAAACTGAGGGGGATCGGTCGTTGCGATGCTGCGACCGCACATACAAAGTCAACGTGCAAGTGAGGGTGCCATGGCTGATATCTACCCCGTCGATCCGCAGTTCGCCGCCAAGGCACGCATCGACAAGAAGACCTATGAACAGCAGTACCAGGCGTCGGTGGCCGATCCGGATGGATTCTGGGGCAAGGCCGCCGAGCGCCTGCAATGGATGCGCAAGCCGACGAAGATCAAGAACGTCAGCTATGACCTGTCCGACTTCCGCATCAAGTGGTTCGAGGATGGCGAGCTCAATGCCAGCGTGAACTGCCTGGATCGCCAGCTCGAGACGCGCGGCGACAAGACCGCCCTGCTGTTCGAGCCGGACGGCCCGGATGCACCGGCCCAGCATGTGACCTATCGCGAGCTGTACGAGCGCACCTGCCGCCTCGGCAACGCGCTGCGCAACCTCGGCGTCAAGAAGGGCGACCGGGTCACCATCTACCTGCCGATGATCGTCGACGCCGCGGTGGCCATGCTGGCCTGCGCGCGCATCGGTGCGATCCACTCGGTGGTGTTCGGTGGCTTCGCGCCGAACTCGATCGCCGACCGTGTCAGCGACTGCCAGAGCAAGCTGATCATCACCGCCGACGAAGGCTTGCGCGGTGGCCGCAGGATTCCGCTGAAGGCCAACGTCGATGCCGCGCTGAAGCTGCCGGGCACGAACACGGTTGAAACCGTGCTGGTGGTGCGCCACACCGGCGGCGCGGTGGACATGCAGGCCCCGCGCGACCGCTGGTTCCACGATGTGGTGGACAGCCAGCCGTCCACCTGCGAACCGGAACGCATGAACGCGGAAGACCCGCTGTTCATCCTCTACACCTCCGGTTCCACCGGCAAGCCCAAGGGCGTGCTGCACACCACCGGCGGTTACCTGCTGTACGCGGCCTACACCCATGAAGCGGTGTTCGACCTGCGCGAGGACGACATCTACTGGTGCACCGCCGACGTCGGCTGGGTTACCGGCCACAGCTACATCGTGTACGGGCCACTGGCCAACGGTGCGACCTCGCTGATGTTCGAAGGCGTGCCGAACTATCCGGACACCTCGCGCTTCTGGAACGTGATCGACAAGCACAAGGTGAGCATTTTCTACACCGCCCCGACCGCGATCCGTGCGCTGATGCGCGAAGGCGAGGAGCCGGTGAAGAAGACCTCGCGCGCGTCGCTGCGCCTGCTCGGCAGCGTCGGCGAGCCGATCAATCCGGAAGCCTGGCGCTGGTACTACGAAGTGGTCGGAGACAGCCGCTGCCCGATCGTCGATACCTGGTGGCAGACCGAGACCGGCGGCATCCTGATCTCGCCGCTGGCCGGTGCGATGGACCTCAAGCCGGGTTCGGCCACCCTGCCCTTCTTCGGCGTGCAGCCGGCGCTGGTCAATGCCGATGGCGAGATCCAGGACGGCCCGACCGAGGGCAACCTGATCATCCGTGATTCCTGGCCGGGCCAGATGCGCACGGTGTACGGCGACCACCAGCGTTTCATCGATACGTATTTCCGCACCTACCCGGGCAGCTACTTCACCGGCGACGGTTGCCGCCGCGACGAGGACGGCTACTACTGGATCACCGGCCGCGTAGACGATGTGATCAACGTGTCCGGCCACCGCATCGGCACCGCCGAAGTGGAAAGCGCGCTGGTCTCGCACCCGAAGGTGGCCGAAGCGGCCGTGGTCGGCTTCCCGCACGACGTGAAGGGCCAGGGCATCTATGCCTACGTGACCCTGGTGGCCGAAGAAGCGCCGAGCGACGAACTGCAGAAGGAACTGGTCGCGTGGGTACGCAAGGAAATCGGCCCGATCGCCACGCCGGACCACCTGCAGTGGGCGCCGGGCCTGCCGAAGACCCGCTCGGGCAAGATCATGCGCCGCATCCTGCGCAAGATTGCCGAGAACGCGCCGGACCAGCTTGGCGACACCTCGACCCTGGCCGATCCGTCGGTGGTGGCGTCGCTGGTGGACGAGCGCAAGGTGCGCTGATGGCGTGACTGCAGGCGCAGGACGCGCCAGGGACGTGGCCGGGAGGAGGGACCCGGCCACGTCCGACCCGTCCTGCACCTGCCATCACGTCGCTCTTTTTCCTGATCGATAAGCTCGACCCATGACCACCCTCCTGATTGCCGATGACCACCCGCTGTTCCGCGAAGCCCTGCGTGGGGCCGTGCAGCGGGTCATCCCGGGCGTACAACTGTTCGAGGCCGACAGCGTGGAAGCACTGTACGCGCTGGCCGATCAGCACAACGACGCCGACCTGGTCCTGATGGACCTCAACATGCCGGGTGCGCAGGGCTTCAACGCACTCGTGCACATGCGCTCACTGCATCCGCAGCTGCCGGTGGTGGTGGTGTCCGCGCGCGAAGAAGCCACGGTGATGCGCCGCGCGCTCGACCACGGTGCGCTCGGCTTCATTCCCAAATCGGCCGACTCGGACACCATCGGCCATGCACTCGGCACCATCCTCGATGGCGAGACCTGGGCACCGCCGGAAGCGCACAACGTGCCGCCTACCGGCAGCGAAGAACGCGAAGTCGGCCAGCGCCTGCGCGAGCTGACCCCGCAGCAGTTCCGCGTCCTGCAGATGCTCGGCGCCGGCCGCTTGAACAAGCAGATCGCCTACGACCTCAACGTCTCCGAAGCAACGATCAAGGCCCACGTCACTGCCATCCTGCGCAAGCTCGGCGTGACCAACCGCACCCAGGCCGTGCTGATGGCCGGCAAGCTGGCCATCGACGACGACGCCATCGTACTGCCGCCGGAAGAAGACTGAGACCTCCGCTGTAGAGCCGAGCCCATGCTCGGCTGCTGTTCGCCTGAAGCCCGCGCTACGCACGTGAGCCGAGCGCAGGCTCGGCTCTACAGGACTCCACAGCACCTGCCTTTGTAGAGCCGAGATCCTATGTTCGTGGTCAAGCCTGCTGGAAGCAGGCTTGACCCACTTTCAGCATGGCCGGGTCAAAGTCCCGGCCGCTCTTGAAGACGCCCCAAGCGATCCTGGCCAGCTTTCTGG